>NZ_JBHVGV010000008.1:406625-467684 GCF_042800555.1 Streptomyces sp. NPDC057617 | reverse complement strand
CGGATCCGCCTCCGGACGGTTTGCCCGCCGCGGGCGTACCCCCGTGGCGGCCCGAACGCCCACCGGAATGCGCCCCGCCTTCGCCCTGACCTGCGGGATCGGTAGGCGCCGCCGGGCCCATGCCGTCGGCCGGCTGTCCGGCCGTAAGTCCGTCTCCGTGGGCGCCGGCCGCGGATGACCCGTGGGGAGCCGTCGTGGACCCGCCATCAGCCGGGCGGCCCGGCGCCTCCGCGCCGGCCGGGGCGTCGATGTGGGCGTGGACGCGGGGAGTGCGGTGGTGGGCTGCCGACGGTGTCCTGCCGACGGTGGCGGGGAGGCTCAGCAGGGCCGTCAGGCGGTCGGACCGCGCCAGGGAATCCGCCGCTCGGCGTTCCGCCTCGTAGGCGTGGTCCGCGGAGAGGGCCGCGTCGGCGGCGCGGGCGGCGGTGAGTTCGGCACGGGACTCGGCGGAGGCCGCCTCGCGGGCGCGGTCGGCGGCGGCGCGGTGACGCAGCACGGCCTCGGCGGCCTGCCACGCGGAGTGGAGCGTACGGGCGTCGGTCAGCTCGCGGCGCTGCGCGGCGGCGCGCTTCTCGGCGGCGGTGAGGGCCAGGGAGGCGTGCCGGTACGCCAGTTCGGCGGCGATCAGCGCACCGCGCCCGCGCGCCTGCTCGGCCGTGGTCACGGTGTGCGCGGCGGCGGTGACCCGCTGCGCCAGGTCCGCGGCGCGCCCGCGCTCCTCGGCGGCGCGCGCCGTGAGCCGTCGTACGAGCGTACGGGCCCGGCGCTCGGCGCCCGTGTGGATCTCCCGGGCCCGCGAACGCGTCTCTGCGGCCTCGACGATCCGGCCCAGCAGATCGACGGAACCGGCGGTGAAGTCGCGCTCGGCAGTGAGTTCGGCGCGGCGGCCCAGTTTGTTGCCGAACCCCCCGACGAGATCGGCGAGTCCGTCCGTGTCCCGGGTGTCGGTGACGGCACGCAGCAGCAGATCGGTGAAGTCGGAGTCCTTCTTGACCGCGAAGAGGCCCGCCGCCTCGCCCTCGTCGGCGTTCATCTCACGCTGGTAGCGGAAGAGTTCGGGGTCGAGGCCCAGATCGCCGAGGTGCTCGTTCCAGCGGTCGTGGATCTCCTCCCAGTGGACGTCGAGATGCGGATAGAACTTGCCCGCCTCCGTGATGGCGTCCCGGAACCCCTTCATGGTGCGGCGCCTGCCCCGCGCGCCCGACGCGCCTTCGACGGGCGGCCGTACGGCCGTGGACTCGGCGACCGGCAGGGCGTCCAGGCTCAGCCCGGGGCCCGGCCGGAACGAGTACCAGCCCTCCATGAACTTCCTGGGGTCGTTCGACACCTGACGCCCGCGCCACTCGCTGGCCTTGCCGACCACCACGAGTTCACCAGTGAGCGTGTGCTGCCACTCCAGGGCGACATGCCCGCAGTCGTCGGCCAGCAGGAACTTCCGCAGCACACCCGAACTGGCGCCGCCGAGGGTGTTGCGGTGGCCCGGCAGCATCACCGAGAAGATCAGCTTGAGCAGTACGGACTTGCCACCGCCGTTCTCCAGGAACAGCACCCCCGCCGGGGCCGGGCGGCGCGGCGGCCCGACCGGCTCCTCCTCGAAGAACTCCGCCTGGGCGGGCGCGGGATGCGGTACGGGCGCGCCCACACCACGCAGATCGAGCACGGTGTCGGCGTAGCGCGCACCGGCAGGCCCGATGGAGTAGAGGCGGACCCGGGACAGCTCGTACATGGCGGCGGACTCTCGTCGTGGTGAACGTCGTGGTGAACAGCGGTGGGGGATACGGCCGGTGCGATACGGCGCGGTGGCCCGCGGCGCGCCGCGTCAGGCGGTGGACGGGCGTCAGGCGTGGAAGGGCAGGCCCGCGTCGGCGGCCAGCTCCAGATCGTCTCCCTCGGGCGGCGGCAGCAGCGTGGCGGAGCCGTCGCTGACGGGTACGACACCCAGGTCGAGCAGTTCGGCCATGGCCGCGTGGCCCGCCATGTCCCGTACCTGGAGCTGGTAGCGGGCAGTCGTACGGTACGCGCCTCCGGCGTCGTCACCGGTGCGCTGCAGAAAGCCGGAGTCGGTGAGGAACGCGACCGCCTTGCCGACGATGCCGGTCGTCGAACCGGCGAGCCTGCGGGCGTCCTTGGTCGCGCCGGTCGCGCTGCGCCGTGCGTAGATCCGCCAGGCGGCTTCGAGTCCGGGCGCGTCGGTCGCGGGGTCGGTGTTCTCCCCGTCCGCCCCGGCCCGCTCCTCCAGCCGGCGGCAGGCCTGCCGTACGAACGCGTCGACGCCGTTGACCGTGATCCGGCCGATGTATCCGTCGTCGGCGAGGTCCTCGGGGCGCGGGAACGCCATGGCCGCGACGGCGAGATGGGCGAGGCCGTGCAGGAACCGGTCGGCGGAGTCGGTGGAGGCGCGGCGGGCGTAGTCGCCCATACGGACGGCGAAGACCGAGTCCTCGGCGGCGGTGACCGCCATGCCGGCGCGGGGCGAGACCTCCAGCACGACGAGGCCGAGTCCGGTGGCGACGGCGTCGGTGACACGGGCGAAGGCGGGGTCCTCGCGGTAGCGGCGGAGGAGTTCGGTGTACTCGATGTCGCGGGCGGGCGGCAGCTTGGGCTGGAGCCCGAAGGAGACGAGGCGGGCGGCGTCGGCGACGTCGGGGGGTGTGAGGGGGGTGGGGGGTGCGGCGGCGCGGATGTCGGCGCCGCCACTGCCTTCTGGCTGGTACTGCTCACTCACGGGGTGCGGGCTCCTGGTCTGTGTTCGTCCTCGATCGCCGGACGGGCTTGTCTTTGCCCCGCAGGCGCAAGCCCGAGCGAAGCGTGCCCGGTACCGGCGCCGGGACCCATAACAACCCGGCACACACTTACGTCACCCCCAACCGCGCCATGCCCACTATCAGGTCCGCCCCGCCGAACTCCGGGTCCTCCAAAGGCGTCCCGTCGTCCACCGCGAACAGCAGGCGCTCCTCGCCCTGCCGGTGCGCCGTGCCGACCGGAGGGCTCGCCGCGTGGATGGCAAGGAGCGCCACCAGATAGGGGAGGTCGGGGTCGGAGCGGCGGGCGGCCGACAGGAGGCCGGAGAGGCGGCGCGGGGCGTCGTGTTCCAGGTCGAGCAGGGCCTTCGCGTTCGCGAGCTGCTCCTCGCTGAAGCGGCTGTCGTCCGGGGTCGCGATCAGGTCCGGCTCCGGCATCTCCGCGCCGAGGTGCTCCCGTTCCAGCGGCGGTGTGAGCAGCAGGTCGATCAGGTCGCCGACCCGTACGGACGCGGGCGTCCGCAGCCCGGTGCCGCGGGCGAAGAACGCGTCGGTCACGCGTGTCGCCCGCTCGACCGGCAGCGGCAGCAGGGGCGCGACGAGCTGCCCGTACAGGTCGAGGCCGGTATGGGCCGTGGGCCTGGCGAAGGCCTGCCGGTCCTGCTCCGCGCGGAACAGCGGGCCCGCCTCCAGCAGCCGGGACTGGAGCTGGGTGTGCCGGCGGATGCAGTCCTTGACGATGTCGACCAGCTCGGCGGCGCGCCGCTTGTGCTCCGCCGTCCTGGGGTCGGCGCCGGTCTCGGCCTCGTCGCGCGCCTTGCGGATATTGGTCAGGATCGCGTTCTCGTGGCGGTAGCGGTCGGCGACATGGCTGAGCGCTTCATCGATCAGGTCCGGTACGGAGTTGAGCCAGTCGACCGCGCGGACATTGCGCCGGGTCGCCTCCAGCGTGCGGCGGAGGGTCTCCGCGTACTGCACCGTGCGGTAGCGCGCCTGCTCGGCGGCGAGCTGCGCGTCGGCGAGCCTGCCGCGGTTGATCAGCACCTCCAGCTTGACCTCGGCGGCGATCTGCGCGCTGGTGACATCCGTGTCGAGCGCGCCGACCAGGACGTTGACCGCCTCGTCGGTCGTACGGAGATACACGCTGCCGCCGTGGCCCGGGACTTCCTCGATGAGCTTGAAGTCGTAGTCCCTGCGGGTGTAGACGCCGTCGGTGCCGAACGTGCCGTAGACCGCGCGGAATCCGCGGTCCACGCTGCCGACATTGATCAGGTTCTCCAGCACCCAGCGCGCCACCCGCTCGTGTTCGGCGGCCGGACGGCCCGGTGCCTGGGCGGCGATACGGGGCAGGAGCCTGCTCACTATCTGCTCGTGGTCGGCACCGGTGTCAAAGTCCATGTTCAGTGTGACCAGATCGATCGCGGCGAGCGCGACCTCCGCCATGCCGTATATCGCGTACTCCCCCGCGAGATTCGCCTTGCGGGTGTCCAGGTCGTGCAGCGGGGCGGTGCACGCGAGCGCGCGCAGCCGCCGCGCGAGCCCTTCGTCGGCGGCCGGGCCCTGCGCGGGCCGCGGCCCCGCGCTGAGCTGGGGCGGAACGGAGTCCGTCGAGGCGTGCGAAGTCACGTGGCACAGATTAGGTCCTCGCACTGACATCGGTCGAAACGGTGCGGAAGCGACCGCCGCCCGGGGTGCCGTAACCAGCCATACACCGGCCGCACGCACCAGCCACACGCACCGGCCACCCGCCCCCTAGCCGGACTCCGTCCCCTCGTCCGCCACCAGCCCCGCGTACACCGCCACCAGCCGTTCGCGCGAGTCGTCCAGATACTCCGCGAGCATCCGCTCCGTACCCTCCCTGTCCCCCGACTTGAGCGACTCCAGGAGCTGCCGGTTCCGTACGAGATACGGCTCGTGCAGGCCGCGCGGATCGTCCACCACGTGGAAGGCGAGCCGCAGTTCGGCCAGGACCCCGCGCATCAGCTCGTCCGTGCGCGCGCTGCCCGCCAGCGCGACCAGTTCGCGGTGGAAGTGGATGTTCGCCGTCGAGACGCCCTTCCAGATCTCCTCGCGCGCCGCCTGTTCGCCCTCGGAGACCGCCTTCTCCAGTCCGTCCACCGGGAACGGCGGCCCGTCCAGCCCCCGTACCACGGCGCATTCGATCAGCCGGCGGGTGCGGTAGATGTCCTCGACGTCCCCGACCGCGAGCACCCGGACGAAGACCCCGCGGTTGAGTTCGTGGACGAGCAGCCGCTCGTGCGTGAGCAGCCGGAACGCCTCGCGCAGGGTGTTGCGCGAAACGGCCAGGGCCTTGGCTATGGCGTCCTCGGAGAGCCGCTCCCCCGGCGGGAAGTAGCCCTCCGCGATCCGGGTCCGCAGGATGTCCGCGACCCGCTCCGCCGTGCTCGTACGGCCCAGCAGCGGGCGGTCGTCCGCCAGTTCGCCGAGTTCGGTCCCGCTCGTCCCCACAGCGCTCTCTCCCTGAGTCCGTCCGGTCTGGTCCCGTCCTGGACTCATCGTAGAAGCAAGAACGAAACAACATGAGTCTTGTCGGATCGTTGAACAATCCCCTACGGTGAAAACGGCTCACGGTCCCAGCACACTCACCCTCCTGCGAGGTGCAGATGAGCACGACCCAAGCACGTCTGGACAAGGACGAACTCCCCGACGACACCGGCGCGTTAGCGTGGCTGCGGGCTCTGGGACCGCAGGGGCGCCGCGCCTTCGCGGGCGCGTTCGGCGGCTACGGCCTGGACTCCTACGACTTCTTCACCCTGCCGCTGAGCATGGTGGCAATCGCCGCCTACTTCGGTCTCGACAGCGGCCAGACCGGACTTCTCACCACCGTCACGCTCGTGGTCTCCGCCGTGGGCGGCGCGGTCGCCGGGGTCCTCGCCGACCGGATCGGCCGGGTACGGGCCCTGATGATCACGGTCATCACCTACGCGGTCTTCACGGTCCTCTGCGGTTTCGCGCCCAACTACGAGACCCTGCTGGTCTTCCGCGCCCTCCAGGGCCTCGGCTTCGGCGGCGAGTGGGCCGTCGGCGCGATCCTGGTCGCCGAGTACGCCTCCGGCAAGCACCGCGGCCGTACGCTCGGCGCCGTCCAGAGCGCCTGGGCGGCCGGCTGGGCGCTCGCCGTCATCGTCTACACCCTGGTGTTCCAGTTCCTGGACGGGGACACGGCCTGGCGGGTGATGTTCTGGACGGGCGCGCTGCCCGCGCTGCTGATCGTGTACGTACGACGGAACGTCAGCGACGCCCCGGCGGCGGCCGAACAGCGCAGGACCAGCGCGGACAAGGGCTCGTTCGGCGCCATCTTCCGCGGGGACCTGCTCCGTACGACCTTCTTCGCGACCCTCCTGTCCACCGGTGTCCAGGGCGGTTATTACACGCTCGCCACCTGGGTGCCGACCTATCTGAAGTCCGAGCGGGGCCTCACGGTCATCGGCACCGGCGGCTATCTCACCTTCCTGATCACCGGTGCCTTCACCGGCTATCTGACCGGCGGGTATCTCACCGACCGGCTCGGCAGGAAGAAGAATGTCGCGATCTTCGCGGTGCTCTCCGGGCTCGCGATCCTCGCCTATGTCAATCTCCCGGCCACGGCGGACGGCTGGCTGCTGATCCTGGGATTCCCGCTCGGGTTCTGCATGTCGGCCATTTTCAGCGGCTTCGGCTCCTTCCTCAGTGAGCTGTATCCGACGGCGGTACGCGGTACGGGCCAGGGGTTCACGTACAACACGGGCCGGGCCGTGGGCGCGGTCTTCCCCACCGTGGTGGGTTTTCTGGCCACGAGCTGGGGTGTCGGCGGCGCGCTGGTCTTCGGCGCCGTCGGTTACGGTCTCGCCGTGGTCGCGCTGCTCGGACTGCCCGAGACGCGCGGACGCGAGCTGCTCTGACGAAACCGACTGGATCCGATCGGAAGGTGGCTTCATGACCTGGGCGTCCATCGATCTCAACGCCGACCTCGGCGAGGGCTTCGGCCGCTGGCGGCTGACCGAGGACGAGGCACTGCTCTCTGTCGTCACCAGCGCCAATGTGGCCTGCGGGTTCCACGCCGGGGACCCCGCGACCATGCGGCGGGTGTGCGACTGGGCGGTGGAGCGCGGGGTACGGATCGGCGCCCAGGTCTCGTACCGCGATCTGGCGGGGTTCGGCCGCCGGTCCATGGACGTGCCGGCGGACGAGCTGGCCGCCGAGGTCGCCTACCAGATCGGCGCGCTGGAGGTGTTCGCGAAGGCGGCGGGCGCCAGGGTCGCCTATGTCAAACCGCACGGCGCGCTCTACAACCGGGTCGTACGCGACGAGGAGCAGGCCGAGGCCGTCGTCGAGGGCGTCATGCTCAGCGGTGAGCGGCTGCCGGTGCTCGGGCTGCCGGGCTCGCGGCTGCACGAGCACGCGGAGAAGGCCGGACTGCCCGTCGTCACCGAGGCGTTCGCCGACCGGGCGTACACGCCGGAAGGCACGCTGGTGCCGCGCGGGCAGGACGGCGCGGTGATCACGGACGCCTCGGCCGTGGTCGAACGGTCCGTCTCCATGGCCCGGTTCGGGGTGGTCACCTCGCGGTGCGGGCAGTCCGTCGCGGTCCGGGCCCGGTCGCTGTGTCTGCACGGCGACACCCCGGGCGCGGTGGATCTGGCCCGGCGGGTGCGCGGCCAGCTGGAGGCCGCCGGCGTCCGGGTGGAGGCGTTCGTATGAGAGCGCTGCCGGTCGGCGAGCGGGCGCTGCTGGTCGAACTGGCCGACGGCGAGGCGACGGAGGCGTTCCACGCTGAGCTGCTGCGCCGCCGCGCCGAGGGCACCCTGCCGCCGGTCGGGGAGATAGTGCCCGCGGCCCGCACCGTCCTGCTCGACGGTCTCGACGATCCGGCCGGCTTCGCGGCGGGGCTCGACGGCTGGCGGAGCCGGGCACCGCTCGCGCGCGCGGGGGAGACCGTCGCGCTGCCGGTCCGGTACGACGGTCCCGATCTGGCGGATGTGGCGGCGCTGTGGGGGATGAAGGAGGACGAGGTCGTACGGATCCACTCGGCGGCCGAATTCCGGGTCGCCTTCTGCGGGTTCGCGCCCGGTTTCGGCTATCTGACCGGGCTCGGGGAGCGGTACGCCGTACCGCGCAGGGCCACGCCCCGTACGGCCGTGCCGGCGGGCTCCGTGGGGCTGGCGGGACCGTACACCGGGGTGTATCCGCGCTCGTCCCCCGGCGGCTGGCAGCTCATCGGTACGACGGACACGGTGCTGTGGGACCCGGAGCGCGCGCCCGCCGCGCTGCTCACGCCCGGGACCCGGGTCAGGTTCGTGCCGGTGGACCAGGACGTGGCGGCCCTGTGACGGACCGGGCCCTCGGGGTCGTGCGCGCCGGGGTGCTGACCACGGTGCAGGATCTGGGCCGGTACGGGCATGCCCATCTGGGCGTACCGCGCTCCGGGGCCCTCGATCTGCCCGCCCTGCGGCTGGCCAACCGGCTGGTCGGCAACCCCGCGGGCGCCGCCGCGCTGGAGACGACACTCACCGGATGCGCCGTACGGCCGCGCCGCCCGGCGGTCGTGGCGGTGACCGGCGCGCCGTGCGCGGTGTCCGTCGACGGGCGGCCGGTGGCCTGGGGCGTGGCCGTACGGGTCCCCGCGGGCGCGGTCCTCGACATCGGCCCCGCGGTCCAGGGGGTGCGCGCCTATGTGGCGTTCGGCGGCGGGATCGCGGTGGAACCGGTGCTGGGCAGCCGGTCCACGGATCTGCTGTCGGGCCTCGGACCGGCGCCGCTGCGGGACGGCGAGGCCGTACCGCTGGGTCCGCCGGCGGGCCGGGCGGTGCCGGTGGACTGGGCGCCCGCTCCGGCGCCGCCTGCCGAACTGGTCCTGCGGATACGGCTCGGCCCCCGCGACGACTGGTTCAGCCCCGGTGCGCTGCGCACCCTCGCCACCCGCGGCTACCGGGTGTCGTCCGCGAGCAACCGCATCGGGCTGCGCACGGAGGGCCCGCCGCTGGAGCGCGCCGTACCGGACGAACTGCCCAGCGAGGGCATGGTGACCGGGGCGGTGCAGGTCCCGCCGGACGGGCGTCCCGTGGTGTTCCTCGCCGACCATCCGACCACCGGCGGCTATCCGGTGGTCGCGGTCGTCCTGGAGCGGGACCTCCCGGCGGCGGCGCAGGCGGCGCCCGGCACGCCCGTACGGTTCGTTCCCGTACGGCGCTGAAGCGCGCGGCCGACAGCGGGCGCGGGTGACAGCGCCCGCCCCGAGCCATGCGGCCCGAACAGCTACGAGGACGCCGTCGCCGTACCGTAACCGCCGCCGCCCGGCGTCCTCATGACCAGCACATCACCGGGGCCGACCTCCACCGAGTCCACGCCCCGCAGCGGGGTGACCGTGCCGTCCGCGCGCTCCACCTCGTTGGCGCCGCGCGCGCCCGGTCCGCCGCCCGCCATGCCGTACGGGGGGACCCTGCGGTGCCCGGTCAGCAGTGCCACCGTCATGGGCTCCAGGAAGCGGATCCGGCGGACGACTCCGTTGCCGCCGCGCCACCGGCCCTGCCCGCCGCTGCCGTCCCGTACGGCGAAGGCGTCGACCCGTACCGGATAGCGCCACTCCAGCACCTCGGGGTCGGTGAGCCGGGAGTTGGTCATATGGGTCTGCACGGCGTCGGCGCCGTCGAAGCCGTCGCCCGCGCCGGAACCGCTGGCCACGGTCTCGTAGTACTGCACCCGGTCGTTGCCGAAGGTGAGGTTGTTCATGGTGCCCGAGCCCTCGGCCTGAACGCGCAGCGCCGCGTAGAGCGCGCCGGTTACGGCCTGCGAGGTCTCCACATTGCCCGCGACGGTCGCCGCTGGGTAGGCGGGCGCCAGCATCGAGCCGTCCGGCACACGGACCTCAAGTGGTTCGAGACAGCCGCTGTTGAGCGGGATGTCGTCGGCCACGAGCGTCCTGAAGACATAGAGCACGGCGGCCATCACCACGGACTTGGGCGCGTTGAAGTTGCCCGGGAGCTGCGGGGAGCTGCCGGTGAAGTCGAGGACGGCGCTCCTGGCCGCCCGGTCGACGCGGAGCGCGACCTCGATCACCGCGCCGCCGTCGGTCTCGTAACGGTACGAGCCGTCGCGCAGCCCGGCGAGGATGCGGCGTACGGACTCCTCGGCATTGCGCCGCACATGTCCCATATAGGCCTGGACGACGGGAAGCGAGAACTGGTCGACCATACGGGCCAGTTCGGCGATGCCCTTCTCGTTGGCCGCGATCTGGGCCCGCAGGTCGGCGAGATTGGTGTCGGGGTCGCGGGACGGATACCGCGCGGTGGTGAGCAGGTGCCTGGTCTCGGCCTCGCGGAACCGGCCGTCCCTGACGAGCAGCCAGTTGTCGAAGAGCACGCCCTCCTCCTGCACGGTCCTGCTGAAGGCGGGCATCGAGCCGGGGGTGATACCGCCGATCTCGGCGTGATGGCCGCGCGAGGCCACCAGGAAGTCCAGCCGCTCGCCGGCCGTGTCGAAGACCGGGGTCACGACGGTCACATCGGGCAGATGGGTGCCGCCGTGGTACGGATCGTTGATGGCGTACACATCGCCGGGCCGCAGGGTGCCCTCGTTGCGCCGCAGGACTTCTTTGATCGACTCGCCCATGGAGCCCAGGTGGACGGGGATGTGGGGTGCGTTGGCGATCAGGTTGCCCTCGGCGTCGAAGAGCGCGCAGGAGAAGTCGAGCCGCTCCTTGATGTTGACGGAATGGGCGGTGTTCTCTAGGCGTACGCCCATCTGCTCGGCGATCGCCATGAAGAGGTTGTTGAACACCTCAAGCAGCACGGGATCCACATCCGTGCCGACGGCGGTCCGCGAGGGGCGCGGCCGTACGCGCGTGAGCAGCAGATGCCCACGCTCGCCAGCGGTCGCCCGCCAGCCGGGTTCGACGACGGTCGTGGCGTCGGCCTCGGCGATCACGGCGGGTCCGGTCACGGTGTCGGAGGGACGCAGATCGTCCCTGCGGTGGAGCGGGGTGTCCTGGAGGCGGCCTTCGCTGAACATCCTTACGGAGGCGTACGGTTCGGTGCGACCGGGGCGGCCGCCGGTGGGGCGGGGGACGTACGGAGCGGACGGCCCCGAGGTCCCCACGGCCTCCACCGAGACCGCCTCCACGACCAGCGGCTTGTCCATGGTGAAGGCATAGCGCGCGCGGTGCTGGTCCTCGAACGCGCCCGCCATGGCCGCCACGCCGTCCAGCGCGACCGGCAGGCTCGCGTCCGTACCCGCGTACCGCAGCAGAATCCGCGCGTGCGTGCTGATCGCGGCGTCGGGGACGGAGTCGGCGCGCAGTTCGGCGCGGGTGCGTTCGGCGAGCGAGTCGCACAGCTCGCGCACCCGGCGCAGGGTCTCCTCGGTCAGCTCGGCCTCGACGGACTGTTCTCGCATGGCGGTGGCGTCGGCGAGGCCGATGCCGTACGCGGAGAGGACCCCGGCGAGCGGCGGCACGATCACGGTGTCCACCCCGAGGGCGTCGGCGACCGCGCAGGCGTGCTGTCCGCCGGCGCCGCCGAAGCTGGTGAGGGCGTAGCGGGTGATGTCGTGGCCGCGCTGCACGGAGATCTTCTTGACGGCGTTCGCCATGTTCAGGACGGCGATCTCCAGATAGCCGGCCGCGACCTCCTCGGGGGTACGGGCCACTCCGGTGGCCTTGCGTACCTCCTCGGCGCGCTCCTCGAAGCGCCGCCGTACCACCTCGGCGTCCAGGGGTTGGTCTCCGTGCGGGCCGAACACCGCGGGGAAGTGGGCGGGCTGGACCCGGCCGAGCATCACATTGGCGTCGGTGACGGTGAGCGGGCCGCCGCGCCGGTAGCAGGCGGGGCCCGGCACGGCCCCCGCGGAGTCGGGGCCTACCCGGTAGCGCTGGCCGTCGAAGTGCAGGACCGAGCCGCCGCCCGCCGCGACGGTGTGGATGTTCATCATGGGGGCGCGCATCCGGACCCCGGCGACCTGGGTGCCGAGTTCCCGCTCGAACTCGCCCGCGTAGTGCGAGACATCGGTGGAGGTGCCGCCCATGTCGAAGCCGATGACCCGGTCGAAGCCCGCCTGCCGTGCCGTACGGGCCATGCCGACGACTCCGCCAGCCGGGCCCGAGAGGACGGCGTCCTTGCCACGGAAGTGGGCGGCTTCCCGCAGGCCTCCGTTGGACTGCATGAACATCAGCCGGATTCCGCGGAGTTCCTGGGCGACCTCGTCGACGTAGCGGCGCAGGATCGGGGAGAGATAGGCGTCCACGACGGTGGTGTCGCCGCGCGGCACCAGCTTGATCAGCGGGCTGACCTCGTGCGAGCAGCTCACCTGCGTGAATCCCGCGGCGCGCGCGGCCTCGGCGACGGCGCTCTCGTGCGCGGGGTGGCGGTATCCGTGCATCAGGACGACGGCGGCGCTGCGGAAGCCGTCGCGGTGGGCCTCGCGGAGCCGCTCGGTGACGGTGCCGGTGTCGAGGGGCCGTACGGTCGCGCCGTGCGCGTCGACCCGCTCGGGGACCTCGATGACACGGCCGTACACCGCTTCGGGGAGCACGATCCTGCGGTCGAACAGCCGGGGCCGGTTCTGGTACGCGATCCGCAGGGCGTCCCGGAAGCCCTCGGTGATGAGGAGGACGGTCGGCTCACCACGTCTCTCAAGGAGCGCGTTCGTGGCGACGGTCGTCCCCATCTTCACGAGGGCGATCCGGCCGGCGGGGACCGGATCGCGCGGACCGAGACCGAGCAGCAGCCGGATACCGGCGACCGCCGCGTCCCGGTACCGCTCGGGGTGGTGCGAGAGCAGCTTCCTGGTGACCAGCTCTCCATCGGGGCGCCTGCCCACCACATCGGTGAAGGTGCCGCCCCGGTCGATCCAGAATTCCCAGCGCCCGGTCATTCCCCCATTCTCGCAAGCGGAACGCCTGGTGACAGCGGTGCGAGCGGGGAGGAGAGCGGGGAGGACAGGGTGGCGAGGGCCCGGGAGAGGGCCTGTTCGGCGTGGGCGTCGAGACGGGCGCTGGTGCCGCGGGCCCAGTGCCGTACCTCGTCGCCCGCGAGCCGCAGCAGCTCCGGCAGCAGGTCCTGGCAGCGGCGCGCCACCCAGCCCGCCCCCTTGGTGGCGAGCCACAGCATGACGGCGGCGCGGCTGGGCGGGGACTGGTCGGCCTCCAGGGACGGCGGGGGGCCGATGGCGAGACCGCGCGCGGCGAGCGGTGCGTGGAAGCGCGCGGCGATCATGCGGTGGCCGCGCTCTCCGGGGTGCAGCCGGTCGGCGCTCCACAGCGACCGGTCGCCGACCCAGGATGCGTCGGCCATATGGAGGTGGACGGTGTCGTAGCGGGCGGCCAGGGCGTGCACGACGGCGTTGAGCGCGCGCTGGCGGCGGGCGAGGGGACGGGCGAGCGGCAGGGGCAGTCCGAGCATGCTCCCGGGGTCGGGCAGACAGGTGGTCAGCAGGACGGCGCCGCGGGCGGCGAGGGCCGCGCAGGCGCGGTCGAGGCGCTGGGCGATGTCCTGTATGTCGAAGGCGCAGCGGAGCGTGTCGTTGACGCCGACGACGACGGAGGCGATGTCGGGGCCGAAGTCGAGGACGGCGGGGACCTGCTGCTCCTCGACATCGCGGGTCAGCGCGCCGCTGACGGCGAAGTTGTGGAACCGTACGGGACTCTCGCCCCCGGCCCCGGCCGCCCGGGCGGGCCCGAGCGCCCCACCGAGCAGCGCGGCCCACCCCCGCCACCCGCCGTCGACGGGGTCACCGACACCGGAGGTCAACGAGTCCCCCAACGCGGCGAACCGCAGCGCGCGCGGCGCCATGACAAGCCCCTTGACCCGCCGCTGCTCGCCCCGGCCGCCGCCCGTCTTGCCACCGACGACCGACGCGTCGACGCCAAGCGCGTCGCCCACGCCGGGCACCGTCTGCGCGGAAGCCCCGGCGGCACCCGCGACCGGCGTCTCGACGCCGTGCGCGGCACCAGCGCCGGGCGCTGTCTGCGGCGGTACGGTCCTGGCTGCCGCTTCGCCGATGCCGCCTGCGGCCGACGATCCGGCGTCGGGCCGAGCCCCGACGCCGTGCGTCGGCTGCGACGGTACGGATCCGGGGCTGCCGGAGCCGACTGCCGCCGCCCCGACGCCGCTGCCGGCCGACGGCCCGGCCGCCGTTTCACCGGCGACACTGTTCGTGATCGGCGCCTTGGCACCGGGCGCGGTGCCAAAGCCGTGCGTCGGCTGCGCGGGTGCCCCGGCGGCACCCGCGACCGGCGTCCCGGCGCCGTGCGCCGTCTGCGGCGGTACGGGCCCGGACGGGCCCGTACCGAATGCCGTCGCCCCTACGGCGCCGACGGCCGACGGCCCGGTCGCTCGGCCGCCGGAGCCGCCGTCGGAAGCCCACGCTTCCGTCGCACCCGGCCGGACGGCCGGGGCCACCGTCGTAGAACTGCCGGCGGGCATCGCCGGACCCGGCCCGCCGGGCCGACCGGCGGATGTCGTCTCCGCCGGGCCGTCGCCGAGGATCGGCACGTCGGCCGACTCTGCCCGATCCGACCGGGTCGTGCCGGCGGCACCGCCTGCGGCGGCCGGTACGGCCTGCTGAGCGGCCTCGCGTACGGCGTCGTCGCCGGCCGGGCGGCCCGGGGTCGCCGGGGCCGGCGTGGGCGGCTGGTCCCGTGGGTCCGGGAGGGAAGGCTGGTCGGCGCCCCGTACGAAGATGCGCGGCTGCGTACCCGCGCACTCTCCGTCCGGCACCGGGTCCGCGATGTCCGCGCCGCGGGTCATCTCTGGGCTCCGTCCGGGCGGCGGATCTGGGACGGGACCTTGTTCAGCATCGGGGCGTCGTGCGCGGCCAGGAAGCCGGCCACCGCGTTGTCCCAGCTGAAGAGTTCCGCGCGGGCGCGCGCCGCGGCGCGGCGGGCGTCCTCCGGGCGGGTCAGCAGCTCCTGGATCGCGTCGGCGAAGGACACCGCGCTGTCGATCGCGGCCACCCCCGCGTCCCCGATCACCTCGGGCAGCGCCGACGACGCGCTCGGCACGACCGGGGTACCGCAGGCCAGCGCCTCCAGCGCGGAAAGTCCGAAGGTCTCGGCCGGACCCGGCGCCAGGCAGATGTCCGCCGCCGCCTGTAGGTCCGCCATCGACTCGCGGTCGGCCACATGCCCCAGGAACAGCGCGGGCAGCCGCAGCGCCCGCGCCTTGCGGACCAGTCCGGCCCGCAGCGGGCCCTCGCCCGCGACGACCAGCACCGCCCGTACGCCCCGGTCGCGCAGCTCCACGAGCGCGTCCAGCGCCGCGCCGGGCCGCTTCTCCACCGAGAGCCGGGAGCCGAGCACCAGCAGTACGTCCGCGCCGCGCGCGTACCGGGCGCGCAGCGCCTCGCTGCGCCGCTCCGGCCTGCACCGCTTCAGATCGACCCCGAGCGGCGCGCGCACCACATTGCGGGCGCCGATCCGCAGGAACTCGCGCTCCGACCACTCCGTGGTGCACACGATCCGCGAATACGCCCACGCGCTGCGCATGTTGAGCCGGTCCGCGGTCCGCTCGGCGGCCATCCCCGGCACGCCCCAGGTCCGCAGCACTCCGTCCGCCGTCTCGTGCGAGACCATCACCGAGGGCACCCGGTGGCGCCGCGCCCACTCCCCCGTCCACCGCAGGGTGGTCCGGTCGGAGACTTCGAGCCGGTCGGGTCCGAGCGATTCGAGCACCTGCCGCAGCCGCCGGCGGGCCGTCAGCACCCGGTAGCCGCCGGTGCCGGGGATCACGGGCCCTGGCAGGGTGATCACCCTGCCCTGCACGGTGTCCTCGTCCGACTCCCGGTCCCCCGGCACGATCAGCACCGGCTCGTGCCCGGCCGCGAGATAGCCGCTGCCCAGCTCCTGGAGCGCGGTACGGAGCCCGCCCGAGGCCGGGGTGACGAAGTTGGCCAGCCGTACGATGCGCAAGCCGCTCACGCGACCACCGCCGTACGCGCGCCGATGACCTCGTGGTAGTGGTCGATGAGCTGGTCGCCGACGACGGCCCAGGTCCTGCCCTCGACGGTGGTCCGTGCCGCGCGCCCGTAGGCCTCGCGGAGCGCGGGCGCGTGCGCGAGGTCCTGTACCGCCTGGGTCACGGCACCCGCGTCGAGCGGCGCGACCAGCGTGCCGGTGCGTCCGTGGTCGACCAGGTCGAGCGGTCCGCCCGCGGCGGGCGCGATCACCGGCACCCCGCTGGCCATGGCCTCCTGCACGGTCTGGCAGAACGTCTCGTACGGCCCGGTGTGCGCGAACAGGTCGAACGAGGCGAAGGTACGCGCCAGCGCGTCACCGGTGGTGCGGCCCAGGAAGACCGCGCCGGGCAGCGTGCTCCGCAGCGAGGTCTCGCTGGGGCCGTCCCCGACGATCACGACCCGGACTCCCGGCAGTTCGCAGACGCCCGCGAGGAGTTCGACATGCTTCTCGGGCGCGAGCCGCCCGACGTACCCGACGATCAGCTCCCCGTTGGGCGCGAGCTGGCGGCGCAGTTCCTCGTCACGCAGTTCGGGCCGGAACCGTACGGTGTCCACGCCGCGCGGCCAGAGCCGTACCCGCGGGATGCCGTGCTCGGTGAGGTCGCGCAGGGCGGCGCTGGACGGCGCGAGAGTACGGTCGGCCGCGGTGTGCACGGCCCGGATCCGGCGCCAGGCCGCGGCCTCGCCCGCGCCCACGTACGTGCGGGCGTAGTGGGCCAGATCGGTCTGGTACACCGCGACGGCGGGCACCCCGAGCCGCGACGCGGCCGTCATGCCGCGGACACCGAGCACGAACGGCCCCGCGAGGTGGACCAGTTCGGCGCGGTGGGCGGCGATGGTCGCCGCGAGCCGCCGGCTGGGCAGCGCCACCCGCACCTGCGGATAGCCGGGCAGCGGCACGGAGGGCACGCGTACCACGGGGCACGGTGCGTCGATCTCGGCATCACCGGCGACGGACGGGGCGATGACGAGCGGGTCATGGCCGCGGGCGGCGAGATGCCGGGCGGTCTGGAGGGCGCAGTGGGCTACGCCGTTGACATCCGGTGGGAAGGACTCGGTAACTATGGCGACACGCATGTTCGTGTTCTCGTCCCACCGAACGTGTCCCTGCCAACGTGGATCTTGACGTGTGGGGAACGTCCCGTGAGCATTAAACGCGGGCAGCACTAAGCAAGCGATCACCATGCACAGAACGTGCCGGTTCCCTCACGGAGCGAGATCGTCGGGCCGCTCGGAACCTCGCGTCCGCAGCAGGCGGGCGACCGCCGGGCCCGCCCATCACCACGGTGAACGGCCGGGCTTCCGGGTTGGTTCCCGCCCCGGAATCGCCACCGGAATCGTCAAGAGGCGCGCCGGGCACGGCAGTCCACACCGCGCGGCCCGTACGAGTCCCGTGCGCGGGCCGACCACAAACGAACCGGCCCGAGGCCACAAGCGAGCCGACCCGGGGCTCTTCATGGGCTCTTCACGGGCGCTTCACGCGCGGACCGGGCTCGCGACCGCCCGGTCCGCGCCCCCTACCGCGTCGCCGCGTCCGGTCCGATCCGGCTGCGGACCGCCGTCTGGACCTCGGCCTCCTCGGCCGGATCCGCGGCCAGCCGCCGCAGCCGCTCCGCCACCCGCACATCGCCGGTCTCGGCGTGCAGCGCGGCGACCTCTCTCGTCGTCTCCTCGCAGTCCCACAGGCATTCGACGGCGAACCCGGTCGCGAAGGAGGGATCCGTGGCGGCGAGGGCGCGGGCCGTGCGGCCACGGAGCTGGGAGGAGGCGGTCTCCCGGTAGACATGGCGCAGCACCGGCGCCGCGCAGACGATCCCGAGGCGTCCCGCGCCGTCGACGAGCGTCCAGAGCCGGGGCGCGTCGGGCCCCTCGGCCCGTACGGTCTCGCGCAGCGCGCCCAGTACGAGCGGCGCGTCGCGCGTGCCGCCGCGGAAGGCGAGCACGCCCGCGGCGGACGCCCCGAGGGCGTCGGGCCGGTGCACCCAGCCTCTGGCCCGGTCGACCGCCTCCTCGCCGCACATCCGCTCGAAGGCGGAGACCGCCGCGTCGGAGACCGTACGGTCCGTGCTGACGGCGGCGGCCTCGATCAGGTCGAGTACGGCGGGGTCACCGGCCCCGGCGAGATAGTGGAGCGCCGTGCTGCGGGCGCCGTCCGGTCCGCCGCGCGCGGTCTCCACGATCAGCGGCCGGTCCTCGGGCCCGGCGACGGCGCTCAGGCAGCGGGCCGCGGGCACATGGAGCGCAGAGCCGCGCTCCAGGCCCTGCTGGGCCCAGTCGAACACGGCCGCCACGCTCCAGCCGGGCCGTGGGCCGCTCGGCCGGAGCTGGCGCTGCCAGCGGTCGAACGAGCCCTGTTCGCCGGCTGCCCTGACCCGGGCGCCGACCTCCTGCCGCGGATCGTCGGCCCACAGCCGCCACGGCCGGGGCTCGAACGCGTCCCGTACGGCGGAGGCCAGTTCGGTGTCGCCCTCGGGGGTGGCGGGGAAGCGCGCGAGGACCGGTACGGCGAGCGAGCGCAGCCCGCTGTCGTCGTCGCGCAGCGCCAGTTCGTCCAGCGCCCAGGCCCAGTTGGCGCCCGTCGCCGCGTACCGCCTCAGCAGATCCAGCGCGTCGCGCCTGCCGTACGAGGCGAGGTGGCCGAGGACGGCGAGGGCGAGCCCGGTCCGTGACTCCTCGGCGTCGAGCCGGTCCTCGGCATCGAAGAGATGGCGGTCGACGGCATCGAGCCCGCCGTGCAGATCCAGGAAAAGACGCGCGTAGTACAGCGACCTGTTCTCGACCTGCCAGTCGTGCCGGGGGTCGTTCAGTACGCAGTGGTTCAGGGCGGCTAGCGCCTCCGCGCGGGGCGCCGCGAGCGCGTGCAGCGTGCCGTCGCCGCGGCCCCTCTGCAACAGGCCGAGCAGCGTGCCGCTCGGCGCTATGACTGGATCGAACATGGGAGAAGCCTCACATCAAGCTGTTGACGCGACCGGGGGTGCGACGCGGCACCGCGACTCGGTGCCGGCCGTCTCGGGTCCGGGCCCTGCCCGCCGCGTACCATCCGGCGGACACGCCCTAGACCAAGCGGCAACATGCCCCGCCGCCCGTCGTCTCCCGCTCAGCGCAGACCATCTTCCCTGCCTCTCGTCGGTGGCCCACTGCGGGCCCGACGTCATGATGACCCAGCCATTTCGCCACCGCGACCACATTTACGACGTCTCTCACCTGGCTTCGAACAGCTCCAGAAGGTCCGTCTTCCCAAACATCCGCGCGGTATCCACGGCGGAGGGCGTCCCCTCCGCCGGATCGGCGCCGCCGGCGAGCAGGGTCCTGATGACCTCGTCCTCGCCCTTGAAGACCGCGCCGGCGAGCGGGGTCTGGCCACGGTCGTTGGGGCGGGAGGCATCGGCGCCGCGCTCAAGCAGGGCCGCCACCGCCTCGGCGTGACCGTGGTAGGCGGCGAGCATCAGCAGCGAGTCGCCCCGGTCGTTGGTGAGATTCGCGGGCACTCCGGCGTCGATGTACGCGGTGAGCGCTCCGGTCTCCCCGCGCCTGGCCAGATCGAAGATCTTCGTGGCCAGCTCCACCACCTCGGGATCCGGGGTTTCGCTCATCGGTGGACCGCTCCTCACGCTGTTGACCTGGTACATACGGCATCTGCGCCGTACGGGTGACGGACAGACTACTGCGGCGCCACATGGGGCACCGCGTCGACCAGTGCAGTGAAATACCCGATATTTCACTCATTTGCACCTTTTATCGCATAGATACTTTCCGTGATTCTGGAAGAACTCATGGTGACTGTCCCCATCAACCAGGAGAACTCTCATGATTCTGTCCGTGTCGGGTGTCGTGCTGCTCGGAATCATCGTCTTCCTCTTCTTCCGGAAGGACGGACTCAAGGCATCGCACGCGATGGTGTGCTCCCTCTTCGGCTTCTATCTCGCGGGCACCGCCATCGCCCCGAGCATCACGGCCGGGGGCGCCAGCCTCGCCGGTCTCCTGGGCGGGATCAAGTTCTGATTCCGGCCCGCTCCCCTTTCCGCACCCACAGGAGACCTTCGTGGCCCGGCGAGCACTCCCCCGCATTCTGAGCAGCGGCAGCGACCGGATCGCGCGCGGCCGTGAGCTGGCCCGTACGGCAGCCGACGGCGCCACCGACGTTCTCCATCCGCTGATCACCATCACCCGGGGTCTGCGGATGCTGGCCGCCGCGGGGCGCCAGAAGTGGGCCGACACCCCCAAGGACCGGCGCGGTCCCGCGCTGTTCCTGATCGCGGCCTCCGTGCTGGTGATCGCGTTCATTCCGTACGGGCCGATGCTGGCCCTGGTCACGGTGATGGGCGTGGCCGCCTGGCAGGGGCGCGACCGTACGCCGCCGGCGCGGACCGGGCCCGACGAAGCGGAGGCACGGCGGCTCCAGTCGCTGTACGAGGCGCTGGTGCCGTATCTCTCCGTTCCCGAGGACCCGAGTCCGCTCTTCGCCCATGGCGGCGAGTGGAGCAAGGCGTTCGGCGAGCACGCCTTCGACGCCCAGGGGCGGCTCACCCGGCTCCAGTTGGCCTATCCCGCGTACTTCACCGACGGCGAGCCCGAGGCGCGCGCCCGGATCGAGCAGGTGCTGTACGCCAAGTCCGGACGCGGACGCGAGTACCACTTCGACTGGCACGAAGAGGCCAACCAGCTTGTGATGACCGTGCTGCCGGCCCTCTCCACCTCGATCGCCGCCCAGCGTTTCGTCACCGCCCCCGGCGAGACGGTCCTCGGCTTCACCGACGACGGAGCGGTGCCGCGGACCGTGCCGGTCGTCGTGGGCGACGGGCACCGGAACGCTCCCCCGGTGCTCTGGCGGACCGGGCCGCGCTCGGCGGAGCCGCATCTGCTGGTCGCGGGACAGCCGGGCAGCGGTGTCACCAGCCTGCTGCGCTCCATCGCGCTCCAGGCCGTCCGGCACGGCGACGTCCTGATCGTGGAGGGCAGCGGTGCGGGCGAGTTCACGTGTCTGACCGGCCGCACCGGTGTGCTCGCTGTGGAGTACGGGCTGGCCGGCGCGCTGGCCGGGCTGGAGTGGGCCGCGCACGAGACGGAGCGGCGGCTGATCGCCGCCAACCAGGCCCGGCAGTCGGGCCGTCCCGCCCCCGAGGACATCAAGAGGCCGCTGTGGATCCTGGTGGACCGGCCGGGCGTCTTCGGGCAGCTCGCGGAGGCCGAGGGGCGGCCCGATCCGCAGGAGCTGCTCCATGTGCCGCTGCGCCATGGCAGGGCCGCCCATGTGACGGTGGTGGTCGCCGATCAGCTCGACGGTCTGGACGCGCTGAGCGAGACCGTACGGACGCACACCCGCGCCCGGGTGGTCCTGGGGGCGGTGGCGGCGCCGCAGGTGGAAGCGGTGCTCGGGGCGCCGCCGCACACCACGCCCACGCCGGACGTCCCGCCCGGCAGGGGGTACGCGCGGCTCGGTACGGGCCCGGTGCTCAGGATCCAGGTCCCGGCGACGCCCGATCCCTACGACGACGAGACGAGCGAGACGCACCGCCGCGCGGTCGTGGACCTCCTCCCGGAGCGGCAGGCGCCGTACGAGGAGACGGCGTCCGCGGCGCCGTCGCCTTCGCCTTCGCCGGAGCAGCGGGAGGAGCAGGAGCACCGGCAGCAGATCCAGGCGCACGAACCGGACCGGCCGCTCGGAACGGTCCACACACCCCGGCCGCCCGTCCGCCCGGTGCCCGCCGAGGGCTGACAGCAGCGAGCCGCCGCCGGCCTCAGGCGACAAAGGTGCGCGGTGCCTCCGTCCCGGTGCTCGCGCCCTTCGCCACCAGGCGCGCCGCGGCCGCCAGCCGGGCCGCCGCCTCGACGGCGACCGGCCCGCCCACGGTGAACGGCAGCCGTACGTACCCCTCGAACGCCCCGTCGACCCCGAAGCGGGGCCCCGACGGCACCCGTACCCCGACCCGTTCGCCCACCTCGGCCAGCCGGGAGCCGGAGAGCCCGCCGGTCCGTACCCACAGGGTCAGCCCACCGCGCGGCACCTCGAACTCCCACTCGGGCAGCCGCTCGCGCACCGCCGCCACCAGCGCGTCCCGGTTCTCCCGCGCCTGGGCCCTGCGCAGCGCGACCGCGTCCTCCCAGCCACCGGTCCGCATCAGCCAGTTGATGGCGAGCTGCTCCAGTACCGGGGTGCCGAGATCGGCGTACGCGCGTGCCGCCACCAGCGAGCGGATCACGTCCGGCGCGGCGCGCACCCAGCCGATCCGCATCCCCGCCCAGAAGGCCTTGCTGGCCGAGCCGACCGTGAGGACCGTGCTGCCCGCCGGATCGAAGGCGCAGACCGGCCTCGGCATCTCGACATCGGGGTCCAGGTGCAGTTCCGACATGGTCTCGTCGACGACCAGTACCGTGCCCGCCGAGCGTGCCGCGTCGACGAGCTGCCGCCGCTGGTCCTCGTCGGCCAGCGCGCCCGTCGGATTGTGGAAGTCGGCCACCACATAGGCGAGCCGGGGGGCGGCCTCCCGCAGCACCTGGCGCCAGCGCCCCAGGTCCCAGCCGGTCAGCCCCTCGGCCATGGCCACCGGCACCAGCCGGGCGCCCGCCTCGCGCATGAGCTGGAGGATGTTCGCGTACGAGGGGGACTCCACCGCGATCCGCTCGCCCCGGCCCGCGAAGAGATGGCAGATCGCGTCGATCGCGCCCATCGCTCCGGTGGTGACCATGATCTGCTCGGGCATGGTGGGGATGCCGCGCTCGGTGTAGCGGTCGGCGAGCATCCGCCGCAGCGCGGGCAGCCCGGCGGGATAGTCGCCATGGGTGTGCGCGTACGGCGGCAGCTCCTCCAGCGCGCCCTGGACAGCCCGGGTCAGCCAGGGCTCGGGGGCGGGCAGGGCGGCGGTGCCGAGGTCGATCATCGAGCCCAGCGACTCGGGCGGCAGGGGTTCGAGGCCGCGCGCGGGCAGCGGATTGCCCGCCGGTACGGCCGTCCAGCTTCCCGCGCCCCTGCGGGACTCCAGAAACCCTTCGGCGCGCAGCGCCTCGTACGCGGCGGCCACGGTCGTACGGCTCACCGACAGCGAGAGCGCCAGCTCGCGCTCCGCGGGCAGCCGGGCGGCGACGGGGACCCGCCCTTCGAGGACGAGCAGCCGGATGCCGTCGGCGAGGGCACGGTAGGCGGGCGGCCTGCGGGTGCCGGGCACGGTGGGCGCGGGCTGCTGGGTGGTGAGCTGCCGGGCGAGCTGAGCCGCGCCGACGGCCGAGGTCCACTGCGCCATGGAAATCAGTCCACCTTCATCGAATTGGCCATGGTTGGCGTCTACCAGCCAGCCACAGAGTGACACGCACCAGTCCACCATTGCACCAGGGGGCCCTTTCATGCCCATATTCGCCCGCTTTCGAGAGCGGTCCACCGGCCGGGGGCTCCATGACCGTCGGCTCCCCCGCAGGCTGACGCAGCTCTACGCCGGACTCGCGCTGTACGGGGCGAGCGCGGCGCTCCTGGTGCGCGGCGGTCTCGGCCTTGAGCCCTGGGGCGTGCTGCACCAGGGGCTCGCGGAGCTGACCGGGCTGACCATGGGGGTCGTCTCGATCATCGTCGGAGCGGTCGTGCTGCTGCTCTGGATCCCGATCCGGCAGCGCCCGGGGCTGGGCACGGTCTCCAATGTGTTCGTGGTGGGCCTCGCGATGGACGCCACACTCGCCGCCGTTCCCGCCGGTCACGGGCTGATGACCCGGGTCCCGCTGCTGATCGCCGGGATCGTCCTGAACGGACTGGCCACCGGTCTCTACATAGCCGCCCGCTTCGGCCCCGGCCCGCGCGACGGTCTGATGACCGGGCTGCACCGGCTCACCGGCCGTTCGGTACGGCTGGTCCGTACGGCCATCGAGGTCGCCGTCGTCGCCACCGGCTTCGCGCTCGGCGGCTCGGTGGGGATCGGCACCATCGCGTACGCCCTGGCCATCGGCCCGCTAGCCCAGCTCTTCCTGCGCGTCTTCGCCATCCCCCCGGCGGCCGGCGGCAGTACCGCCGTCGCCGCCGGGACACCGGCAGGGGCCATACTGCGGCGGTGACTCCCGTATCCCACCCCTATCTCGACCGGCCGACACCGATCCCGTTCGCCCATCGCGGCGGCGCGGCGGACGGGCTGGAGAACACCGCGGCCGCCTTCCGCCGCGCGGCCGGCCTCGGCTACCGCCATTTCGAGACCGATGTGCACGCCACGGCGGACGGGCGGCTCGTCGCCTTCCACGACGCGACCCTGGACCGGGTGACCGACTCCCGGGGCCGGATCGTCGATCTGCCCTGGGCCGAGGTGCGCCGGGCGAGGGTGGCGGGCAGCGAGCCGCTGCCGCTCTTCGAGGAGCTGCTCGAAGAGTTCCCCGAGGCGCGCTGGAATGTCGATATCAAGGCCGCGCCCGCACTTGAACCGCTGGTCGAGCTGATCCGCAGGACGGACTGCTGGGACCGGGTGTGTGTGGGCTCCTTCTCCGAGGACAGGGTGGCGCGCGCGGCCCGGCTCGCGGGCCCCCGGCTGGCCACCTCGTACGGGGTACGGGGCGTGCTGGGCCTGCGGCTGCGCTCGTACGGCATCCCCTTCCCGGTCCGTCCCGGCGCGGTGTGCGCGCAGGTTCCCGAGACGCAGAACGGGATCCGGGTGGTGGACGAGCGCTTCATACGCATGGCGCACGCCCGCGGTCTCCAGGTCCATGTCTGGACGGTCAACGAGCCGGATCGCATGGAGGCGCTGCTGGATCTCGGCGTGGATGGCATCATGACGGATCAACTGGAAGCGCTGCGCACGGTGTTGACCGCGCGGGGAGTCTGGCATTGACCGGGCCGGGCGCCGGCACGGCAAGAAACTCAGAGGAATCGGGGGAGCACGGGGTGAGCGCTGACACCGCCGTGGACCGGGCCGACGGAGCGGCGGACCGCGCACGCGAGCAACGCGGCTGGTATTTCTACGACTTCGCGTGCTCGGTCTACTCGACGAGCGTGCTCACGGTCTTTCTCGGCCCCTACCTGACCTCGGTGGCGAAGGCGGCGGCCGACGCGGACGGCTTTGTCCATCCACTGGGCATCCCGGTGCGCGCGGGCTCGGTCTTCGCGTACGCCGTGTCCGTCTCGGTGGTGGTGGCGGTGCTGGTGATGCCGCTGGCGGGCGCGGTGGCCGACCGTACGGGACGCAAGAAGCCGCTGCTGGCCGCGGCCGCGTATGTAGGCGCGACCGCCACGGCCTGCATGTTCTTCCTGGACGGCGACCGCTATCTGCTGGGCGCGCTGCTGCTGATCGTGGCGAACGCCTCGATCTCGGTGTCGATGGTGCTCTACAACGCGTATCTGCCACAGATAGCGGAGCCCGAGGAGCGCGACGCGGTCTCCTCGCGGGGCTGGGCCTTCGGCTACACCTCCGGGGCGCTGGTCCTCGTCCTCAATCTGGTGCTCTACACCGGCCACGATTCCTTCGGGCTCTCGGAGTCGGCGGCGGTAAGGATCTGTCTGGCCTCGGCCGGGGTCTGGTGGGGCGCGTTCACGATCGTGCCGCTGCGCAGGCTGCGCGACCGCAAGGTGGCGCGCGACGGTGCGGACGGTATCGGCGCGGGCGCGGTGGGCGCGGGCTGGCGTCAACTCGTGGCCACGCTGCGGGACATGCGGCGCCATCCGCTGACGCTCTCCTTCCTGCTCGCCTATCTCGTCTACAACGACGGCATCCAGACGGTGATCTCACAGGCCTCGATCTACGGTTCCGAGGAACTCGGCCTGGACCAGACGACACTGATCACCGCCGTGCTGCTGGTACAGGTGCTGGCGGTCGGGGGCGCGCTGGGCATGGGCCGGCTGGCCAGGTCGTACGGCGCCAAGCGGACGATCCTGTGGTCGCTGGCGGTCTGGACGCTGATCCTCACCGCCGGTTACTTCCTGCCCGCCGGGGCTCCGGTCGCGTTCTACGTACTGGCCTCGGCGATCGGTCTGGTCCTGGGCGGCAGCCAGGCGCTGTCCCGGTCGCTGTTCTCGCATCTCGTGCCGCACGGCAAGGAGGCCGAGTACTTCTCGGCGTACGAGATGAGCGACCGGGGGCTGAGCTGGCTGGGGCCGCTGGTGTTCGGTCTGGCATACCAGCTCACGGGCAGCTACCGGGACGCGATCATCTCGCTTGTGGTCTTCTTCGTGCTCGGCTTCGGACTGCTGGCGAGGGTCCCGGTCGGCCGGGCGATCGCGGCGGCGGGCAATCCCGTACCGGAGCGGATTTAGACGTTGAAGTGAAAGGGCGGTAGTGTACGCGTTTGGCCTGCCAGGCGGACCGTTACTGCGTAACCGGGAAGTAGATTGAAAGCGGAATCGCTGGGTGACATCTCCTGTTAGATGTGACAAACCGGGCGCTGGTGGGTACAACAAGGGCGGCACGACGGGCGACGCATGACCCGGAACGGGAATCTTTACCGCCGACCGGACGTTGACCGGATGACGACGACAGCGACACCTGTCCTGTGGGCGACAAGCCCGGGAGGCACGATTCATGAGTGAGCGAGCTCTCCGCGGCACGCGACTCGTGGTTACCAGCTACGAGACGGACCGCGGCATCGATCTGGCCCCGCGCCAGGCGGTGGAGTACGCATGCCAGAACGGCCATCGATTTGAGATGCCGTTCTCGGTAGAGGCGGAAATTCCGCCGGAGTGGGAGTGCAAGGCGTGCGGCGCCCAGGCACTCCTGGTGGACGGGGATGGTCCCGAAGAGAAGAAGGGCAAGCCTGCGCGTACGCACTGGGACATGCTCATGGAGCGGCGCACTCGTGAGGAGCTGGAGGAAGTGCTGGCCGAGAGGCTGGCCGTCCTGCGCTCCGGCGCCATGAACATCGCCGTGCATCCGCGGGACAGCCGGAAGTCCGCCTGACCGAGCAGCGAGACACAACAGCACAGAGCCGCGGGCTGCGTCACACCGAGTGTGTGTGCCGCAGCCCGCGGCTCGTTGTATGCCGCTCGTTGTATGCCGGGGGGTACGGGCTTCAGGGGGTCAGCGGCGGGCGTGGGCCGTCCTTCTCGTCGTCGGGGTGGCGCGGGCCGTGCTCGTCGTGCCGGATGACCTCGCCCTGCACCACCTTGCCGTCCGGCCGCCGCATCCGGGCCTGCTGGAAGGCGTCACCGAGGCTGCCGGGCGGGGCCGCCGTGGCCATGCGCCGCTCCAGCGAACGCTCCGCGTACCGGCCGAGGGCCGTCCGTACGGGCGGTACGAGCAGCAGCAGACCCGCCACGTCGGTGATCAGCCCCGGCAGCATGATCAGCAGGCCGCCCAGCATCAGAAAGCCATTGCCCGTGGTCCCGTTGGCGGGCTCCGGGACGAGGGGCTCCCCGGGGTGCTCCTGCTGCTGCTTCTGGGCCTTCTGCAGGGTCTCGGTGAGGTTGCGGAAGGCACGGCGGCCGGCCCGCTTGATCACCACCGAGCCGAGGACGACCGCGCCCACCAGCAGCAACAGAACGGTGAGCCCGCCCGCCGCGTCGGCCACGAGGATCAGCAGCCAGATCTCCAGCACCAGCCAGGCGGCGATGCCCAGCGGGAGGAGAGTGCGGGCACGGGAGCGCTTGGGAACGGTCCGGGACGGATGCGCGGTCGTCATGGTTCCAGTGTGCCTGGGCACGGGCCGGGATGGCGTATGGGGGCAGTCAGGAAGGCCGGTTCTGTCCGGCGGGCCCGCGGCCCAGCAGCCGGTTGGCGCGCGCCCCGACCCCCCACGCGGTGACCCGCCAGAGCGCCTCGACCACGATGTCGCGGCTCATCTTCGAGTCGCCCAGCTCGCGTTCGACGAAGGTGATCGGCACCTCGACCACATGGCAGCCCGCCTCGACCGCGCGCCGGGCCAGGTCGACCTGGAAGCAGTAGCCCTGCGAGGCGACGGCGTCGAGGCCGATCCGGTCCAGGGTCTCCTTGCGGAACGCCCGGTAGCCGCCGGTGACATCACGGATCGGCACCCCGAGCAGAACCCGCGAATAGGTGCTGCCGCCGCGCGAGAGCACCTTGCGGGTGGTGGGCCAGTTGACGACGCGTCCGCCGGGGACCCAGCGCGAGCCGAGGACGAGATCGGCGCCCTTCAGGGCGGTCAGCAGCCGGGGCAGTTCCTCGGGCTGGTGGGAGCCGTCGGCGTCCATCTCGACGAGTACGCCGTAGTCGCGTTCGATGCCCCAGCGGAATCCCGCCAGATAGGCGGCGCCGAGGCCTTCCTTGCCCCTGCGGTGCAGCACCCGGACCTTGGTGTCCTCGGCGGCCAGTACGTCGGCGATCTTGCCGGTGCCGTCGGGGCTGTTGTCGTCGGCGATGAGGATGTCGGCCTCCGGCACCGCGGCGCGGACCCGGGAGACGATCGACCTGATGTTCTCCGCCTCGTTGAAGGTCGGGATGATCACCAAGGCCGTGCCGAGCGGGCCGTACCGCCTCTGACCGCCGTCGTTCACTACTGCCCCTTAATTGCCGTACGCAGGGGCACCACCATAGCGAGCACGCGGAGGGCGGCGGCCCCGGGTGCTGGGTGTCGGGGCGGGCGGGGGCGATGTCCGGAGATGCCGTAGGGAACCCGGCGTCCTTCGGGCCGACCTGGAACCCGCTGGCTGCGGGTCGACCGAAAGCCGTTGTCTACTGAACGCCGGGGCCCCGCCCGGGTCGCACCCGCCGGCCGGCTGAAACCTTCCCTCGCCGCCGGACGCGGATGCTGGACCTGGCTCCCAGTGGTGGTGCGCCGGTGCGGCACACCTCCCCATGGCCCAGCGGCGTTCGACGACTGCGCGGAGCTTGCCGGACGGACGTCCTGTGGTGGACTCGGCCGAACCTACCCGCCGGTGGAGGCTTACTGTCAATAGCCGTTTGACCTGCGATTTCAGCCCGAATCACCAGGTCAGTGGGGAAGATCCGCAGGTCGCGACCGAGACCGGGAACATCGGTCGGCGGTACGAAATGTCCGCACGTCACTCGTTCGGTCGCACGAACACCGTCTGTCCGGCGACAACGGTCCGCAGACAGACCGGCAGCGGCCTGCCCGGAGTGAGATCCGGCAGGCCCGGAGTGCCCGAACGCGGGTCGGTCGACCAGCGGGCCACCCGGTCGTCCGGGGCCTGGACCACCAGCTCCTCGGTGCGCCAGACCGCGTAGTCGGCGGGGGCGCCGGGGACGAGCGTCCCGGCGTCGTCGCGGCCGACGGCGCGCCAGCCGCCGCGGGTGTGGGCGGTGAATCCGGCCCGTACGGAGATACGGTGCTCCGGCGTCCGGTGGAAGGCGGCGGCGCGGACCGTGCCCCAGGGGTCGAGCGGGGTGACCGGGCTGTCGGAGCCGAAGGCCAGGGGGACGCCGGCGCGCAGCAGGGCGGCGTACGGGTTGAGCGTACGGGCGCGGGCGGCGCCGAGCCGGCGTGCGTACATCCCCTCCTCGCCGCCCCAGGCCGCGTCGAAGGCGGGCTGGACGGAGGCGGTGAGGCCCAGTTCGGCGAAGGCGGCGATGGTGTCGGGGGTCAGCATCTCGGCGTGCTCGACGCGGTGCCTGGCGGCGCGGACCCGGGGCAGGCCCACGCGCTCGGCGGCGGCCCGTACCCCCTCGACGACCGTGGTGATCGCGGCGTCGCCGATGGCGTGGAAACCGGCCTGGAGCCCGGCCTCGGTGCAGACGGCGACATGGGCGGCGACCGCGGCGGCGTCGAGATGCGCGGTGCCGGTGTGGGGCGCGTCGTCGTACGGGTCGTGCAGCGCGGCGGTGTGGGAGCCGAGGGATCCGTCGACGAAGAGGTCCCCCGCGGCGCCCGCCGCGCCCAGCTCACGGACGCGCCGGGCGCCCTTCTCGTCGGTGACCGCCTCGGCCCAGTAGCCGTGGATCCGGGGGCCCGGCTCCTCGTCCGCGAGTCTCAGCAGCGCGGCGAAGTCGTCCTCGTCGGAGATGTCGGGGCCCGCGCACTCGTGGAGGGTGCCGATACCGAGCGCGGCGGCGCGCTCGCGCGCGGCACGCTGTGCCTCCGTGCGCTGGCGTGCGCTGACGGCGCCATGGGCGGCCGCCCGTACGGCGTGGTGCGCGGCGGCGGTCAGAGGGGCGTCCGGGTGGTAGCCGGTGAGGGAGGTGACACCGGGGACGAGGTCGAGCAGGGCGGTGGTCACGACGGCGGAGTGCACGTCGATACGCGGCAGATAGAGCGGCCGGCCGCCGGCGGCCTCGTCGAGTTCGGCACGGGAGGGCGGCCGCTGCTCGGGCCACCGCGCGGAGTCCCAGCCGTGGCCGAGCAGGATCCGGCTGTCGGGGTGGGCGGTGCGGTATGCCCGTACGAGCGAGAGCGCCTCGGCGAGGGTGCGGGCGGCGGAGAGATCGAGACCGGTGAGGGCGAGGCCGGTGGCGGTGGTGTGGACATGCGCGTCGGTGAACGCGGGGGTGACGAGCGCGCCTTCGAGATCGACGACCTCATCCGCACCGGCGACGAACGAGTCCGCGGCGCCTTCCGACCCGACCCAGGAGATGTGCCCGCCCTCGACGAGGAGGGCGGTGGCGAAGGGGTCGGCGGGGCTGTGGACTTCGCCGTTGCGGAGGAGGGTGGTGCGCGAGTTCATGCGACCAGTGTGGCGGGTCGTCGCCGGGCGGGGGCGCGGGGGTTCGGACCAGGCACCCGGCGCCGGGGCGGGCGGTTCCGTCCTCAATCGCCGGACGGGCTGGATTTCGCAGCCCGCGCGGGAACAAGCCCGTCCGGCGATTGAGGACCGGGGTCAGAACGACGGGGGGCGGGACTCGTAAGGCGTGGAGAGGACCACCGTCGTGCGGGTGGAGACTCCGGCCAGGGAGCGGATCCGGGTCAGGAGGTGTTCCAGCTCCAGCGGCGACGGGACCCGCACCTTGAGGATGTAGTTCTCGTCCCCCGCCACGCTGTGGCACGCCTCGATCTCCGGAATCCCCGCCAGCCTCTCCGCGATGTCGTCCGGCGCGCTCGGATCGAACGGTTTCACCGAGATGAACGCGGTGAGCGGCAGGCCGACCGCCACCGGGTCGACGACGGCCGCGTAACCGCGGATGACCCCGCGCTGCTCCAGTCTGCGCACGCGCTGATGTACGGCCGAGGTGGACAGGCCCGTGGCCTTGCCCAGGTCGGTGTAGCTCATGCGGCCGTCGTTGACGAGCAACTCCACGATCTGACGATCCAGCTCCTCCATACGGATCAACCTATTGCCCCAGGTCACCTCAGGCACAGTCGGCAACTCGGCCAAGAGGCGTCCGTAAGGGGCATGTGATGAAGACCACAGGTATATGACAGGGTCCATCGAGACCTTACGGTTACCTGGCTCGCGCGACGGGAATTCCTTGCTGTGGTCGAGACCACAAGTGCCTGGTCGGCCCACCCGAGGGGGAATGTCTCCATGCAGAGCCTGAAGCGCGCCGGACGTACGGAACCGGAGCCGGTCGATCTTGTCGACGCCGACGACATCGACTCCTATGACACCTTTGAGATGTACCGGGTCGTCTGCCCCGACTGTGCGCAGCCGATCGCGCTGCTGGCGGACGAGGACGTCCTGCCGGAACACGCGCTGTGCCCCACCCCGTGGAACCCGTTCGTGCTCGCAGTCTGCGCCGGTACGGGCCGTCCCGCGGCGGACGCCCGCCCCGCCGACGCGTCGTACGAGGTCCAGGAGCAGGACACCGCACTGCTGCTGACGCTTCCTCAGGGACTCAACTGGCGGACCCAGCCGTTCTCGCACGTCGGCGGTCCCGGCTCGCGCCCGTTCAAGGTTCCCACCCTGCGCCACGCCGCCTGAGGTGCCCCGGCACCGCCGCTGACGGTTCGTCAGAGGGCGGGCCGGGGACCGGTTCAGCGGGTTTCCGGGCCCGCGAGATGGCGGGCGATCACCATGCGCTGGATCTGGTTGGTGCCCTCGACGATCTGGAGCACCTTCGCCTCGCGCATATAGCGCTCCACCGGGAAGTCGGTGGTGTAGCCGTAGCCGCCGAGCACCTGCACGGCGTCGGTGGTGACCTGCATAGCGGTGTCCGTGCAGAACAGCTTGGCCATGGCGGCCTGTTGGGAGAACGGCAGACCCGCGTCGCGCAGCCGCGCCGCGGCGAGATAGAGCGCGCGGCCCGCCTCGATCCGGGTCGCCATGTCGGCGAGCAGGAAGCGCAGTCCCTGGAAGTCCGCGATGGGTCTGCCGAACTGCCGTCTGCCGGTGGCGTATTCGACGGCTTCGTCGAGCGCCGCCTGCGCGACGCCGATCGCGCAGGCGGCGATGCCGAGCCGGCCCGAGTCGAGCGCGGACAGGGCGATCGCGAAGCCCTGGCCCTCCTCGCCGATCCGCCGGCTGTCGGCCACCCGTACGCCGTCGAAGTGGAGTTGGGCAGTGGGCGAGCCCTTCATGCCCATCTTCTTCTCGGGCGCCGCCGCGTTCAGACCGGGCGCGTCGCCCGGTACGAGGAAGGCGGTGATGCCCCGCGCGCCCTCCTCGCCGGTGCGGGCCAGCACGGTGTAGAAGTCCGCGATACCGCCGTGGGTGATCCAGGCCTTGGTGCCGGTGATCACCCAGTCGTCGCCGTCCCGTACCGCCTTGGTACGGAGTGAGGCCGCGTCCGAGCCGGAGGCCGGCTCGGAGAGGCAGTAGGCCCCGAGCAGCCCGCCGCCCAGCATCGCGGGCAGGAACTCGGTCTGCTGGGTCTTGGTGCCGTAGCCGGCCAGGGAGTGACAGGCCAGGGAGTGCACACTGACGCCGAGGCCGACGGTGAGGCGGGCGGAGCCCAGTTCTTCGAGGACCTGGAGATAGACCTCGTACGGCTGGTCCCCGCCGCCATGGGCGGAGTCGTAGGGGAGGCCGAGCAGGCCGGAAGCCGAGAGCAGGGTGAAGAGCCCGCGCGGGAAGTGCCCCGCCGCCTCCTCCTCGGCCGCCCCGGGGGCGATCTCCCGCTCGATGATGTCGCGTACGAGGGCGATGAGGTCCTGGGACTCCTCGGTGGGCAGTTGCCGGTCCACCGGTCGCGGGGCGCGGTCGGGCATGGCGGCGCTCTCCTCCCTGTCGGGCGCTACGGCGGTCGCACGCGCGGGGTGTGAGCGGCGCCGCCGGCTGGTGTCCGGGGAGTGCCCCCGGACGGCGGTTCTGCCCAACCGATGCTGCCTTCCCGGATCACGGAAGCGGCTGACCAGCGGTTGTGGCGCGTCGAGTATGCCCGATCGGCGCCCCTCCGTCACGGGCAGGACAAGGTCCCTCCCGTACGACGGAAGATGGTCCGCACCATTGACCCCAGTGGTCTAGTCCTTCTAACGTTCGCTCTCAACGCGTTCATGTCACTTCGCGTTCATGTCACACCGTTCCCCCCACTCACTTCTTCCTCCCCCACGAGGAGATGCCATGCGCATGCTTCGCACTTCGCGCGCCCGTTTCCGGGCGCTGATCGCCGCCGCCTGTACGGCCGCGCTCGGCGTGACCCTGCTCTCCGGAGCGGGCAGCGCCTCGGCCGGTGAGACCGTCACCACCGTCTCCGCCGCCCCCAAGGCCGGCAGCAAGGTGGTCGGTTACTTCACCAACTGGGGTGTCTACGACCGCAATTACCATGTCAAGAACATCGAGACGTCCGGCTCGGCGGACAAACTCACCCACATCAACTACGCGTTCGGCAATGTGACCGGCGGAAAGTGCGTGATCGGCGACTCGTACGCCGACTACGAGAAGGCGTACACCGCCGACCAGAGTGTCGACGGCGTCGCCGACACCTGGGACCAGCCGCTGCGGGGCAACTTCAACCAGCTCCGCAAGCTCAAGGCCCGCCACCCCGGTCTCAAGGTCATCTGGTCCTTCGGCGGCTGGTCCTGGTCCGGCGGCTTCGGCGAGGCGGCCAGGAACCCGGCCGCGTTCGCCCAGTCCTGCCGCGCGCTGGTGGAGGACCCCCGGTGGGCCGATGTCTTCGACGGCATCGACATCGACTGGGAGTACCCCAACGCCTGCGGTCTGACCTGTGACACCAGTGGCCGCGACGCGTTCAGGAACCTCGCGGCCGCGCTGCGCGCCGAGTTCGGTCCGAGCAACCTGGTGACCGCGGCCATCACGGCCGACGGTTCGGACGGCGGGAAGATCGACGCCGCCGACTACGCGGGCGCCGCCCAGTACCTCGACTGGTACAACCCGATGACCTACGACTTCTTCGGTGCCTTCGCGGCGCAGGGCCCCACCGCCCCGCACTCCCCGCTCACCTCGTACCCCGGCATCCCGCAGGAGGGCTTCAACTCCGACGCGGCGATCAGCAAGCTCAAGGGCCTCGGCGTCCCGTCCGACAAGCTGCTGCTCGGTATCGGCTTCTACGGGCGCGGCTGGAGCGGAGTGACGCAGAAGGAGCCGGGCGGTACGGCGACGGGCGCGGCGCCCGGCAAGTACGAGGCCGGTATCGAGGACTACAAGATCCTCAAGAACTCCTGCCCGGCCAACGGCACGGTCGGCGGCACGGCGTACGCCTTCTGCGGCAACCAGTGGTGGAGCTACGACACGCCCGCGACGATCGCCGGGAAGATGGCCTACAAGAACCAGCAGAATCTGGGCGGCACGTTCTTCTGGGAGCTGAGCGGCGACACCACCAACGGTGAGCTGATCAAGTCCATCAGCTAGTACGCCTGCTGCATGTCATTCTCAGTCGCCGGACGGGCCCGTCGTCAGCCCGTCCGGCGACTGTCCCGTGTACGGGCGCCAGTTGAGGTCCGGCGGCGGCGCGGGGCAGTCCGGCGCGAACTCCTCGATCGTGTTGAGGGTGTGGCGCAGCATCCGTACCAGCAGATCGCGCGGGATCTCCAGGGTCAGTTCCTGGTGGCCCAGCCACTCCAGCGTGAGCCACTCGACACTGCTCAGCCAGCCCAGCAGCGCGAGCCGGGCGATCGCCGGGATGTCGCTCCTGCCGTAGGCGCCCTCGGCGAGGGTGGAGACCAGACCGGTCCGTACGGCGTCGCGGATGGCCTGTACCTGGGTGTCGAAGCCGACGCCGCCGGTGATGATGGTGCGGTACGCGGCCTCGTTCTGCTGCGCGAAGCGGAGGTACGCCTCGACCGTGCGCTGGATCCGTTCCGTACGCGGCAGTTCGGCTTGGCCCGCGGCGGCGAGGGTGACCAGTTCGGTGACGGAGTCCTCGACGATGGCGAGGTAATAGCCGCGCTTGTTCTTGAAGTAGTAGTAGATCAGGCCCTTGGCGACCCCGGCGTGCTGGGCGATGTCGTCCATCGAGAGCGCGTCGTACGAGGTGTTGGCGAACAGTTTCCGCCCGGTCGCGATGAGTTCGGAGCGCCGCACCTGGGATCGCTGTGAGGTGCCACGCTGTTGACTACGATTCACATTCGCGTCCTGGTCTCCGGCTGCCACGGGACTCCCGCAAGAGTTCCCGCAGTATTGCAGAGACAGTACACAGACCCGGTGAGCGGCCGCGCGGGCCCGGGAGGGCCTGACGGAATCCCCCCGGGCCCGGCCGCCGCACTCGATCAGAGCAGGCCCACGGCCCGCAGGGCGCGCCGCTGGGCCGCGGACGGAGTGGCGGGCCAGTAGACGTAACAGACACCGCCGGTGCCCGACGCGACATTGCCGGACGCGTTGTACCGCTTGGTGCGCAGCCAGATGTTCTCCCACTCCGCGCGCCGGTAGACCCGGCGTACGGCCGGATTGCTCGGCGAGGCGGGGTCGTTGGCGATCACATCGCCGTCGGCCGTGAAGCCGATCACGGTCATGAGATGGCCCGAGGTGCCGTAACCGGCGCCCGTCAGCTCCTCCTTGAGGAAGGACTGCGAGGTGATGACCGGAATGCCCGCGTGGATCAGGGTCTCCACCTCGGTGAGCGAGCCCAGCCGGGTCACCGCGGAGCTCATGTCCCGGTAGGTGGCGGCGTAGGCGGCGTTGAAGGGCCAGTTGCCGCAGCCCTCGTACTGGTAGTCATAGGTGAACCGGGCCGCGTGGCAGACCTGCGGATCGGCGAACTCCGGGTTCACCCAGGCCAGTTCCCCGGCGCTGGGCCTGCGCCCCCAGTACTCGATGATCATCTGTGAGGAGGTGGGGCTGCACCAGGCCTCGCCGCCGTTGTCGTACTCCGGGTACTGCCCGGCGTGGATGTTCTGCGAGTAGCGCGGCACGGTCAGCTCACGGGCGAGCCCCGGCACGGAGACGGGGACGGTGAACCGGTCGGGGATGTCCGAGGCCATCACGCCGACCCGGTGCACCACCGGGGTGAGCCCGCTGCCGGGCGTCCGGTAGAGGGTGAGCCGCAGCCGGTACGAGACGAGGCGCAGCCCGCTCGCCGGGTCGTCCACCGAGAAGGTGTCGGTCCAGATGGTGCTGCGCCCGTCGGTCTGGTCGTCGACGGAGGTGCGCCGGATGCCGTCGTCGCCGTCCCCGGCGGTCCAGCGGCCCATCACGTACCAGGGGGTGTCGGTGCCGTCGGAGTACCGGCCGCGCAGCTCGATCTGGAGCCAGGTGCCGGCCGGGGTGGCGGCGTTCCAGGAGGCGATCACCTCGGTGGCGGGGACCTTCGAGCGGTACGAGGGTGACGTCCAGGCCGCGTACTCCCAGGTGCTGGTCCTCCCGGTGTGCGGATCGAGATAGTCGGTACGGCCGGCCGGCGCGGCGATCGTCAGGGTCGGCCGGGCGCCCGGCACGGCCCGGGTGCCCGCGTGGCCGCCGGAGCGCCAGTCCTCGTACGAGGTCCAGAACGCGTTGTCCACGAGGGGCGTGGACCGGCCGGGCCCGGCCGGGGCGGCGGCTGCCGCCGGGACGGCGGAGACCGCTCCGGCGCCGGCTGCGGCGAGAGCGGCGGCGAGGACGGAGCGGCGCGAGGGGGAGCTGGTCACGGGACCTCCGGTCGGGGGCACAGAGATGTCGGGGGAGACACGGACGGGCGCGAGCGGGTACGCGATGGGGCCGGTAGTCGCCACTATCGCGGTTCGCGGCGGGCTTCGGCCAGCGATTCGTCCCGCGTCGTCGCACCAATATTGGTCTCCACCAGTGGCGTGACCTGGGACCTCGCCGCCCTCGCGGACGCAGACGGGACACGGTGGGCAGGGCGGGCCTCGTAGGGTGGGCGGAATGGACGACCTGACCGAAGCCGCCGCGGCCCTGCGCGCGCTGCCGCCCTCCTGCGGCCCCGTCCGGCTGATCGCGGTCGACGGGCACGCGGGCTCCGGCAAGAGCACCTTCGCGGCGCGGCTCGCGGCGGCGCTCGGCGGCGCGCCCGTCCTCCGTATAGACGACATGGCGTCGCACGCGGAGCTGTTCGCGTGGACGGAGCGGCTCGCGCGCCGGATCATCGAACCCCTCTCCCGGGGCGCGACGGCGCGCTACGAGGCGTACGACTGGACACTGCGGCGCTTCACCGAGCCGCGCGCCCTGCCCGTCGCCCCCGTCGTCCTGATCGAGGGCGTCGGAGCGGGCCGGCGGGCGCTGCGGCCGTATCTGGCCCGGCTGCTCTGGATGGACCGGGGCGCGGAGGAGTCGTGGGAGCGGGGGCGGCGGCGCGACGGACCCGGTCTGTCCGGTTTCTGGGACGGCTGGACAACGGCGGAGACTCGCCATTTCTCGGCCGACCCGTCCCGCCCGTTCGCGGACGCCCTGATACGGGAGGTGCGCGAGGGGTATGTGATGCTCCCGGGCCCCCGTTCGGGAGCGTTGCAGGATCAAATCATCACCGACGGTGATCAGTTTCGGCCTCCATACTGAGCAGTCGGAAATCGGTTGCGCACGAGTGCCCAACTCGGCTTGACCGAGGGGCGGGACAGGTCTTACGTTCTCAATGTGCGGCTTTTCGGAGCCGTCGCGGACGCGAAGCCCCCGATTGTTCCCCCGTGATCGGGGGCTTCGTTCTGCCCTCTTCGCCGGTTTTCCCCGGCCGCGCCACCTCTCCCGCTCACCCTGGGTCACCACTGTGACCTCTGTGTGGTGCCCTTAGTCGCACACCCTCTGCGCAGGTACGATGCCTTTCGGTGCGGTCAATTCCCGTCCGCCAGAGGGTGGTTCAGCACGCTGCCGACGGGCGCCCGCCCGGCGGGACAATCCGGGGGCACGGTTTGTTGTGGGGGAAGGCTGATGGAGAGCGGCAGCGGCATCGGCACACAGGGCGGCACCGGAGCCCCCGCCGACCTCGCCTGGGTGCGCGGAGTGGACGCGTACACGATGGGGGCGTACCCCCAGGCCGAGGAGGAGTTCAGGGCCGCGGTACGGCTCGATCCCGGGATGGCCGACGGCTGGCTCGGGCTGCACGCGCTGCGCGTCGACACCACCCCCGCCCTGCTGCACATGTACCGCCACCGCGACCGCTTCGGTGAGCAGCGCGCCCGCCACCGCCGTACCCTCAACTCCTGGTACTGGCTGGGCTGGTGGGTGCAGCCGGTGCTGGAGAGCGGGCGTGATCTGCTGCTCGCGCACGCCTCGCACTGGCTGGACGGCCGGCATGTGCCGGAGCTGGACCGGGCACTGGCGGGGCTGCCGCCGGTCGACGCCGACCCGCAGGTCCGCTTCCTGCACGCCTGCCGCGCGTATCTGGTCAAGGACTGGGACCAGCTCGTACGGCACACCGAGCCGCTGGTCAACGATCCGCTGCTGGGTATCGAGGCCGGGCTCTTCGGCGGGATGGCCCGGGTCAGACTGGAGATGTACGGGCAGGCCCTGCCGCTGCTGTCCACGGCGCTGATGCGCTGCCGCAGCGAGCAGCCCCAGCGCAAGGAGCTGCGGTACTGGCTGGCGCGCGCCCATGAGGGCACCGGGCGCAGCGCCGCCGCGTTACCGCTGTACCGGGCCGTGCACCGGCTCGATCCCGCGTTCATGGACACCGCCGCCCGGCTGGCCGCGATCACCGACTCCGACTCGGACGGCTACGAGGGGCCGGACGACCCGGCGGGGCTGGCCTCGGTGGCGCTGGCGGGCCTCGGCCAGGACACGGCGGACGCGATGGACACGCAGCAGGGCGAGAGCGAGGGGCCGCTGGGCTCCGACGTACTGCTCGGCCGGGAGAGCCAGCCGCAGATGGGCGGCGGGGGCACGGTGCCGGCGCGTGACGACGTACGGGAGAAGGTGCCGCCACCACCCGCGCAGCCGGCCCAGCCCCGGTTCCCGGAGGGCCCGACCGATCCGGCGCTGCTGGCCGAGGCACTGGCCGAGCTGGAGCGGATGGTCGGTCTGGAACCGGTGAAGCGCCAGGTCAAGGCCATCTCCGCGCAGCTCAACATGGCCCGGCTGCGGGCCGGCGAAGGGCTGCCCGTACAGCCGCCGAAACGTCACTTTGTTTTCTCGGGCCCCTCCGGCACCGGCAAGACCACCGTCGCGCGCATCCTCGGGCGGATCTTCTATGCCCTCGGGCTGCTGGGCGGCGATCATCTCGTGGAGGCCCAGCGTGCCGATCTGGTGGGCGAGTTCCTGGGGCAGACCGCGGTCAAGGCGAACGAGCTGATCGACTCCGCGATCGGCGGGGTGCTCTTCGTCGACGAGGCGTACAGCCTGTCCAACTCCGGCTACACCAAGGGCGATGCGTACGGCGACGAGGCGCTCCAGGTGCTGCTCAAGCGCGCCGAGGACAACCGGGACCATCTCGTGGTCATCCTGGCCGGCTACCCGGAGGGCATGGACCGGCTGCTCGCCACCAATCCCGGTCTGTCCTCCCGCTTCACCAGCCGGGTCGACTTCCCCAGCTACCGGCCGCTGGAGCTGACCGCGATCGGCGGGGTGCTGGCCGCGGAGAACGGCGACGTCTGGGACGAGGAGTCCGCGGACGAACTGCTGTCGATCAGCGGCCATGTCGTCGACCAGGGATGGATCGACGAGCTGGGCAACGGCCGCTTCGTACGGACCCTGTACGAGAAGAGCTGCGCGTACCGCGATCTGCGGCTGTCCGGCTACAGCGGTACGCCCACCCGCGACGATCTGGCGACACTGCGGCTGCCGGATCTGATGCAGGCGTACGGCGAGGTGCTCTCGGGGCGCGGCCCGGCGACGCGGGGATCGCAGGAACCTCCGGCCTCCTGAAGGTCTCCGCGCGTCACATCGGCCGCTGCCGACGCGACGACCCGTGCCGCCCGCCCCCTGTACGGGGACGGACGGCACGGTCGTACAGGTCGTACAGAAGCGCGCTACTTCGTGAGATACGCGTCCAGCACGGTCTGTGAGAAGGCGTTGCCCGCGCGGTCCCTGACCTCGGCCTTGAAGGAGACCGAGCCGCCCGCCGCCGGGTTCACCACCTTGACCCGCCCGTCGCGCACCGCCGTCTTCGACCAGGTCGTACCGCGGTCGTACGAGACGTACACCGTCAGCGCCTTGAGGTTCCGGCCGGACGCCGAGCCCTGGACGGTGACCGGGACGCTCTGTGCGGCGCCCGCCACGGCCCGGGCGTCCAATCCGAGCCGGGGCGTGTAGCGCACCACGCTCGCGGGCAGCGCGGTGGGCTCCGTGGTGTGTCCCGAGGTGAACTCGGCCGACCAGGTCACCTCTGTGGACACCGCCGAGACGCCCGTGGTGGCCCGGCTGACGGTGGTGACCAGCCGGTACGTGGCCCGCTCCTTCGGCAGGTCGAAGCCGACCGTGTCGAGGATGCCGCCGGCCGTGGCGTACTCCTTGCCGTTGCGGTACAGCGTGGTGGACGCGGTGGCCGTGTCGTACAGACTCGTCCCGTCGTGTCCGGCGCCGTCGGCGAACGGCCGTACCGCACCGGTGAGCCGGTCGCCGTCACGCGTCAGTCCGCCGCCCTCGACGAGCGCGGGTCCGAAGACCGCGGTGTTGAAGTCCTCGGTGTACGACTTGCCGCCGCGGTAGACCCGGGACGGTTCGGTGTACCGGACCTCGGCCGCCCCGCCGCGCTGCTGCTGGAAGGTCCGCTGCCAGGCGTACCCGCCCTGGAGGTAGGTGGTGGTCGTGGTCGCCAGATCCGCGAAGGTGGTCGGCGGGGAGGTCGGGAAGTCGGGCGTCGAGGAGATCTGGGCCCAGCGTCCGCCGGTGACGGAACCGCCCGCGTTGACTGTGACCTTCGCCAGGTCCTTCGCCTTGGTGTGCTGGGTGTGACCGGTGTAGAAGCCGTCCTCAAGGGTGTCGGCGAGCAGATAGTCCGTCCCGTCGCCCGCCCAGGTGGAGATCAGATACGAACTGACCGAGCCGGGCTTGGGCGCGGGGCCGACCTGCTGGGTGCGGAAGCCCTCCGGCAGATGGCCCATGTAGAGCATGATCGGGCCCGGCGCCTCCTTCGGCGAGATCGTCAGGAAGCCGATCTGGTACGAGGCGTCCGGATCCGGCGGTGTCATGTCGATCAGCTCGGTGGCGCGCGCGTCGACCGCCAGCTCGGTGTCCTGTGTCAGGTCGAGCCGGGGCGCGGCGACCCAGTCGTCCCCGATGTAGACGAGGTCGGGGCTGAGCAGCGGGATCTCGCCGAGGATCGTGTAGATGCCGCGCGGTAGCCGGACCTGGGCCGAGCCCTCGTCGCCGGACACCCTGACCATGGTCTGCGCGCCCAGGTCGTAGATGAACGCCGTCCAGTCGCCGTCCGCCGGTGCGGAGCCGTCGCGGGCGGTGGCCTTGAGGGTGAGGTTGTACATCTCGCCCTCGCGGTTCAGCGCGCCCGCGGTACGGACGCTCCGGCCGTCGCCGGTCGCGGTGACGGCGAGGCTGTAGACACCTTCGGTGTCGCCGCCGAGCGTCGGGTCGGCGGTGATGTCGACGGACGCGGTGCCGCCGGCCGGGACGGTGACCTGCGAGGCCCCGAGGGTGAAGAAGCCGGGGGGAGCGTCCGCGCCGGTCGGGTCTGTGGCGGTCGCCGCGAGATCGAGGGTGAGCGGCACGGCGCCGGTGTTGCGGTAGGTCAGGGTCCTGGTGATGGGCTGGTCGTCGTCGTGCGGCCAGGCCGGGGCGCCGAAGCTCAGCGAGGCGGGCTCGGTGACCACGCTCTGGGTGAGGGCGTGGGCCGAGTCGACCCGGCCGCTGCCCTGTTCGACCGCGCCGTACGGGCCGGGCTTCGCGGAGCCGACCAGCGCGGCCTTGATCCGGGGGCCGTCCCAGTCGGGGTGCTGCTGGGCGAGGAGCGCCGCCGCGCCGGCCACATGCGGGGTGGCCATGGAGGTGCCGTCGATGGTGAGGTAGCCGGGCGCGGGGTGCGGTATGCCCGGATTCTGGTCGATGACACTGCCCTTGGCGGCGGCCGCCGTGATGGCGACGCCCGGCGCGGTGATGTCGGGCTTGAGGGCGCCGTCGCCGACACGCGGGCCGCGCGAGGAGAAGTCGGCGAGCACGTCCTGCTTGTCGACGGCGCCGACGGTGAGCGCGGCGTCGGCGGTGCCCGGGGTGCCCACGGTGGAGGCGCCGGGCCCGGAGTTGCCGGCCGCGATCACGAACAGGGCCCGGTCCGAGAGCCTGTTGACGGTCTCCTCGACCGGGTCGACTCCGGGGGTGTCGGGGCCGCCGATGGAGAGGTTGACGACCTTCGCGCCCTCCTCGACCGCCCACTCCATGCCGGACATGATCGAGGACTCGGTGGCCGCGCCCCGGTCGTTCGCCACCTTGCCGATGAGGAGCTGTGCGGCGGGGGCGACGCCCTTGTAGGTGCCCTTGGACTGGGCACCGGTCCCGGCGAGGATCGAGGCGACATGGGTGCCGTGACCGTAGCGGTCCATGATGTCGGTGGTGTCGGCCGAGGTGAAGTTCTTGCCGGCGACGACCTGGCCCGCCAGATCCGGGTGGCCGGTGTCGATCCCGGTGTCCAGGACGGCGACCTTCACGCCCTTGCCGTCGTATCCGGCGGCCCAGGCGCTCGGTGCGCCGATCTGCGGGACGCTGACGTCGAGGGTTGTCCTGAGCAGGCCGTCGAGCCGTACGGAACGGACCCCGGGGGCGAGCCGCAGGCCCCGTTCGGAGCGCGCGGTCAGCGAGCCCCACACCCCGGCCGCCGCGCTCCCCCGTACGGTCAGCGCCTCGCTGCTCACGGCACCGATCTCGGCGCGTACGGTCGTACCGGCCTGCTCCCGCAGCCCCTCGCGCGCCGATTGACGCGCCTTCACGCCGGGGGCGTACGCGACGATCAGCGGCACGCCGTCGCCGGTGAGCGTCCGGTATTCGGGGCGGCTCAGCTCGGTGACGTCGAAGAGCCGGATGTCGAGTTTGTCGGTGGCGATCAGCCCGGCGGCGTCGGCCGGGAGTACGTACGAGTGGCCCTTGACCTCGCGCATCTGGACCGGCACAGAGGCGCGTCCCGGGGCGGGGCGCAGTCCGACGGTCTTTCCGCGCGCGTCGACGAGGACCCGGTCACCGGTGATCAGGGTGATCTCGCGCGAGGCTCCGGCGTCCGCGGTCTTGGACGCGGTCTCCGACGCGGCCTGCCCGGCCCGCGTGACCTGTCCCTGTGCGGAATCCGGGGCCGGGCGGGCCGCCGCCGTACCCGCGGTGGCCGTGGCCGCCATGGCGAGCGCCACCGCTCCCGCGAGGAAGGCGGCGGCGGTTGTGCTTCCTGGTCTCCGTGTGCTGCGTGTGCTGCGTGGTGCTGTCCGCAACGTGCCCCCTTGCCCAGCCGGGGCAGCCTGGTGCGCCCCGGACGAAGGTGCCCCGGGCCGGTGTCCCACCCTTGGCGCGGACACGCTAAGAGCGCCCCGATCGGCCAGTCAATCGGCCGATTACACGCATACGAGGGCAGGTGAGCGCGATTGGTATAGACCCTTTACGGAAAATATGGCGCCAGGGTGCGACGGACACCCGGAAGGCCCGTTCCGTACCGCGGAACGGGCCTTCGAAATCTGTGCCGTACCGGACAGGTGACGAAAGCGACGGAACCGTACCGGAGGGGAGCGAAGCGCAACCGCGGTGCCCGGCGCGGGCGTTGTCATGTGTAGTCCGAAGCGTTCAGTACCGCGACCAGGGAGTATCGCGATGTACGACCGGCCGTTCCGCACTCTGCCCGAGGAACTTCTGCTGGCCTGCACGGATCCGGGAACCGGGGTGATCAGCCGTCCCGAGTTCTTCAACCGGGTCCTGTCCGGAGCCGTCTTCGCCGAACTGGAGCTGTGCGGCGCGATCACCATCGAAAAACTGCGGATCGTCGAACTGCGACCGGTCACGCTGGGAGAGCCGGTCATCGACTCCATCTCCGAGCAATTCGTGAGTTACATAAGACGCGGCCAGCCGAACACCGGGCAGACCAGGCTCGTCGGCCCACGGGAGAGCCTGGACGCTCTGCGCCCCGAACTGCCCCGTGGCGTCGTGTCCCGCCTGATCGCGGGGGCACGCATCGGCATCTCCGCCGCGTCGACGAGGTTGGAGCTCCAGGGCTGGATCAGCGGCTGGCCCGGATTCCGTGACATCGAACCGCGCTATCTGGAGGCGTTGGAGGCCCGTGGACTGCTGAGCTCCCACCGGCGCCGCGTTCTGGGCATCGTTCCCCGTACCACCTGGAGCGTCGTGTCCCCCGAGGACGCCCGGCGGTCCGCGGCCGGGATCGACGAGGCGGTCCGCGCGGTCGTGTACGGAGCCGGGCCCGGCGCGCCGTCCCCGCGCGCGGTCTGTCTGGTCGCCCTGGTCGGGGCCGCCGGCCTCACCACGCGCTTCTACCCGGGCCCCGAGCATCACGCCCTCCGCAACCGTATCGAGCAGATCACCGAGGGCCATCCGATCGGCGCCGCCGTGAGCGCCGCCAGAGAAGCCGACTGGAAGGCGCGGCAGGCCGACTGAACGCGCGCCGGACTCCAGGACCTCATGACCTCGCCCGGCGGCCGGAAGGCGGACGCCGGGCGAGGGGGTGCTGTCAGCGGGTCAGGACCTGGCCCGCCTGGTCCGCGCGCTGTTCGCCGACCTTGGGTGCCCCGGGTACACGCTCCCGGTGGGAGGGGTCCCGTACCTCCCCCACCAGCATTTCCAGTACGTCCTCCAGCGCCACCAGTCCGAGCACCCGCCCGGACGCGTCCGCGACCTGCGCGAGATGCGTGGCCGCGCGGCGCATCACGGTGAGCGCGTCGTCCAGCGGGAGTTCGGCCCGCAGCGTCGCCATCGGCCACCACACATGCTGCGGTACGGCCCGCTCCCCGGCCTCCAGGTCGAGGACGTCCTTCACATGCAGATAGCCCATGAAGACCCCGCCGCTCTCCGCGCACACCGGAAAGCGCGAGTAACCGGTCCGTACGGTCAGCTCCTCGATCTGGCGCGGAGTCACCGCGGGAGTGACCGTCACGAGGGAGGCGTGCGGAATCAGCACATCGGTGACCGGGCGGCTGCCCAGTTCGAGGGCGTCCTCCAGCCGTTCCTGCGCCTCCGGTTCGAGCAGTCCCGCCTGGCCCGAGTCCTCGACGAGCCTGTTGAGCTGCTCACTTGTGAAGACCGCCTCCACCTCGTCCTTGGGCTCGACCCGGAAGGCCCGCAGCACCAGCCGCGCACAGGCGCCGAGCCCGGCGGTGACCGGACGGCAGAGCCGGGCGAAGCCGACCAGACCGGGGCTGAACCAGAGCGCGGTCTTCTCCGGCGCGGCCATGGCGAGGTTCTTGGGAACCATCTCACCGATGACCAGATGCAGTGAGACGACCAGCGCCAGGGCGATCACATAGCCCACGGGATGGATCAGGCCCTCGGGCATATGGACCGCGTGGAAGAGGGGCTCCAGCAGCCGCGCCACGGTCGGTTCCGCGACCGCGCCGAGCGTCAGGGAGCAGACGGTGATACCGAACTGCGCGGCCGCCATCATCTGCGGCAGATTCTCCAGGCCGTGCAGCACCTGGCGGGCGCGGGCCGAGCCGCGCGCGGCATGCGGTTCGATCTGGCTGCGGCGTACGGAGACGAGGGCGAACTCCGCGCCGACGAAGAAGCCGTTGGCCAGGACCAGCAGCAGGGCGAAGACGAGTTGCAGGGCGCTCATCGGGCGCCCTCCGCCATCGCGGGGGCGCCGGCCGGTATACCGGGCGCGGTTTCCGGCAGGGCATCCGCCGTGGTGACGGGGGTGCCGCCGGCCGGTACTTCATCGGGCACGTCGGCCGTCCCGCCGGGCGGACCGTCCGCCGCGGTCAGGTGGGTGGCACCGACCGCCGTTCTGTCCGGTTCGCAGGCCGCTGCCTCGTCCGGACCGCCTGCCACCGCGCCGGGCGGGGTGCCGGTGGTGCGTACCAGCCTGACCCGCTCCGCCCGGTAGTGGTCGACCTGGCGTACCGACAGCCGCCAGCCGGGCAGTTCCGCCTTGTCGCCGGGGGCCGGGATCCGCCCCAGCAGATCGGCGACCAGCCCCGCCAGGGTCTCGTACGGACCGTCGGGTACGTCGAGTCCGATCCGCCGCAGGGTGAGGACCCGGGCGCTGCCGTCCGCGTCCCAGGCCGGGCGGCCGTCCTCGGCCGCGACCGGCGCCAGTTCGGGCCGTCCGTCGCCCTCGGCGTCGTGCTCGTCGCGCACCTCGCCGACCAGCTCCTCGATGATGTCCTCCAGGGTGACGACTCCGGCCGTACCGCCGTACTCGTCCACCACCACGGCTATGGGCTGCTCGCTGCGCAGCCGTTCGAGGAGCTGCTGTACGGGCAGGGTCTCGGGCACCAGCAGCGCCGGTACGGCGATCCGGCCCGCCGGGGTGCGCAGCCGCTCCCGTACCGGCACGGCGAGCGCGTCCTTGAGATGCACCATGCCGACGATCTCGTCGATGCGCTCCCGGTAGACCGGAAAGCGCGAGAGACCGGTGGCCCGGGTGAGGTTGAGGACATCGGCAGCGGTGGCGTCGGACTGGAGGGCGCTGACCTTCACCCGGGGCGTCATCACATGCTGCGCGGTGAGCCGGCCGAGCGAGAGGGTCCGTACGAACAGGTCCGCGGTGTCCTGTTCGAGGGTGCCCGCGCGGGCGGAGTGGCGGGCCAGCGAGACGAGTTCACCGGGGGTACGGGCCGATGCCAGCTCCTCGGTCGGCTCCACGCCCAGCAGCCGGACCAGCTGGTTGGCGACGGTGTTGAGCAGGGAGATCACCGGCCGGAACACGGTGGCGAAGATGTACTGCGGGCCCGCCACGAACCGCGCGACCTGGAGCGGCCTGGAGACCGCCCAGTTCTTGGGGACGAGTTCGCCGATCACCATCTGGACGGCGGAGGCGAGCAGCATCCCGATCACCACCGCCACCCCGGAGACGGCCCCTTCGGGCAGTCCGGTCGCGGAGAGCGGCCCGTCGAGCAACTGGGCGAGCGCCGGCTCGGCCAGCATGCCCACGACGAGGGAGGTGATGGTGATGCCGAGCTGGGTGCCGGAGAGCTGGAAGGACAGCTCCCGCAGGGATCTGACGACCGTACGGGCGCGGCGGTCGCCCTCGGCGGCGGCGCGCTCGGCGTCGGGGCGGTCCACCGTGACCAGGCCGAACTCGGCGGCCACGAAGAACCCGTTGGCGAGGATCAGAAGGAACGCTGCGGCGAGCAGCAGAAGGGGGATGGTCATGCCGCCGCCTCGTCGAAGGGGGCGGCGCAGGTACTACCGGACGATCCGTCCATTGCTGGAGGGAGTCACTCCTCGGGTCGCAGGTGCCCCACGGGCCGGTCTCGGCCATTGCCGGCCGCGGCCGTTGGATGCGGGGCGGGGCGCACTCGGCGCCACCGGCACAAGAGTAATCAAGAGTGGGCGGGTCGGGGCAGTGCCGTACGCGACGGCGGCGCCCCCATGGACGCCCGGTCGGGCTCGCGGCTACGACTCCGTACCGGTGCCATGGGTTTCGGTCAGGGCGCGCAGGGCGCGCGCGTCCCGGATGGCGTGCGCCTTGGCGACACCTGGCTGGATGCCCAGTACGGGCAGGCTGCTGCCGTCGCTCAGATCGAGAAAGACCCAGGGGTCGCCGGGCCGCAGATTGACCCGGAGGATCTCGGCCCACTCCAGGCGGCGCGTCCGGGTGAGATTGACCACGGTCACCCCGGTTTCGTCGGCGACGACCTTGGGGCGGCTGAGGATGGCGAGGACACCGAGGAAGAGCAGCGCGGTGAAGATGAAGCTGACCCGCTCCCCCGGCCCCAGCTTCTCCAGCACCAGGGCGACGGCCGTGATCACAGCGAACATGACCACGCCGACGGTCAGCAGGACGATCCGGGTCCTGGTCGGCCGGAAGGTCACCGGCAGGGCGGGCGCGTCGGACCGCGGCGGCCCCGGCTGCGGTGGAATCGCCACCGATGGGCCGGACGAGTCGGGCGAACCGCCGGGGCCGGAAGGGCTGGAAGAGCTGGAAGGATCAGAGGGGTCGGACGGGTCGGGCTGGGGCGCGGGCATCGGCTCTCGGTCTTTTCGGGTTCGCGGCGGAGTGGCGTCAGAGGCGGCAGGCGTGAATGGCCGTCGTCAGGATGGCACGGGCGCCGATCTCGTACAGATCGTCCATGATCCGCTGCGCCTCCTTGGCCGGCACCATCGCACGGACGGCGACCCAGCCCTCGTTGTGCAGCGGGGACACGGTCGGCGACTCCAGGCCCGGGGTGAGGGCGACGGCGCGCTCCAGGTCCTCGGCGCGGCAGTCGTAGTCCATCATCACGTACGAGCGGGCCACCAGGACGCCCTGGAGCCTGCGCAGGAACTGCTGGACCTTGGGCTCATCGGTGTCCGCGCCGGTACGCCGGACGACGATCGCCTCGGAGGTCATGATCGGCTCGCCGATGACTTCGAGGCCCGCGTTCCGCAGCGAGGTGCCGGTCTCCACCACATCGGCGATGACCTGGGCGACCCCCAGTTCGATGGCGGTCTCGACCGCGCCGTCGAGGTGGACGACCGAGGCGTCGACGCCGTGGTCCGCGAGGTGCTTGGCGACGATGCCCTCGTACGAGGTGGCCACCGTCATCCCGCCGAACTCCTCGACTCCGGCCGCCGTGCCCGGCTTGGTCGCGTACCGGAAGGTGGAGCGTGCGAAGCCGAGCGGAAGGATCTCCTCCGCACTGGCGCCGGAGTCCAGCAGCAGATCGCGTCCGGTGATGCCGATGTCGAGCCGGCCTGAACTCACATAGATCGCGATGTCGCGGGGGCGGAGGTAGAAGAACTCGACCTGGTTGTCCGGGTCGACCAGGACGAGTTCCTTCGACTCCTTGCGCTGCTGGTAGCCGGCCTCATGGAGCATCGCCGACGCAGGCCCGGACAGTGAACCCTTGTTGGGGACGGCGATGCGCAGCATGAGGACGGCTTCCTTTGTACGAGGGGGCTGATGCTGTACGAGCGGGGGCGGGTGCGGGAGGTACGAGGCTGTGCCGGCCGGGAGTGCCCGGCTCAGAGATGGGCGTAGACGTCGTCGAGGGAGATCCCGCGCGCGACCATCATCACCTGGACGTGGTAGAGGAGCTGCGAGATCTCCTCCGCGGCGGCTTCCTTGCCCTCGTACTCGGCGGCCATCCACACCTCGGCCGCCTCTTCGACGACCTTCTTGCCGATGGCATGGACGCCCTTGTCCACCAGCTCGGCGGTACGGGAGGTCGCGGGGTCGCCGGTGGCGGCCTTCTGCTGAAGCTCGGTGAAGAGCTCCTCGAACGTCTTCTTGGACATGGTGAGTGTCACTTTACGCGGCCCGGTCGGGGGGTCAGCGCCAGGGTTCGGCGAGGCTCCGCAGGCCGGCCGCGGTCGCGACCGCGGCGGTGACCGCCTCATGGCCCTTGTCCTCGTGCGAGCCCTCCAGTCCGGCCCGGTCCAGTGCCTGTTCCTCGGTGTCGCAGGTCAGTACGCCGAAGCCGACCGGCACTCCGGTGTCGACCGAGACCTGGGTGAGCCCCTGGGTGACGCCCTGGCACACATAGTCGAAGTGGGGGGTGCCGCCCCGGATGACGACACCGAGGGCGACGACCGCGTCGTAACCGCGCCCGGCCAGCGCCTTGGCGGCGACCGGCAGTTCGAAGCTGCCGGGGACGCGCAGCAGGGTCGGCTCGTCGATGCCGAGTTCCCCGAGGGCGCGCAGGGCGCCGTCGACGAGACCGTCCATGATCTTCTCGTGCCACTGTGCCGCGATCACCGCGACCCGGAGGTCTTCGCAGTTCTTCACACTCAGTTCGGGTGCGCCCTTGCCGCTCACGTCTCTCCTTGAAGCTGTTGTCGTCTTGATCTGTTGTGTGTGGAGCCGTTACTGATTGCGGCTGTTACTGATTGCCGCAGGCGGACGCGCCCGCCGCCGGGTCCAGCCACGGCAGGTCGTGGCCCATCCGGTCGCGCTTGGTGCGCAGATAGCGGAGGTTGTGCTCGCCCGCCTGTACGGGCATCGGTTCGCGCCCGGTGACCCGGAGCCCGTGCCGTACCAGCGCGGCCGTCTTGTCGGGGTTGTTGGTCATCAGGCGGAGGCTGTGGACGCCGAGGTCGTCGAGGATCCGCGCGCCCGCCGCGTAGTCGCGGGCGTCGGCGGGCAGACCGAGTTCCAGATTGGCGTCGAGGGTGTCGTGACCGCGCTCCTGGAGTTCGTACGCGCGCAGCTTGGAGAGCAGCCCGATGCCGCGGCCCTCATGGCCGCGCAGATAGACGATGACGCCGCGCCCGGCCTCGGTGACGCGTTCCATGGAGGCCTGGAGCTGGGGTCCGCAGTCGCAGCGCAGCGAGGCGAAGATATCGCCGGTGAGGCACTCCGAGTGGACCCGTACGAGTACGTCCTCGCCGTCCCCGATGTCCCCGTGGACGAGCGCCACATGCTCGACGCCGTCGGCCGTGGAGCGGTAGCCGTACGCCCTGAACTCGCCGAAGGCGGTGGGCAGCCGGACCTCGGCCTCGCGGCGTACGTCCGGCTCGGAGGTGCGGCGGTAGGCGACCAGGTCCTCGATCGAGATGATCGTCAGGCCGTGCTTGCGCGCGAACGGGATCAGCTCGGGCAGCCGCAGCATCACCCCGTCCTCACCGGCGATCTCCACGATCGCCCCGGCCGGGCGCAGCCCCGCGAGCCTGGCCAGATCGACGGCCGCCTCGGTGTGCCCGTTCCGTACGAGTACTCCGCCGGGCTTGGCGCGGAGCGGGAAGACATGGCCCGGCCTGACGAATTCGCCGGGCTCCGTGTCGCCCGCGGCCAGCAGCCGCAGGGTGGTGGCGCGGTCGGCGGCGGAGATCCCGGTGGTGACGCCATGGGCGGGCGCCGCGTCGACGGAGACCGTGAAGGCCGTGCGCATCGACTCGGTGTTGTGATCGACCATCTGCGGCAGTTGGAGCCGGTCCAGCTCCGCGCCCTCCATCGGGGCGCAGATCAGTCCGCGGCACTCGCTCATCATGAAGGCGACGATCTCGGGGGTGGCCATCTCGGCCGCGATGACGAGGTCGCCCTCGTTCTCGCGGTCCTCGTCGTCCACGACTACGACGGGCCGGCCGGCCGCTATGTCGGCGATGGCCTGCTCGACGGGGTCGAGGGAGAGGTCCTCGGCGTTGTCCGTCGAGTACCAGGTGATGTCCGGGGCGGCGGTGGGTGAGGCGGAGGATGTCATGCTGCTGCTCCTTCCAGGGACGGGGCGCCGGCGCGGGAGCGCAGCCACCAGTCGCGCATTCCCCAGAGGACGAGGACGAGGTAGTTCAGGTAGACGAAACCGGAGAAGGCGAGTCCGCTGCTGAACGCGAGCGGTACGCCGACGATGTCGACGAGCAGCCAGGCGAACCAGAACTCGACCAGTCCGCGCGCCTGGGCGACCATCGCGGCGAGGGTGCCGACGAAGATGTACGCGTCGGGCCAGGGGTTCCAGGACAGTTCGGGGACGGCGACGAACAGTCCGCCGACGGCGAGGGTGCCCACCGCCGTACCGCCGAGGAGCACTCCGCGCTCGGGCCAGCTGGCGAACCGTACGGCGATCGAGCCGTCCTGGGCCTGCCTGCTGCCGCGCTGCCACTGGCGCCAGCCCCACAGCGCGACCCCGATGACCAGGAGCTGCTTGCCGACACCGCCGCTGAGCTGGGCGGAGGCATAGGCGCCGACGAGGATGGCGCCGGACAGCAACTGGGCGGGCCAGGTCCAGATCGAGCGCCGCCAGCCGAGGGCGAGCGCGGCCAGCCCGATGGTGTTGCCGATCATGTCGGACCAGAGGATGTGCTGGCCGACGGCGGTGAAGGCCTCCCCGTTCAGCCATGACAGGGCGCTCACAGGACGGGCTCCCCGGCTCCCGTACCAGCACCGGCACCGGCACCGGCACCGGTCGCGATACCGGGATCGGCTCCCGCTCCGAGCAGCCGCTCGACGTACTTCGCGATCACATCGACTTCGAGGTTGACCGGGTCGCCGGGGCCCTTGATGCCGAGGGTCGTCAGCGCGAGGGTGGTGGGGATGAGGCTGATGGTGAAGTAGTCGGGCCCGGCGTCGACGACCGTCAGGCTGACGCCGTCGACGGTGATCGAGCCCTTCTCCACGACGTAGCGGGTCAGTTGGGCGGGCAGCGAGATCTTGACGATCTCCCAGTGCTCGGACGTCTTGCGCTCGACGATGCTGCCGGTGCCGTCCACATGGCCCTGGACGATATGCCCGCCGAGCCGGCCGCCGACCGCCATGGGCCGCTCCAGATTGACCCGGGAGCCCGGCTCCAGCGCGCCGAGGCTGGAGCGGTCGAGTGTCTCGGCCATCACATCCGCGGTGAACTCGCCGTCGCCGAGGTCCACGACCGTGAGGCAGACCCCGTTGACGGCGATCGAGTCGCCGTGCTTGGCGTTCTCGGTGACGACGGGTCCGCGGAGGCGGAAGCGTGAGGAGTCGCCGAGGTTCTCGACGGCAGTGACCTCACCCAGTTCTTCGACGATTCCGGTGAACACTCAACGCTCCTTCGTGGTGGTGGCTGATACGGGTACAGGTGCGGGTGCGACCGCCGCTTCCGCGGGTACGGGCGCGGGCGCCGCGGCTTCGGCGGCTTCCGGGACGGCGGTGATCCGCAGATCCGCGCCGATCCGTACGGTCTCCGTCATCCGGAGTCGCAACGCCCCGGCGAGGGTGGTGATTCCGGCGTCCGCGAGGGCGGCGGGGCCCGCGCCGAGGAGGACGGGCGCGAGATATGCGACGACCTTGTCGACGGCTCCGGCGGCGACGAAGGAGCCGGCCAGGACCGGGCCGCCTTCGAGGAGTACGGAGCGGACGCCCCGCTCGTACAGCGCCCCCAGCAGGGCCGGGATGTCCAGACCCCGGCCGGCCCTGGGCAGCCTTACGACATCGGTGAGATGGCCGCGCCCGCTCAGATCGGCGTCCTCGGCCACGGCGATCAGAGTCGGCGCGCTGCCGTCCAGGATCCGGGCGCCGGGCCGTACGGCGGTGGCCTCGGTGTCCACCACCACGCGCAGCGGCTGTACGGCGCCCTCGACACCCCGTACCGCGAGATGCGGATCGTCGGTACGCGCGGTGCCCGAGCCGACGACGACCGCGTCGGCCTCGGCGCGCAGCCGGTGGACATCGGCGCGGGCCTCGGCGGAGGTGATCCAGCGGCTGGTGGAGTCGGCGGCGGCGATCCGGCCGTCGAGGGTGGCCGCGTACTTCCACAGGACATGGGGGCGGCCCCGCCGTACGGAGGTGAGCCAGGCGGTGTTGCCTTCCTCGGCCTCCGCCGCGAGCAGCCCCTGATCGACGGTGACCCCGGCCGCGCGCAGGGTGTGCGCGCCGCCGGTGGCCTTGGGGTTGGGATCGGCGACCGCGTAACTGACCCGGGCGACACCGGCGTCGATGAGCGCGCGGGAGCAGGGTCCGGTACGGCCGGTGTGGTCGCAGGGTTCGAGCGTGACGTACGCCGTGCCGCCCCGGGCCCGTTCGCCGGCGGCGCGCAGGGCGTGGATCTCGGCGTGCGGCCCGCCGGCGCGGCGGTGGAATCCCTCGCCGGCGAGGTGTCCGGCGGCGTCGAGGATCACACATCCGACAACCGGGTTGGGGCTGGTCGATCCGAGTCCGCGGGCGGCGAGCGCGATGGCCCGGCGCATGGCGTCCGCGTCGGTCACGGTCTCGGCCTGGGTGGCCACCGGGTCCTCCTGCCTCTTCGGGCACGGACTCCGGGGCCTGTCGATGACGACAGAGAAGCGGGAACGCACACGGGGACGCCGAGGCCGAAGAAACGGATCGTCCAAGGACGACCCATCGACGGCGGCGTACCGGTGACGGCCCGCCGCGCACTGCCTCCCATCCGGACTTTCACCGTCGGTCCAGGAATTTCACCTGGTCAACCGGCCGCTGGCTGCGGACGGGTCGCGGACTGTAACCGCCGGTTCGGAATTGCACCGACCCCGGAGTGCGCTGCTTCTGGTACGCGACCAGTGTGCCACGCCTGATCGTCGGCCATCCGGGTGATATCTGTGGGCTGGCTCACACGCTGCCCCTGAGGTTCAGGGCGCGAAGAGGTCGTCCTGGGCGGCGTCGCGGGCCGTCAGCAGGGCGCCGCGCAGGACGGCCGTACCGCCGAGCGCCCCGGCCCTGACCTCCGTACGCAACGGGGACATGGCGGCCAGCCGCTCCTCGACGCGGGCGGCCAGTGCCGCGCCGCCCGCGTGGCCGACCTCGCCCGCGAGGACGATCCAGCCGGGGTCCAGCACCGCGCTGACCGCCGCCGCGCCGATGGCCAGCCGGTCGGCGAGCACCCGCAGAAACGCGTCGGCCGAGCTGTCGCCCGGCGCGTCCACGGCGGCGCGCACGAGGGCGGCGGCGGGCGGTTCCTGGGCGGCGGCGACCGCCGAGATGCCGTACTCCCCGGCGAGTTCGGCGATGCCCGCCGAGCCCGCGAGGGTGTGGAAGCCGCCGTCGCAGCCGAGTGCGGAGGGGAGCTGCGAGGTGCCGGGCACGGGCAGGAAGCCGATCTCGCCCGCACCGCCCGACGCGCCCCGGCGCAGCTTGCCGTCGAGTATGACGGCCGCGCCGACGCCATGGCCGAGCCAGAGCAGGACGAAGGTGTCCTGGCCGCGGGCCGCTCCCAGGCGCTGTTCGGCGAGTGCGGCGAGATTGGTCTCGTTCTCCACCAGGACGGTGGCGGGCAGCCGCTCGTGGAGGGCGGCGACGAGTCTTCGGTGCCAGGCGGGCAGACCGGTGGTGACCCGTAGTTCGCCCGCGACCGGATCGACCAGTCCGGGGGCGCCGATGCCGACGCTGTGCAGCCGTACCGCGCCGGCTTTCTCGGCCGTTCGTTCCAGCAGGGCCGCGGCCTGTTCGACGGCGGCTTCGGTGGCCGTGTCGCTGCCGATGGGCAGGACGGCCTCGGCGAGGGTGGCGCCCAGCAGGTCGGCGACGACGACGGAGACACTGTGGGTCCGTACGTCCAGGGCGGCGAGATGGGCGCGGTCCGCGACGATCCCGTACAGCCGGGCGTTGGGTCCGCGGCGCCGGTCACCGGTCTCCCCCACGACCCGTACCAGCCCCGAGCCCTGAAGCCGTTCCACCAGATCGGCGACGCTGGGGCGGGAGAGTCCGGTCAGCGTCTTGAGCTGTCCTGCCGTCAACGGGCCTTCCTGCTGGAGGAATCGCAGGGCGAGGCGGTCGTTGATGGCCCGGGCGGTTCTCGGGGATGCGGCCATGCCGGAATCCTTCCAGATCGCTGGACCCTAAATTCATTTTTATCAGGCAGGGTTCCTGATAGTTTACTCCGGCACCACGGAAGGGTGCGTCCACGGTGCGTCGGAGGATGGCACCTCGCAGGGGAGGGTGGAACAGGATGTCGGCTAAATCGGTCGAAACGGTCTATGACAGAGACAGGCTGCGGCGCGCCAGGATCGCCGTCGCCGCCGTCTTCTGTGTGCATGGGGCGGTCACCGGCAGCTTCGCCACCCGGATCCCCTGGATCCAGGACCACGCCGGGGTCAGTGCGGGGCAGCTCGGTCTCGCGCTCGCCTTCCCGGCGATCGGCGCGTCGGTCGCGATGCCGCTCGCGGGTACGGTCAGCCACCGCTTCGGGGCACGGACCGCGCTGCGGGGGCTGCTCGCGCTGTGGACGCTGGCGCTGACACTGCCGGCGCTGGCGCCGAATCTGATCACCCTGTGCCTGGTGCTGTTCGTGTTCGGCGCGACGGCGGGCATGTCGGACGTGGCGATGAACGCGCTCGGGGTGGAGGTCGAGAACCGGCTCGACAAGTCGATCATGTCCGGCCTGCACGGCATGTGGAGTACGGGCGCGCTGATCGGATCGGCCGCCGGTACGCTCGCCGCGCACCTCGGCACCGACGCGCGGCTGCACCATGTGATCGCGGCGGGCGTTCTCACACTGCTGGGGCTGATCGCGTGCCAGGGCGTACTCGACCTGCGCAGCGCGCCCGACGAGGACCCGCCGCCGCGGTTCGCGCTGCCGCCGAAGTCGGCGCTGCTCATCGGGGCGATCGGGTTCTGCGCGGTGTTCGCGGAGGGGGCGAGCATGGACTGGTCGGCGGTGTACCTCCGGGACGTACTGGACACCTCGCCCGGTCTCGCGGCCGCCTCGACCACCGCCTTCGCCCTGACCATGGCGGTGGCGCGGCTCGCGGGCGACAAGGTGATCGACCGCTTCGGCGCGGTACGGACGGTCAGGACGGGCGGCGTCCTGGCCGCTGCCGGCGGCCTCCTGGTCGTCGTCGCGCCCCATCCGGCCCTCGCGATGGGCGGGTTCGGGCTGCTGGGGCTCGGCGTCGCGGTCGTCGTACCACTCGCCTTCGCGGCGGCGGGCCGTTCGGGCCCGAACCCGAGCCAGGCGATCGCGGGCGTCGCGACGATCACCTACACATCGGGCCTGATCGCCCCGTCAGCGATAGGCGCGGTGGCCGACGCGACGTCGCTGGTGGTGTCGTTCGGGCTGGTGACGGCGCTGGCGTGCGGACTGATGGCAGGAGCGGGGGTGCTCCGGACGGGGGACCGACGAGCGTCGGAGGCGGGCGCGGCGACGGTGGCGCCGGAGGCGTAGGGGGCGCCGGGGGCGCAGAATCCAGCCCGTCCGGCGATTGAGGACAAAACCCTCAGCCGGCGACGGGCGCCGCGTGGCCGCGGCCCTGATGGCCGGCCGCGGCCGAGAACGCGGTCGGGTCCCGAACCGGGTCCACCCCGTGCCCTACGGTGGATCACCTCACCGTCCGCACGAAGGAGTGCACGCATGCCGGTCGAACTCGGCCTCGGTCTTCCGCAGATGAAGCAGTACGACATCGGCCGCGATGTGACCACCGTGGCGCGCGCCGCGGAGGAGGCCGGATACGCCAGTCTGTGGGTCTTCGAGCGTGTGCTCTTCCCCGAGCCCGCGACCCAGGGCCTCTACGGCATTCCCGGGCTCCCCTGGCCCGACCACTACCGCAGTGTCGCCGACCCGCTGGTCACACTGACCCTGGCCGCGGCGGCCACGGAGCGGGCCAGGCTCGGCACCAGCGTGCTGGTCGCGCCCCTGCACGTACCGTTCCAGCTCGCGCGTACGCTCGCCTCGCTCGACGCGGCGAGCGGCGGCCGGGTGGTCGCGGGACTCGGCACGGGCTGGTCGCTCGACGAGTACGCCGCAGCCGCCGTCGCCCCGTTCGAAAAGCGCGGGGCGGTCCTGGACGAGCTGCTGGACGTGTGCGCGGCCGTCTGGGGGCCGGACCCCGTCTCGTACGAGGGCGAGCTGACCACCATCGCCCCGTCCGAGGTCGGTCCCAAGCCGGCCCGCCCCATCCCGGTCTACCTCCCGGCGAACAGCCCGCGCGCCACCCGTCGGCTGGTGGAGCGCGCGGACGGCTGGATGCCCGTCGCCATGGGGGTCGCCCAGCTCGCCGAGCAGTGGGAGAAGGTACGGGAGGCCGCCGACGCGAGCGGCCGTGAGCGGCCGCTCGCGGTCTGCGCCCGCGCCAACGCGCAGTACAGCGCCAAGCCGTACGAGGGTGAGGGCCGCCGCCCCTTCCAGGGCAGCGTGGCGCAGATCGTCGAGGACCTGGCGGCGCACGCCGAGACCGGAGTGCCGGAGTTCCTGCTGGACCTCCAGACCACCGCGCGCGACGCGGCCGAACTGGCCGACATCGCAGCCGAGGTGTACGTGGCGGCACGCGCCGCCGGAGTCTGACCGTACGGGGGCGGGTGCTCGTACGGGCCCCGCCCCCGGGGCCTGTCTCCCGGACCTTGCCGGGCCCGCCCCTTCAGTCCTCCGGGAGTTCCACCGGCGCGATCTCGTCGTACACATCACCCGGCCCCGGGTTCCCGCCGTCCGTCGCGCCGCCGAAGTGGTTCATCACGCCCCACACCGCGTTGAGCGCGGTCTGCACGGCGCCCTCGGCCCATCCCGCCGTCCACGAGATGTCGTCGCCCGCCAGGAAGATCCCGCGCTTGTCCGCCGGGAGCCGGTCCTGCATGAAGTGCGTGAAGAGCCGCCGCTGATAGCGGTAGTGACCGGGCAGATTCGCCTTGAACGCCCCCATGAAACAAGGCTCGTTCTCCCAGGACACGGTCACCGGACTGCCGATGATGTGGCGGCGGATGTCGACCCCCGGATAGATCTCACGCAGCGAGTTGAGCATCACCTCCATCCGCTCCCCCGCCGACAGCGGCAGCCATTTGAGGCTGTCGTCGCACCACGTATACGAGAGACAGATCACCGCGGGCCGGTCCGGGCCGTTGTCCAGCAGATACGTGCCCCGGGTCATCCGGTCGGTGAGCGTCATCGACATCATGTCGCGCCCGGTCCGCTCGTCCTTGTCCAGCCAGAACGGCCGGTCCACCGGCACGAACAGCTTGGACGACTCCATGTAGTGGGTGCGCTCCATCGCCGTCCAGTGGTCGATCGGGAAGAGCGACTCGTCACAGGCGATCTTGGACAGCAGCAGCCAGGACTGGGCGGTGAAGACCGCCGCGCGGTAGGTACGGATACGGCCCGAGGCGTCCGTGACGGTGATCCGGTCGCCCGCCGTGCGGTGCAGCCGTACCACCGCGGGCAGTGGCTCACCGCCGTGCAGCGACCGCAGCGAGGTCCCGGCCGGCCAGTGGGTGATCTTCGCGGGCTCATGTGCCCAGAGCCGCAGCGGCAGTTGCTGGCTGCCGCCGACGATCGAGCGGTGGTGGTCGTCGGCCTCGGTGTAGACGACCCGCAGGATCTCCAGGATGGAGTTGGGGAAGTCGGTGTCCCAGCCGCCCGTACCGAAGCCGACCTGCCCGAAGATCTCCCGGTGCCGGAAGGACGCGAAGGCCGGGGAGTCGCAGAGGAAGCCGTAGAAGGTCTGGTTGTCGAGCTTCTCGACGAGCCGCGCCCAGATCTCCCGTACGCGCGGCACATCGCGCTCACGCAGGGCGCGGTTCATCGCGGAGAAGTCGGCACCCTCCTCCAGACAGGCGTTCCAGGCGGCCATCACATCGCGGTAGACCTGAGGCAGATCGTCGATCGTCCGCGCGTAGTGGGACTCGCCCTTGAGGTCGACGACCGTCGAAGGGGTCACGGCGGACAGGGGGTTGGGGAACGGCCGGGTCTCCAGGCCCACCAGATCGATGTAGTGGCGGAGCGCGGTGGAGGAGGGCGGGAAGCGCATGGCGCCCATTTCCGCGGTCAGTTCGGGGTCGCAGCCGTCGAAACCGACCGTACGGAGCCGGCCGCCGATCCGGTCCGCCTCGTACACCACGGGCTTGAGGCCCATCTTCATCAGCTCGTACGCCGTGACGATCCCGGAGAGCCCGCCGCCGATGACGGCGACCTCCGCGCCGTGCTCGGTCGCGGGGATCTGGCCGAGCCCGGCGGGATGCGCCAGGAAGTCGTCGTACGCGTACGGGAAGTCCGGCCCGGACATGGTGATCGGCGGCTGCTCGCCGGTGTGCGGGACGGCGGTGGGCACCGTGGACGTCATGGGGTACGGGCTCCTTGCGGTGGTACGGCGGAACAGGCCGAGCGGGATGGCGGAACGGTCAGAGCAGTGAGGTGTACAGGTCCGGGCGGCGGTCGCGCAGATACGGATTGGCCTCGCGCGAGGCGTCCAGCAGCCCCCGGTCGACGTCGCCGACGATCAGCTCCTCACCGCGTCCGGCGCGCGCCACGGCGGCGCCGTCGGGACCCGCGAGACAGCTCAGCCCGGTGAAGTCGAACTCGCCTTCCTCGCCCGTCCTGTTGGCGTACGCGACATACATCTGGCTCTCGAAGGCCCGTACCGGCACCAGGGATTCGGCGACGAATTCGTACGGGCGCATCAGCGCGGTCGGCACCAGCAGCAGATCGGTGCCCGCGAGTGCGTGCGCCCGGACGCTCTCCGGGAACTCGACGTCGTAACAGATCACGATCCCGAGCCGCAGCCCGCCCAACTCGGCCTGGACGACGGGCCGCTCCCCCGGTGTGAACCACTTCTGCTCGAAGGGGCCGAAGAGATGCGTCTTGCGGTAGTTGGCGAGCCGCGCGCCGTCTGGGCCGATCAACTGCGCGGCATTGAAGATCCGTTCGCCCGCTTCACCCGCTTCGCCGGATTCGCGCTCCGGATAGCCGTACAGCACCGCGAGTCCGTGCCGTACGGCGATCTCCGCCACGGCCATGGCCCCCGGGCCGTCGGCGGGCTCGGCCAGCCGGGGCACCTCGTCACCGATGGCATAGCCGGTCAGAAACATCTCGGGGCAGACCAACAGTCCGGCCCCGGCATCCGCGGCGCGGCCCGCCGCGCCGTCGAGCGCCGACAGATTCCCGGCGACGGAGCCCGGCCGGCCGGAGGTCTGGAGCAGGGCGGTGCGCAGCGACGGCATGGGTGACCTCGAACGATACGAAGGGGATGCCCCGGATCGCGGGGTTCGCACCGACGGTACGGTCCGGCCGGCACCCCGTACAAGACACGACCGTTGCGCACCCGCCATCGATCCATTGCGTGACCGGCGGCCGTCCCGGCGATTCGTTGCGCGGCCCGTTTCCGCAGGTCCGCGCCGGGCCGCCAGGCCGTGTCGGACGCGGCCTACGGTCTGTCCGGCGGGCCCGAGGAGTAGCGCCTGAGCAGCGGCGACAGTACGAGCACCGACTTCGTACGCTCCACATAGGGCTGGCCCGCGATCCGTTCAAGCACCTGCTCGAAGTGGCGCATATCGGCCGCGAAGACCTGTGCGATCGCGTCCGCGTCCCCGGTGACGGTGGACGCGGCCACCACCTCGGGCAGCCGTTCCAGGCCCCGGTGGATGGCCTCGGGCGAGGTGTTGCGGCGGCAGTAGAGCTCGATGAAGCCCTCGGTGTGCCAGCCCAGCGCCGCGGGGTCCACCCGTACCGTGAAGCCGGTGATCGCTCCCCCGGCCCGCAGCCGGTCGACCCGCCGCTTCACCGCGGGGGCGGACAGGCCGACGAGCGAGCCGATGTCGGCGTAGGAGCGGCGGGCGTCCTCGGCGAGGGCGTGGACGATGCGTTCGTCGAGATCATTGAGTCGCACGGCTGGTGGTTCACTTCTCTGCGATGACCGGTCGGGCACGGCGGGGTCAGGCCCTGTCCGTACGGGAAGTAGAACACGGCCCCGGCCGTCCCCGGACGCGCCAGGGGCGTCCGGGGCCTGGGGCATCGTCCGGCCTGGTCCGGCTCGTACAGATGGCGGAGGGGGGGGGGGGCGTCTTTTTTTTCCCCCCCCCCCCCCCCCCCCCCCCCCCCCCCCCCCCCCCCCCCCCCCCCCCCCCCCACCCCCCCCCCCCCCCCCCCCCCCCCCTCCTCCCCCCCCCTAACA
>NZ_JBHVGV010000008.1:0-406615 GCF_042800555.1 Streptomyces sp. NPDC057617 | reverse complement strand
AAGAGAGGGGGGGGGGGGGGTTGGGGGTGGGGGGGGTTGTTGGGTTTGGTGGGTTGGGGAGGGGGGGGGGGGGGGGCGCACCTTTTCGGCGGCCCCCCCCCTCCGTACGGCGCCGTGCTCCGGCGCCCGGTCACTCACTCCACCGCGAGCAGCCCCTCCCGGAGCCGCCCGGTGATGCGGGTCAGCAGCCGGGACACATGCATCTGGGACACGCCCAGCTCCGCGCCGATCTCCGACTGGGTCATCTCGTCGCCGAAGCGCATCCGCAGGATCCGCCGTTCGCGTTCGTCCAGATCCTCCAGGAGCGGCTTGAGCGCCTGGACGTTCTCCGCCGTCTCCAGACCCGCGTCGGGCTCGCCGAGCCGGTCCGAGAGCGGCACCGGGACGCCGGACGCGTCGTCCGCGGGCAGGTCGATCGAGCCCGCCGTATAGCCGTTGCCCGCGACGACGCCCTCGATGATCTCCTCCTCGTCCAGCCCGAGATGCCCGGCGAGTTCGGCCGTGGTCGGCGCGTGGTCGAGCCGCTGGGACAGCTCGTCGGTCGCCTTGGCCAGGTCGATCCGCAGCTCCTGGAGCCGGCGCGGCACATGGACGGCCCAGCTCGTGTCCCGGAAGAAGCGCTTGATCTCGCCGACGATGTACGGCACGGCGAAGGTCGCGAACTCCACCTCGCGGCTCAGCTCGAACCGGTCGATCGCCTTGATCAGCCCGATCGTGCCGACCTGGACGATGTCCTCCATCTGGTCCGAGCGGTTCCGGAAGCGGGTGGCCGCGTACCGGACCAGCGCGAGGTTCATCTCGATCAGGGTGTTGCGTACGTACTGGTGCTCGGAGGTGCCCTCGGTCAGCTCCGCGAGCCGGGCGAAGAAGAGCTTCGAGATCTCCCGCGCGTCCTTGGGCGCCACGTCCGCCGGGCACTCCACGTACGGCAGATCCAGCTCCGCCGCCTCCGCGTGCTGCTGGCTCACGTACCGCGTGCTGTCGGTCGGGACCGTCCTCGCCATGGACACTTCGTCCTCCCCTGCTCCGTGGTCAGTGCAGAGCGCGCGTACCCGCTTTCACCCCTCCCATGCGCACCACTCGGGCGTCACTTGAAACTCGGCCTGTGAAACCGAAACCCGCCCGTGAAACACGTGCTAGCTCCAACTGGCGTGCAGGGGCTGGCCTTCGGCGTATCCGGCGGCGCTCTGGACGCCGACGATCGCCTTGTGCGCGAACTCCTCCAGCGAGCCGGCCCCGGCGTATGTGCAGGACGAGCGGACGCCCGCGATGATCGAGTCGATCAGGTCCTCGACACCGGGGCGGGACGGGTCGAGGAACATCCGGGAGGTCGAGATGCCCTCCTCGAACAGCCCCTTGCGGGCCCGGTCGTACGCCGACTCCTCGCTCGTACGGTTCCGTACGGCGCGGGCCGAGGCCATGCCGAAGGACTCCTTGTAGAACCGTCCGTCGGCGGCCTGCTGAAGGTCTCCGGGCGACTCGTACGTACCGGCGAACCAGGAGCCGATCATCACGTTCGAGGCGCCCGCGGCGAGCGCCATGGCCACATCGCGCGGGTGGCGTACCCCGCCGTCGGCCCATACGTGCCTGCCGGACTTCCTCGCCTCGGCCGCGCACTCCCGGACCGCGGAGAACTGCGGCCGGCCGACCCCGGTCATCATCCGGGTGGTGCACATCGCGCCGGGCCCGACACCGACCTTGATGATGTCCGCGCCGGCCTCGATCAGATCGCGTACGCCTTCGGCCGACACGACATTGCCCGCGACGAGCGGCACCTTCGGGTCGAGCGCGCGGACCGCCCTGACCGTGGCGATCATCGATTCCTGGTGGCCGTGCGCGGTGTCGACGACGAGCGTGTCGACGCCCGCGTCGAGAAGCTGCGCCGCCTTGCCCGGGACATCGCCGTTGATACCGACGGCGGCGGCGATCCGCAGCTTTCCGGCGGCGTCGGTGGCGGGCGTGTAGAGGGTCGCGCGCAGCGCGCCCTTGCGGGTCAGGATGCCGACCAGCCGCCCGTCCGCGTCGACGGCGGGGGCGAGCTTGCGGTTGGCGTTGTCGAGGGTGTTGAAGGCCTCGCGCGGGTCCATGTCCGCGGCGATCAGCAGCAGGTCCTTCGACATGACCTCGGAAAGCTGGGTGAAGCGGTCGACTCCGGTCAGATCGTGATCGGTGACGATCCCTACCGGCCGGTGTTCGCCGTCCACGACCACTCCCGCGCCATGCGCCCGCTTGGGCAGCAGGGACAGCGCGTCACCGACGGTCTGGGCGGGGGCCAGCACGATCGGGGTGTCGAGGACGAGATGGCGGGTCTTGACCCAGGAGATCACCTCGGTGACGACCTCGATCGGGATGTCCTGCGGGATCACGACGAGGCCGCCGCGCCGGGCGACGGTCTCGGCCATCCTGCGGCCCGCGATCGCGGTCATATTGGCGACGACGAGCGGGATGGTGGTGCCCGTACCGTCCGGCGAGGAGAGATCCACGCCCTGCCGGGAGCCGACGGCCGAGCGGCTCGGCACCATGAACACGTCGTCGTACGTCAGATCGTAGGGAACCGGAGCACTCTCCACATGGCGGCCGGTACCCGGCTCAAGGAAACGCATAGGTCTCACATTTTCCCGCGGAACGGCGCAGGCCGCTTTCCGCTTCCACGCCCGGTGGCACCTGGCGGCACCCGGCGGCGCCCCCGTGGCGCGCAGCAAAACGCCCCCGTGGTCGTCTGCTCCTCCGAGGAGGCGGTACGGGGGCTCCGAGGCCAGGAAGCGGAATCGAACCTGCCTTACCCCAGGAGCTTACCGTGCACCCCACACGGCGCGATTGTTCGTCCCGCACCGGGCAGCCCCGCGGCCCGTACGGCATGACCGGCCGGCCGTACGCAGCAGGTCCCGCTACACGCAGCCACCGGTCCCCTACGCGTGGCCACCGGTCCCGTACGCGCGGTCAGTCAGTCGTCCGGGTCGCACCGCTCCAGCGCGGGGCGCGGCGCCGGCTCGAACTCCGTCAGCAGATAGTCCGCGGCGGCCGTGTCCGTGACCAGGCTGGTGACCAGCCCGGACCTGAGGACCGCCCCGATCGCCTCGCCCTTGCGCAGTCCGCCCGCGATCGCCACGACCTCCGGGATACGGCGCAGCCGCTCCGCCTCGACCGTGATGCACCGCTCCCCCAGATCGCGGCCGACCCGGCGGCCCTCCGCGTCGAAGAGGTGCGCGGACATCTCGGCGGCGACACCGAGCGAGGCGTAGTGGGACCGCTCCTCGTCGGTGAGCATGTCGTGCACCGTGGAGATACCCGCCTCCCACGAGCCGATGGAGACGGCGGCGACCGTGACCTTGTCGAAGTACTCGAAGGCCCGCGCGATACCGGTCTGGCTGCGCAGCGCGGCGGCGGTCGCCGTGTCGGGCAGCAGCATCGGCGCGTAGATGGGGTGGGCCTCACCGCCGGACACCTGGGCCGCGCGCCGTACCGCCTCGACCGAGCCGCGCTCGGCGGTCCCCGCGTCGTACACACCGGTGAGCTGGACGACCGTACAGGGCGGCAGCCGGTCGAGCGCGGCCGCCATATGGATCGTGGACCGGCCCCAGGCCAGCCCGAGCACATCGCCCTCGACCACCAGCTCGCCGAGCAGATCGGCGGCGACCTCGCCCAGATTCTCCGGGTCGGGCGACTCGTCCCCGCCCTCCGCGGGCGACTCGACGACCACCGCGTGCCGCAGTCCGTACCGTGCGCGCAGCGCGTCGGAGCGCTCCGCGTCCAGCTCGGCGGGCACCCGGATCTCGATCCTCACGAGGTCGCGCTCCAGCGCCGTCTCCAGGACCCGCGCCACCTTGAACCGGCTGACGCCGAACTCCTCGGCGATCTGGATCTTGGACTTTCCCTCAAGGTAGAAGCGACGGGCCATGGCCGCCGCCTGCACCAGCTCCGCGGGTCCCATCCGCAGGGCGGACCGACCCGCCGACATTGCAGACACCGCGATCTCCTCACTGCTGTGCGCACTCTGGACTCGCTGTTCATCCTGTCAGATCCAGCGGTCCTTGATCGGCCCGAACAGGGCCCCGTTCATGTTCCCTTGGCTCAGTGGACGGCTGTGTTGCCGCCCGTTTCCCCGCTCACTGGCCGACTCCGTGGCCGCAGGCCCAGGACGCCGAGGCGATGGCCTTGGCGGCCCGGTCGCGCAGGCTCCGGACGGCCGCGGCCGGGTCGTCCGCGCCGTATACGGCGGAGCCCGCCACGAAAACATCGGCGCCCGCCTCGGCGCATCGCTCGATGGTGCTCTCCGAGACCCCGCCGTCGACCTGGAGCCACAGCTCCAGACCGTGCTTGGAGATCAGCTCCCGGCTGCGGCGGATCTTGGGCAGCATGATGTCCAGGAATGCCTGGCCCCCGAAGCCCGGCTCCACGGTCATGATCAGCAGCATGTCCAGCTCGGGCAGCAGATCCTCGTACGGCTCGACGGGCGTCGCGGGTTTGAGCGCCATGGCCGCCCGCGCCCCCTTCGCCCGGATCTCCCGCGCCAGCCGTACGGGAGCGGCGGCGGCCTCCACATGGAAGGTCACCGAGCCCGCGCCCGCCTCCACATACTGAGGCGCCCAGCGGTCGGGGTCCTCGATCATCAGATGGCAGTCCAGCGGGGTGTCCGTGGCCCGGCCGAGCGCTTCGACCACCGGCACGCCCAGGGTCAGATTGGGCACGAAGTGGTTGTCCATGACGTCGACATGGAGCCAGTCGGCGCCGCGAACGGCCTCCGCCTCCTCGGCGAGGCGGGCGAAGTCTGCGGACAGGATGCTGGGGTTGATCTGGGCCATGTGCCAAGCCTGCCATGCTCCGGAGCACTTCCCGACCGCCCTGTGGACAACTGAGCGAACAATGCCGAAGGGGACGGGCACAGTCCGCCCAAACCGCGCGATTCACCGGCGCCGGGCCAATGCGCTGCGCGGTCGGGCCGTACAACGCAGCCGTACGCGGGCGCGCTCAGGCCGTACGTGGGCGTCCACTCAGGCCGTACGGCGCAGCAGGGCCAGATACATGGCGTCCGTGCCGTGCAGATGCGGCCAGAGCTGCACGTCGGGACCGTCACCGAGCGCCGGTACGCCCGGCATCAGCGCCCTGGCGTCGGTCCACTCCGCCCGGACCGCCGGACCGCCGCGCCCCTTGAGGACGTCCTCGACGACCGCCTTCGTCTCGGCGAGATGCGGGGAGCAGGTCGCGTACCCGACGATCCCGCCGATCCGTACGGCGTGCAGCGCCTCCCGCAGCAGGCCGCGCTGGAGCGGCGCGAAGTCGTCCAGGTCCTCCGGGCGGCGCCGCCAGCGCGCCTCCGGCCTGCGCCGCAGTGCGCCGAGGCCCGAGCAGGGCACGTCGACGAGGACCCGGTCGAAGGAGCCGGGAACCCAGGGCGGACGGGTGCCGTCGGCGGCGACGACCTGGTACGGGCCGGGGTTGCCGGCCAGCGCGCGCTCCACGAGCCGGGCCCGGTGCGGCTGTTTCTCGACGGCGAGCAGGGACGCGCCGCGTTCGGCGGCCAGCGCCGCGAGCAGCGCCGCCTTGCCGCCGGGACCGGCGCAGCCGTCGAGCCAGCGGGCGTCGGGCCCGTCCAGCGGGGCGTTGGCAAGGGCGATCGCGACGAGCTGGCTGCCCTCGTCCTGGACTCCGGCCCGGCCCTCCCGTACGGCGTCGAGCGCGCCCGGTTCGCCGCCCTCGCTGAGCCGTACCGCATAGGGCGACCAGCGGCCCGGCAGTCCGGCGTCCTCGCCCAGCGCCGCCGTCAGCTCCCCGGTGGTGGCGCGTCCCGGCCGGGCGACCAGGGTGACCTCGGGCCGTTCGTTGTCGGCTTCGAGCAGGTCCTCGATGCCCGCGCGCCCGCCGCCGAGCGCGTCCCAGAGCGCCGAGACCACCCAGCGTGGGTGCGAGTGGACGACCGAGAGATGGTCCTCCGCGTCCTCGTCGTAGGGCGGGGCGACCCGCTCCAGCCAGGTGTCCAGATCATTCTGGGCGATCTTCCGCAGCACGGCGTTGACGAATCTGGCACGCCCGTCGCCCAGCACCACCCGCGCCAGCTCCACACTCGCGGAGACGGCGGCATGGCTGGGGATCCGGGTGCCGAGAAGCTGGTGCGCGCCGAGCGCCAGCACGTCGAGCACCGGCGGGTCGACCTCACGCAGCGGCCGGTCGACGCAGGCGGAGATGATCGCGTCGTAGGTGCCCTGGCGGCGGAGCGTCCCGTACACCAGCTCGGTGGCGAGGGCGGCGTCGCGCGCCTCGAAGCCGCTGTTCTCGCGTGCTTTCCTGAGCAGCGGGGGCAGGACGAGATTCGCGTACGCGTCCCGCTCGTCGACGGCCCTGAGCGCCTCGAAGGCGAGGATCCGCACGGGATCCTTCTTGGGGCGGCGGTAGGGCTTGGCGGGACGGCGGGGGGCCTGCTGGTTCAAAAGTGCTCCGGGTGAGAGTTACCGATCCCTCCCAGCCTAGGCGGTCGCCCCCGCTCCCGACCTAGGCGGTGGGCCCCGCGCCGAGCTGTTCGCCGGGGGCGATCCGGACTCCGCGGGCCCAGTCCGCCGCGCGCATCGGCTTCTTGCCCTGGGGCTGGACCCAGAGCAGTTCGACATCGTGCGAGCCGGTGCCCGCGTACACATGGTTCTTGCCGACGGCCAGCGTCCCGGGCGCCAGTTCCGTACGGTCCGGCAGCAGCCCGAGCTGGATCAGTTTGAGCCGCTCCCCGCGGAAGACCGTCCAGGCGCCGGGCGCGGGGGTGCAGGCGCGGACGACGCGGTCGACGCGGAGGGCGGGTGCCGCCCAGTCCACCTGGGCGTCCTCGACGTTGATCTTGGGCGCGAGCGAGATGCCCTCGGCGGGCTGCGGCACGGGCTTGAGCGTGCCGTCCTCGATGCCGTCCATGGTCGCGACGAGCAGCCCCGCGCCCGCGAAGGCGAGCCTGGTCAGCAGATCGCCGCTGGTGTCGGTGGGCCGTACATGCTCGGTGAGCACCCCGTACACCGGCCCGGAGTCCAGCCCCTCCTCGATCTGGAAGGTGGCCGCGCCGGTCATCTCGTCCCCCGCCATGACCGCGTGCTGTACGGGTGCCGCGCCGCGCCAGGCCGGCAGCAGCGAGAAGTGCAGATTCACCCACCCGTGGACCGGGACATCGAGCGCGACCCTGGGCAGCAGCGCGCCGTACGCGACGACCGGGCAGCAGTCGGGCCCGATCTCCCGCAGCCGCGCCAGGAATTCCGCGTCCCGGGGCTTCGCCGGCTTGAGCACCTCGATCCCCGACTCCTCGGCGCGCTCGGCGACCGGGCTGGAGACGAGCCTGCGCCCGCGGCCCGACGGCGCGTCGGGCCGGGTGACGACGGCGACGACGTCATGCCGTTCCGAGGCGATGAGTGCGTCCAGGGCGGGTACGGCGACCTCGGGGGTGCCGGCGAAGACGAGCTTCATCGGTGGCTGACTGCCTCTCGTGCAGAAACGTGCGGTGACGAGCGACGCACCAGTCTATGGGCGTTGGCAGGCCTTGGGCGCAGGGGGCGTACGTCGGTGTGCGCGCCCCGCGCATATGCGCACACGCCCCCGCAGCGTGACCACAACGGCGGGTGGCGCGTTGTCAAGGGAGATTGACCAACGCGGGCCGCACCGGTGCGGCCCGGATCCTTTTCAACGCCGGTTCGAGAGGCTTGTTCATGGCCGACCACGCAACCCACGACGCACAAGCCCGTGCAAGTCTCCACCTGTTGGTGCGGGACATCGAGCGGGTCCGGCGGCAGGTGGACGCGCTGCGCACCCTCACCGCCCAGTTGGGCAACGTCTACCGCCCCCGCCGCTCCGGCCCGTCCACGGGCTTTGTCGTCTACGGCAGGGCCCCGGCGCCGACCGTCCGTCTCGCACAGGAGCTGCGGGACAGTGTCGAGACCCTGGTGACCGCGGCCGTGGACTTCGACCGCTCGCTGGGGTTCTCGTGGGACGCGGTGGGCTCCGCGCTGGGGGTCACGAAGCAGGCGGTGCACCGCCGTTACGGTACGCGCCGGGCCGCGCAGCAGCCGGGCTCGGCCGAGGCCGACCGTACGGACCGTACGCAGGAGACCGCGGCGGTGCCGACCGCCGTCACCGCGGTCCCCGCCGCGCGCTCCATGCCGCCACAGCCCGCGGCGGCTGCCGCTCCGGTGCTGCGCGAAGATCCCCGGCCATCGGCGTTCCCGGGGCCACGGGGCGGCTGAGGGGACCGAGAGGGCCGAGGGGGCTCGATGGCCGAGCGGCCGGGGCGGAACTTCGGAGCCTGCGGAGGCCTCGCAGGCTTCGGGGACTTCGGAGGCTTCGGAGCAGGGACCCCCGGCCGGGCTGCCGGGCCGCCGGGTCGGCATTGGCGCCGGCCGGAGGGGGTGGCGGCCGAAGCTATGCCACGCAGTATTCGTTGCCCTCCGGGTCCCGCATCACCCACCAGTGCCCGGCCGGCCCCTGGTCCACCTCTCGGACGCGGCTCGCGCCCAGGTCCACCAGCCGTGCCACCAGCTCCTCGCGCCCGCCGGGCTCGCTGTGCACATCGACATGCAGCCTGTTCTTGCCGGACTTGCCCTCGGGTACGTCCTGGAAGAGCAGCCGTCGGCCGCGCCCGATACCGCTGACCTCGTCGAACGGGTCCTCGGGGTGGCGGATCGCGGCGTACCCGCGGAAGATCCTGCGCCCGCGATGCTCGATGACCGCCTCTTCGCCGATCTGCCCGGCGGCCAGCAGGCGCTCGATCAGCGGGCTCGGGTCCTCCACCTCGTATCCCAGCGCCGCGGCCCAGAAGTCCGCGAGGGCGGGTGCGTTCGTACTGTCGATGACCAGCTTCCAGCTCAGTGCCATGTAACCACTTATATTGGTTACATGGATGCTGCCGCAACCACTTCCGTAGCCGCTTCCCCAACGAGGGGCCTGACGCTGCGCTCCCATACCGGCGTCACCTTCCGGTTCGACCCGGGAGCGCTGTGTCTGGAGCTGCTGACCACCGGCGGCCCCGGCCCCTACCGCCGGTACGAGGTGCTGCACGAGCCCGCCGATCTGGCGGACTGGGCGGACCGGTCGCGGCTGACACCGACACCCGCACTGGAGATCTCCGACAGCGAGGTGGCAGACGCGCGACGGCTGCGCGATGCGCTGTTCCGCCTGGTCATCGCCCACATTTCCGGCGAACCGCCCGAGCCCGGCCTGCTGCGGATCATCAATGAAGCCGCCGCCCACCCGTCACTGGCGCCCGCGATCGGGCCGGGCGGAGAACGACGGTGGACGGGGACCGCCACCGGCACCCATCTGCTCGCCACCGTCGCCCGGGACGCCGTCGAGCTGCTGACCGGGCCCTTCGCGCACCGTATCCGCACCTGCGCCTCCGACAACTGCCAACTCGTGTACGTCGACACCTCGCGCCCGGGCCGGCGCCGCTGGTGCTCCATGGAGCACTGCGGCAACCTCCACAAGGTACGGGCCCTGCGCGCCCGTACCTCCGACGAAGCCCACCCCTCCAAGGAGAGCTGACCGCGCCGGCGACGGCCGATGAACAAGGTCGCCTTCGGACACGCCCGAGGCTCGACTCTGAGACAGACCTTCCCGGTGCGCCGACGGCGTCAGCCGATGTCCGGCGGGTCGATCCGCACCCGTACGGGATCGCCGCCGCCCCGGGCCATGCGTGCCGCCTGCGCCGACTTCAGCGCGGACGCCAGAGCCGCGCCGCTCCCCGGGCGTACGCGCAGCAGCGCCCGCTCCCAGTGCTCCCCCGGCGGCGGGTCGCCCGGTCGGCGCGGCCGTCCCGGGTCGACGGGTGGAAGAGGTACAGGCCCCAGCACCTCGGCGTCCGGCGGGAGTCCGGCCGTGGCCAGGGCGGCCAGGAACGTACGGACCGCCTCCGCGCGGCCCGACACCGCGGCCATCCGGGACACCGGTGGGAACCCCAGCTCGGCCCGCTCCGCCAGCTCGCGCTGGGCGTGGCCCACCGGGTCCCAGCGCACCAGCGCCTGCACCGGCCGCAGGGTGGGTTCGGCGACCACGACCACCGTGCCGCCCTCCTCCTGCCCGCGTACCAGGGAGCCGGCGTGTATCCAGCGCCGCAGGGCCTCCTCGCCCGCCCGCAGATCCGGCCGTCCCAGCATCGCCCAGCCGTCGAGCAGCAGCGCGGCGGCGTAACCGCCCTCGGCCACCGGCTCGGCCCCGGGAGTACTGACCACCAGGGCGGGCCGGTCCGGTACGGAGTCGAGGACATGGTCCCGCCCGGACGTACGTACGGGAACGGCCGGGAAGGCCCGGCCCAGCTCCTCCGCCGTACGCCGCGCCCCCACGATCCGCGCCCGCAGCCGGACACTCCCGCACTCCGCGCACTGCCACCCCCCCGGTTCGTCCCGGCCGCACCAGCCGCAGCGCAACTCCCGCTCGCGGGGCGCCTCCAGCGGGCCCGCACACTGCCGGCAGCGGGCGGGTGTACGGCAGCGCTCGCACGCAAGCCGGGGCACATAGCCGCGCCGGGGCACCTGCACCAGCACCGGTCCGGTCTTCAGCCCGTCCCTGACGGCCTGCCAGGCGAGGCTGGGCAGCCGGGCCGCGCGGGCGGCCTCGTCCCGCGCCAGTTCGCCGTCGCCGACGGTACGGACGAGGGGCGCGGCGGTACGTATCCGCTCCCGGGTCGCCGTCAGGGGCAGCGCCCAGCCCGTCCCGACAAGCTGAGCCGCCTCGACCGTGCATGCCGTACCGCCCAGCAGAAAGCCGCACTTGTCGTGCGCGGCGCGCAGCAGCAGCACTTCGCGGGCGTGCGGCTGGGGCGCGTGCTGCTCGCTGTGGCTGTCGTCCCCGTCGTCCCAGATGGCCACCAGCCCCAGGTCATGGACCGGCGCGAACATGGCGGCGCGGGTCCCGACGACCGCCCGTACCGCACCGCGCCGTACGGCGAGCCACTCGCGATAGCGCTTCTCGGGCCCGGCCTCCGCCGTGAGCAGGGCATGCCGGCCGGTGCCCAGGAACGCCGTGAGCGCGGCATCGACCCGCGCGGCGGCCCTCCCGTCCGGTACGACGACAAGCGCGCCCCGCCCCGAGGCGAGCGCCGCCGCCACCGCCCGCGCCAGCTCGTCCGCCCAGTGCGGCCCGGGCAGCGCGGTCCACACGGCGCGCGGCGCACCGCCCCCGGCGAGCGCGTCCAGGAACGCCGCCCCGTTCGCGTACCGCTCCCATGTCCCCGCCTCCGGCGCGGCGGGCGGCGGCAACGGCTCGGGGGACGGCTTCGACTCGGCCCGCGCGTTCCTCGGTGGAATGGCGAGCTGGAGGACATCCGCGAGGCTCCCGGCGTACCGGTCGGCGACGGCCCGGGCGAGCCCGAGCAACTCGGCGCTGAGCACCGGCTCGGGCGACACCACATCGGCCAGCGCGGCCAGCGGCCCCTTGTAGTCGGACTCGGCCAGCCGCTCCACGACGAACCCGTCGATCAGCCGCCCGCCCTCGCGCCGCCCGCCCCGCACCTGATGCGCCCCGGCCCCGAACCGCACCCGCACCCGCACCCCGGGCCGCGCCGCCTCGTCCAGCTCCTCCGGCACGGCGTAGTCGAAGAACTGGTCGAGATGCAGCACCCCCTTGTTCACCACCACCCGCGCCACCGGCAACTCCCCCGCCAGCGCGGCCCCCCGCCACGTCCGCGGCTTCGCCCGCGGCACCTTCGCCTTCCGCACACTCTCCCGAATAAGCGCAAGCTGCTCCGGCTCCCCCTTCCCACCGGCCCTGTCATCGCTGCTCACAGCTCCATACCTACCAGACACCACCGACACACCCCCATGCCGAGAACCCTCGGCGACCGCGCGCATACGCAACGGCCCCGGACCGTCCTGCGGTCCGGGGCCGTTGTCAGCCGCTGTGGGGTGGGGCGGGTGGGTCAGAGGCCGGCGGCCTCGCGGAGGGCGTCTACGCGGTCCGTGGTCTCCCAGGTGAATTCGGGGAGCTCGCGGCCGAAGTGGCCATAGGCCGCCGTCTGGGAGTAGATCGGGCGGAGCAGGTCGAGGTCGCGGATGATCGCGGCCGGGCGGAGGTCGAAGACCTTGCCGATGGCCTGCTCGATCTTGTCCGTGTCGACCGTGGCGGTGCCGAAGGTCTCGACGAAGAGGCCGACCGGCTCGGCCTTGCCGATCGCGTATGCGACCTGGACCTCGCAGCGGGCGGCCAGGCCGGCCGCGACGACGTTCTTCGCGACCCAACGCATCGCGTACGCCGCCGAGCGGTCGACCTTCGACGGGTCCTTGCCGGAGAAGGCGCCGCCGCCGTGGCGGGCCATGCCGCCGTACGTGTCGATGATGATCTTGCGGCCGGTCAGACCGGCGTCGCCCATGGGGCCGCCGATCTCGAAGCGGCCGGTCGGGTTGACCAGCAGCCGGTAGCCCTCGGTCTCCAGCTTGATGCCGTCGTCGACCAGCTCCTGGAGGACATGCTCGACGACGAATTCGCGTACGTCGGGAGCGAGCAGTGAGTCCAGGTCGATGTCGGAGGCGTGCTGCGAGGAAACGACGACCGTGTCGAGACGGACGGCCTTGTCGCCGTCGTACTCGATGGTGACCTGCGTCTTGCCGTCGGGGCGCAGGTACGGGATGGTCCCGTTCTTGCGGACCTCGGAGAGGCGGCGCGAGAGGCGGTGCGCCAGGTGGATCGGGAGCGGCATCAGCTCGGGCGTCTCGTCGCAGGCGTAGCCGAACATCAGGCCCTGGTCGCCGGCGCCCTGCTTGTCCAGCTCGTCGTCCTGCTCACCGGTGGCCGCGCCCTCGACGCGCTTCTCGTACGCCGTGTCGACGCCCTGCGCGATGTCGGGCGACTGCGCGCCGATGGACACCGAGACGCCGCAGGACGCGCCGTCGAAGCCCTTCTTCGAGGAGTCGTAGCCGATCTCCAGGATCTTGTCCCGGACGAGCTGGGCGATCGGCGCGTACGCCTTGGTGGTGACCTCGCCGGCCACATGGACCTGGCCGGTGGTGATCAAGGTCTCCACGGCGACCCGGGAGGACGGGTCCTCCCGCAGGAGCGCGTCAAGAATGGTGTCGCTGATCTGGTCAGCGATCTTGTCGGGGTGACCTTCGGTCACTGACTCCGAGGTGAACAGACGGCGGGACACATCGCTCCCTGAGGTTGCAGCGGCTGCTGGCTGATCGTTGGCGGACCGACGGGGGGCTGCGCCCCGCGACGGTCCACGACCACTTTATCGGTCGTATGACGCCACGGGGCGAAGTGTCTCGTTCTGTGGGAGTCCCGTCGCCCGCGGCACTGCATTATGCGTTACGACGATCGACCCTGGCCAGAGCCCGCTACGCCGGATTAGAGCGGTTCTCTAGCGGCAATCAGGGCTGGTCCCGGGACCGCCACGGGATTCAAACGCGGTACGCGACGTGCAACAAAGAATTCACGCAAGCCCCGGTTCGGCCGCCCCGCCGCTCCGGATTCAGGCGCACCAGCCCGCCGGCCCGGGTGCCCCGCCGCTCCGGATTCAGGCGCACCGGCCCCCGACGCCGGGCGCCCTGCCGCTCCGGTCCCGCGCCCCGGCCTCCCCGCTCAGACTTCCGCCCCGGCGCCCGGCGTCCCGTCCAGTCTCGGTATCACCAGGTCCCAGACGACATCCGCGAGCGCCTCCTTCGGCCCGTACGGCACCGGCGTCTCCCCGCCGTCCGCGGCCAGCACCACCGCCTCGTTCTCCGCCGCCCCGAAGGCCTTGCGCTCCCCGACCTCGTTGACGACCAGCAGATCGCACCCCTTGCGCCGGAGCTTCTGCCGCCCATGGGCCAGGACATCGTCCGTCTCCGCCGCGAAGCCCACGATCACCTGCGCAGCGTGCGCGCGCTCGGCCGAGATCTCAGCGAGGATGTCCGGGTTACGGATCAGGGCCACCGGCGCGGGCTCCTCGCCGTCCTTCTTCTTGATCTTGCCTTCGGCGTACACCGCTGGTCTGAAGTCGGCGACCGCCGCCGCCATGACCACGGCGTCGGCCTCCGCCGCCGCCTTCAGGACGGCCTCCCTGAGCTGTACGGCCGTCCCCACATGGACCACATCGGCACCCGCCGGGTCCGCCATCCCCGTATTCGCCTCGATCAGGGTGACCCTGGCCCCGCGGGCCACCGCCGTACGCGCCAGGGCGTACCCCTGCTTCCCCGAGGACCGGTTGCCGAGATAGCGCACCGGGTCGAGCGGCTCGCGCGTACCGCCCGCGCTGACCACGACATGGCGGCCCGCCAGATCCGCTTCCCGTACCCCCCGTGCCAGGACGCGGCGGCAGATCTCGAAGATCTCCTCCGGGTCCGGCAGCCGGCCCTTGCCGGTGTCGACGCCGGTGAGCCGCCCCACCGCGGGCTCGATGACGACCGCCCCCCGGCGGCGCAGCGTCGCGACATTCTCCTGTGTGGCGGGGTGCTCCCACATCTCGGTGTGCATGGCCGGGGCGAAGACCACCGGGCAGCGTGCGGTCAGCAGGGTGTTGGTGAGCAGATCGTCGGCGAGCCCGTGCGCCGCCTTGGCCAGCAGATCCGCGGTGGCGGGGGCGACGACGACCAGATCGGCGGACTGCCCGATCCGTACATGCGGCACCTCGTGCACATCCGTCCAGACCTCGGTGGAGACGGGATGCCCGGACAGCGCCGACCAGGTCGCGGCCCCGACGAAGTGCAGCGCGGACGCGGTCGGCACGACCCGTACGTCATGGCCCGACTCGGTGAGCCTGCGCAGCAGCTCGCACGCCTTGTACGCGGCGATCCCGCCCGCGACCCCGAGCACGACCTTCGGCTTCTCCGCCTTCTCTTCCACCGCGTCCCCTCATCTCTCGTACGTATGACGCCCAAAGCGCCCGAACACCCGAGCCCCTGAACACCCGAGCACCGAGCCCCGAACACCCGCCCAAGGACATGACACACCACAGGCCCGGCAGCGCGCTGCCGGGCCTGTGGATAAAGCAGAGAAAGTACGACTTACCGGGTTACTGAGCCGGGCCCTCGATGGCCTCGGAGGTCAGAAGACCCGCGTTGATCTCGCGCAGGGCGATGGAGAGCGGCTTCTCGTGGACATGGGTGTCCACCAGCGGACCGACGTACTCCAGCAGGCCCTCACCGAGCTGCGAGTAGTACGCGTTGATCTGACGCGCGCGCTTGGCCGCATAGATCACGAGGCTGTACTTCGAGTCCGTGGCCTCGAGCAGCTCATCGATCGGCGGGTTGATGATGCCCTCGGGCGTCGTGATGGAAGAGGACACTCTCTAGCCTTCCGAAGAAAATTCAGGGAGAAAAACTCAGGGAGATCAGGGAAAAAGATCATTCAACTGCCATCAAGGCTAGCAGCTCACGCGCGACGTCCTCGACGGAGGTGTTGACCAGCGTCGTATCGAACTCCGACTCGGCGGCCAGTTCCACTTTGGCCGCCTCCAGCCGGCGTTCGATCACCTCGGGCGATTCGGTGCCCCGGCCGGTCAGCCGGCGCACCAGTTCGTCCCAGCTCGGCGGTGCCAGAAAGACCAGCCGGGAATCGGGCATCGATTCCTTGACCTGCCGGGCGCCCTGGAGATCGATCTCCAGCAGTACGGGCTCGCCCGCCGCCAGCCGGTCATGGACCTCGCGCCGCGGGGTTCCGTAGCGGTTGCCCGCGAACTCCGCCCATTCCAGCAGTTCACCGTTGGCGATCAGCTTGTCGAACTCCTCGTCCGAGACAAAGAAGTACTGGACGCCGTCGCGTTCACCGGGACGCGGTTTTCTGGTGGTGGCCGACACCGAGAGCCATACCTCGGGGTGGACCTTGCGCATATGCGCGACGACCGTGCTCTTGCCGACCCCTGAGGGGCCGGAGAGCACGGTCAGCCGCGGTCGTACTTCTGCTGCCATGCAGCGATTATCCAGGTTCCCGGGAGTCTCCGGGAACGTCAGGCGCCGGTGCCGCCGAACTCGCGCTCAAGGGAGGCGATCTGGTTGGAGCCGAGACCCCGGACACGCCGGCTCTCGGAGATGCCGAGCCGCTCCATGATCTGCTTGGCGCGGACCTTGCCCACACCGGGCAGGGATTCGAGCAGTGCGGAGACCTTCATCTTCCCGATGACGTCGTTCTCCTGACCCTGCTTGATCACGTCATGGAGGGAGGCGCCGGAGTGCTTGAGTCGATTCTTGACCTCGGCCCGCTCCCGGCGAGCCGCGGCGGCCTTTTCGAGCGCGGCTGCGCGCTGTTCAGGGGTAAGGGGCGGAAGAGCCACGCCTACGTCACCTCGGATGTCGAACTGTCGGATACGGACCGGTGAGGAACCTATTCGCCCCACACCAGGCGAGCAACGGGCAACGCACTGCACGTTGGCTCTCGACGGAGACTAGCGGCCAGGGCCGCTGGAGTCAGCGAGAACAGACGAAAAGTCCTGGTCAGCATCGATCAGGGGTGACATTTTGGGCATTTTGCCCAACTTTTTGGGCGGCGGGCGAGGTGAGCGGCCCGCCGCGGAGGCACGAGAGACCTGGCAGACAGGGCCTAGGCCGCCTCGACCGCGGTCCTCACCTCGTCCGCGAAGCGCTCCGCAGCCGCCCTAAGGGCACTGATGTCCGGACCGTGGCGCAGCACATCCCGGCTGACGCTCGGTACCACATTCCGGACCGAGGAGCCGAACAGAGCGGGCAGCCCGGCCGGGGTCGCACCCTGCGCGCCGATTCCGGGCGCGAGGAGCGGACCGTTGATCGCGAGGTCCGCACCGGCGTGGGCGAGAGTGGCGCCGATGACGGCACCGACCGAGCCGAGCGGCTCCGCGCCCGCGTTCTCGGCGGCCATGTGGTCGAGCATGAGCTGCGCCAGGGACCGGCCGTCGGGCGCGGTGGCGCGCTGCACCTCCGCGCCCTCCGGGTTGGAGGTGAGCGCGAGGACGAAGACGCCGGCGCCCGAGACCGCGGCGGCGTCCAGGGCGGGACGCAGGGATCCGAAACCGAGGTACGGGGAGACCGTGACGGCGTCCGAGAAGAGCGGCGAGTCCTTGTCGAGGTAGGTCGCCGCGTACGCGCCCATGGTCGAGCCGATGTCACCGCGCTTGGCGTCCATCAGGACCAGCGCCCCGGCCGCCCGCGCCTCCGCCACGGCCTTCTCCAGTACGGCGATTCCGCGCGACCCGAAGCGCTCGAAGAACGCGGACTGCGGTTTGAGCACGGCGACCCGGTCGGCCAGGGCCTCCACCGTCGTCCGGGTGAAGCGCTCCAGTCCCGCGACATCGTCGCCGAGGCCCCAGGCCCTGAGCAGCGAACCGTGCGGGTCGATACCGACGCAGAGCTGCCCGCGGGTGTCCATGGCGCGCCGAAGCCTGGCGCCGAAGGGTTCCTGAAGGTGTGCGCCGTACGGTCCCTCGGTCATGCGGTCACCTTCCGGGTGTCGGCGCCGACGGCCTCGGCGAGCGTGGCGTACGGGCTGGTCCTGAGCCGGGCCGCGAGCCCCTTGTGCAGGGAGCGGCTCCAGAACGGGCCCTCGTAGATGAAGGCGCTGAAGCCCTGGACCAGCGTGGCGCCGGCGAGGATGCGCTGCCAGGCGTCCTCCGCGTTCTCGATTCCGCCGACCCCGACCAGGGTGATCCGGTCGCCGACCCGCCCGTACAGCCTGCGCAGGACCTCCAGCGAGCGCGCCTTCAGGGGGGCGCCGGACAGTCCGCCGGTCTCGGCGACCAGCGCGGGGTCCGACACCAGGCCAAGTCCGTCGCGCGCGATGGTGGTGTTGGTGGCGATGATCCCGTCCAGGCCGAGTTCGACGGCGAGATCGGCCACCGCGTCGATGTCCTCGTCCGCGAGATCAGGCGCGATCTTGACCAGCAGGGGGACCCGGCGGCCGGTGACGGTACGGTCGGCCGCCTCCCGTACGGCGGTCAGCAGCGGCCGGAGGAGGCCGACGGCCTGGAGGGCACGCAGTCCGGGGGTGTTGGGCGAGCTGACATTGACCACGAGATAGTCGGCGTGACCGGCCAGCCGCTCGGTCGAGAGGACGTAGTCGGCGATCGCTTCATCCTCGGGGACGACCTTCGTCTTACCGATGTTGACGCCAACGACGGTCTTGAAGACCGCTCTGCGCGTTGCCAGCCGTGCCGCCACGGCGGCCGAGCCCTCGTTGTTGAAGCCCATCCGGTTGACCAGGGCGCGGTCGGCGACCAGCCGGAAGAGCCGTTGCCTGGGGTTTCCGGGCTGCGGCTCGCCGGTGACCGTACCGATCTCGACATGGTCGAAGCCGAGCATGGCCATGCCGTCGACGGCCACGGCGTTCTTGTCGAAGCCGGCGGCGAGCCCGAAGGGGCCGTGCATCCGCAGTCCGAACGCCTCGGTCCGCAGCTCCGGGAAGCGCGGCGCGAGGGCGGCGGCGACAAACGTATGCAGGACGGGGACCCGGGCCGCGAGCCGGATCCACCGGACGGCCAGATGATGGGCCCGCTCCGGGTCCATCCGCCGGAAGACCAGCCTGAAGAAGATCCTGTACACGGTTCAGTCCTCGCGCGCCGCGGTCAGGCGTTCCGCGTGCTCCTGGAGGGACCGGACACCGACCTCGCCATGGTTGAGCGCGTCAATGCCCTGCACCGCCGCGGCCAGCGCCTGGACCGTCGTCAAGCAGGGAACTCCGCGTGCCACAGCGGCCGTACGGATGTCATAGCCGTCCAACCGGCCGCCGGTGCCGTACGGAGTGTTGACGATCAGGTCGACCTCTCCGTCATGGATGAGCTGTACGACGGTCTTCTCGCCGGCCGGACCGACACCCTCGCTCTGCTTGCGCACCACGACGGCGCTTATGCCGTTGCGCTTGAGCACCTCGGCGGTGCCGGAAGTGGCGAAGAGTTCGAATCCATGGGCGACCAGCTCCCGCGCCGGGAAGATCATCGAGCGCTTGTCCCGGTTGGCCACGGAGATGAAGGCGCGGCCCTTGGTGGGCAGCGGCCCGTACGCCGCGGCCTGCGACTTGGCGTACGCCGTGCCGAAGGCCGAGTCGATGCCCATGACCTCGCCGGTGGAGCGCATCTCCGGGCCGAGGACGGTGTCCACCCCGCGCCCGTGGATGTCCCGGAAGCGCGACCACGGCATCACGGCCTCCTTGACGGAGATCGGCGCGTCCAGCGGCAGCGTGCCGCCGTCGCCATGGGCTGGCAGCAGTCCTTCGGCGCGCAGTTCCGCGACGGTGGCGCCCAGGGAGATTCGGGCCGCGGCCTTGGCGAGCGGTACGGCGGTCGCCTTGGAGGTGAAGGGAACCGTACGGGAGGCGCGCGGGTTGGCCTCCAGGACGTACAGGATGTCCCCGGCCATCGCGAACTGGATATTGATCAGCCCGCGCACCCCGACACCCTTGGCGATCGCCTCGGTCGAGGCCCGCAGCCGCTTGATGTCGAAGCCGCCGAGGGTGATGGGCGGCAGGGCGCACGCCGAGTCCCCGGAGTGGATCCCGGCTTCTTCGATGTGCTCCATCACTCCGCCGAGATACAGCTCCGTACCGTCGTAGAGCGCGTCCACGTCGATCTCGATGGCGTCGTCGAGGAAGCGGTCCACGAGGACCGGCCGGCTGGGGCTGAGCTCGGTGGACTCGGCGATGTACGAGGAGAGCCTGGCCTCGTCGTACACGATCTCCATGCCGCGCCCGCCCAGGACGTACGACGGACGGACCAGGACCGGGTAGCCGATCTCGTCGGCGATGGCCTTGGCCTCGGCGAAGGTGGTGGCGGTGCCGTGCTTGGGCGCGGGCAGTCCGGCCTCGGCGAGGACCCGGCCGAAGGCCCCGCGGTCCTCGGCGGCGTGGATCGCCTCGGGGGGCGTGCCCACGATCGGTACGCCGTTGTCCTTGAGTGCCTGTGCGAGACCGAGCGGGGTCTGTCCGCCGAGCTGTACGAGGACGCCCGCGACCGGGCCGGCCAGCGTCTCGACGTGCACGATCTCCAGGACGTCCTCCAGGGTGAGCGGCTCGAAGTAGAGCCGGTCGGAGGTGTCGTAGTCGGTGGAGACGGTCTCGGGATTGCAGTTGACCATCACGGTCTCGTAGCCGGCCTCGCTCAGCGCGAAGGAGGCGTGGACACAGGAGTAGTCGAACTCGATGCCCTGGCCGATCCGGTTGGGGCCCGAGCCGAGGATGATCACGGCGGGCCTGGTGCGCGGCGCGACCTCGTTCTCCTCGTCGTACGAGGAGTAGAAGTACGGCGTCTTCGCGGCGAATTCGGCGGCGCAGGTGTCGACCGTCTTGTAGACCGGGCGGATACCGAGGGCGTGCCTGACCTCGCGGACCACATCCTCGCGCAGCCCCCGGATCCCGGCGATCTGGGCGTCGGAGAAACCGTGCCGCTTGGCCTCGGCGAGCAGGTCCGGGGACAGCTCGGCGGCGCCGGCCAGCTCGTCCGCGTACTCCTTGATCAGGAAGAGCTGGTCGACGAACCAGGGGTCGATCCGCGTCGCCTCGAAGACCTCTTCGGGGGTGGCACCGGCGCGGATGGCCCGCATCACGGTGTTGATCCGCCCGTCGGTGGGCACCTTGGCGGTCTCCAGCAGGGCGTCCTTGGCGCCGGGGACGCGGAGGGCTGGGTCCTCGGCGAAGGAGAACTGGCTGCCCGCCTTCTCCAGCGAGCGCAGCGCCTTCTGGAGCGCCTCGGTGAAGTTGCGGCCGATGGCCATGGCCTCGCCGACCGACTTCATGGTGGTGGTGAGGCTGGCGTCGGCCGCCGGGAACTTCTCGAAGGCGAAGCGCGGCACCTTGACGACGACATAGTCGAGGGTGGGCTCGAAGGAGGCCGGGGTCTTCTCGGTGATGTCGTTGGGGATCTCGTCCAGGGTGTAACCGACGGCGAGCCGGGCGGCGATCTTCGCGATCGGGAAGCCGGTGGCCTTGGAGGCGAGCGCGGAGGAGCGGGAGACCCGGGGGTTCATCTCGATGACGATGACCCGGCCGTCCTCGGGGTTGACCGCGAACTGGATGTTGCAGCCGCCGGTGTCGACGCCGACCTCGCGGATCACCGCGATACCGATGTCCCGCAGGATCTGGTACTCGCGGTCGGTCAGGGTCATCGCGGGCGCCACGGTGATGGAGTCGCCGGTGTGCACACCCATGGGGTCGAAGTTCTCGATGGAGCAGACGACCACGACGTTGTCGTGCTTGTCGCGCATCAGCTCCAGCTCGTACTCCTTCCAGCCGAGGATGGACTCCTCAAGGAGCACCTCGGTGGTCGGCGAGAGCATCAGGCCCTGTCCGGCGATACGGCGCAGCTCGTCCTCGTCGTAAGCGAAGCCGGAGCCCGCGCCGCCCATGGTGAAGGAGGGCCGGACGACGACGGGATAGCCGCCGAGCGTCTCCACCCCCGCCACGGCCTCGTCCAGGGTGTGGCAGATCACCGAGCGCGCGGACTCGCCGTGACCGGTCTTGGCGTTGACGGATTCGACGACTTCTTTAAAGAGGTCGCGGTCTTCGCCCTTGTGAATGGCCTCGACCTTGGCGCCGATCAGTTCGACGCCGTACTTGTCGAGGGTGCCCGCGTCATGGAGCGCGATCGCGGTGTTCAGCGCGGTCTGGCCGCCGAGGGTGGGCAGCAGCGCGTCGGGGCGCTCCTTGGCGATGATCTTCTCGACGAAGTCGGGGGTGATCGGCTCGACATAGGTGGCGTCGGCGATCTCCGGGTCCGTCATGATCGTGGCGGGGTTGGAGTTCACCAGGATGACGCGCAGGCCCTCGGCCTTCAGAACGCGGCAGGCCTGGGTGCCGGAGTAGTCGAACTCGGCGGCCTGGCCGATGACGATCGGTCCTGAACCGATGACCAGGACGGACTGGATATCGGTGCGCTTAGGCACGCTGGTCCTCCATCAGGGATACGAAGCGGTCGAAGAGGTACGCGGCGTCATGCGGACCCGCGGCCGCCTCGGGGTGGTACTGGACGCTGAAGACCGGCCGGTCCAGCAGCCTGAGGCCCTCGACCACGTTGTCGTTGAGGCAGACGTGGGAGACCTCGGCGCGGCCGTAGGGGGTGTCGGAGACCCGGTCGAGCGGGGCGTCGACGGCGAAGCCGTGGTTGTGCGCGGTGACCTCGACCTTGCCGGTGGTCCGGTCCTGCACGGGCTGGTTGATGCCCCGGTGCCCGTACTTCAGCTTGTACGTGCCGAAGCCCAGCGCGCGCCCGAGGAGCTGGTTGCCGAAGCAGATCCCGAAGAGCGGGGTGCCGCGCTCCAGTACGCCCTTGACGACGGTGAGGTCGGCGGTGGCCGGGTCGCCCGGGCCGTTGGAGAGAAAGACCCCGTCGGGGGCGGTCGCGTACACCTCGTCGAGGGTCGCGGTGGCGGGCAGGACATGGACCTCGATGCCGCGCTCGGCCATCCGGTGCGGGGTCATGCCCTTGATGCCCAGGTCGAGCGCGGCGACGGTGAAGCGCTTGCGGCCTATGGCGGGCACGACGTACGTACGGTCGGTGGCGACCTCCGCGGACAGGTCGGCGCCGGTCATCTCCGGGCTCTGCCGGACCCGCGCGAGCAGGGCCTCCTCGTCCGCCAGCGCCTCGCCGGAGAAGATGCCGACGCGCATGGCGCCGCGCTCGCGCAGATGGCGGGTGAGGGCGCGGGTGTCGATGCCGCTGATGCCGACGACGCCCTGGGCGGTCAGTTCCTCGTCGAGCGAGCGCCGCGCGCGCCAGTTGGACGGGGTGCGCGCGGGGTCCCGTACGACATAGCCGGACACCCAGATCCGGCGGGACTCCGGGTCCTCGTCGTTGACGCCCGTGTTGCCGATGTGGGGGGCGGTCATCACGACGACCTGGCGGTGGTACGAGGGGTCGGTGAGGGTCTCCTGGTAGCCGGTCATGCCGGTGGAGAACACGGCCTCGCCGAAGGTCTCCCCCTCGGCCCCGTAGGCGCGGCCGCGGAAGCTGCGGCCGTCCTCCAGGACGAGTACGGCGGGAGACGCCTTGGCACGGGCGGTGCCCCGGGGGGAGGTGGTCATCGTGCGGGGCCTTCCGTCGGGGCGTGCGGGGCGGTGGTGGCGCCGGCCGGGGCCGTGACGCTCGGAACCTTCCGGCTCGGGGAGTCGACGCTCAGGGAGTTGACGGCCTCGACCCAGGCGGTGTGCTCGGCGGAGCGTTCGGAGCGGAAGCCCGAGTCGATCAGCCTGCCGCCGTGCTCCCAGGTGACGATCAGCAGACCGCCCTCGGCGAGGACCTTGCCCGCGATGCCCTTGTCGAGCCGGGCCTCACGGAGTTGCGCGGCCGGGATGAAGAAATCGTTCGCGCCGGGGCGTACGACATCGAGCCCCGCGTCCGTGAGCGTCAGCTCCGCCCGGCTGCGCGCGCCCAGGCCGTGCGCCACGATCCGGTCGAGCCACTGCCCCGCGGTCGTGGACCCGTGGTAGCGGCCCGCCGTCGTCAGCTTCGCCGTACCGAGGTCGTCGGGCGCGGTGGGCAGCTCGGGCAGATCGGACTGGAGGCTGCCGCGCCATTTCCAGCCCTGGCGCATCAGCCAGTACACCAGCGCGATGAAGAGCAGCAGCCCGGCGACCCAGCCGATCCGGGCGGCCCAGTCGGTCACCTCCGCCGACTTCTGCTCGGCGGCGAGCGGCCCGGCGAACGGCGCGGCCAACGGCCCGCTCAGAGGCAGCGAAACCCGGTGCGGGGAGAGGAGGTTCAGCATCGCAGTTGTCACACCAGATTCCCGTCGACGACCGTGGCGCGGCCCCGGAGGAAGGTGTGGGTGACGCGTCCTGGCAGCTCACGGCCCTGGTACGGGGTGTTGCGGCTGCGGGAGGCGAAGCCCGCCGGGTCCACGGGACCACGGTATGCCGGATCGACCAGAGTGAGGTTGGCGGGCTCGCCCACCGAGACGGGCCGCCCATGACCGGCGAGCCGGCCGATCCGCGCCGGACGGAACGACATCCGGTCGGCGACCCCCGCCCAGTCCAGCAGCCCGGTCTCCACCATGGTCTCCTGGACCACCGACAGCGCGGTCTCCAGACCGACCATCCCCATGGCGGCGGCGGCCCACTCGCAGTCCTTGTCCTCGTGCGGGTGCGGGGCGTGGTCGGTGGCGACACAGTCGATGGTGCCGTCGGCGAGGGCCGCGCGCAGCGCCTGGACGTCCGCCTCCGTCCGCAGCGGCGGGTTCACCTTGTAGACCGGGTCGTACGACCTGACCAGCTCGTCGGTGAGGAGGAGGTGGTGCGGGGTGACCTCGGCCGTGACGTTCCAGCCCTTGGACTTCGCCCAGCGCACCAGCTCCACCGAGCCCGCCGTCGAGAGATGGCAGATATGGACCCGGGAGCCGACATGGGCGGCGAGCAGCACGTCCCGCGCGATGATCGACTCCTCGGCGACGGCCGGCCAGCCGCCGAGGCCCAGCTCGGCGGAGACGACGCCCTCGTTCATCTGCGCGCCCTCGGTCAGCCGGGGCTCCTGGGCGTGCTGTGCGATCACCCCGTCGAAGGCCTTCACGTACTCCAGCGCCCGCCGCATGATCACCGCGTCGTCCACGCACTTGCCGTCGTCCGAGAAGACCCGTACCTGCGCGGCGGAGTCGTGCATGGCGCCCAGCTCGGCGAGGTTCTTGCCCTCAAGACCGACCGTCACGGCGCCGACGGGCTGCACATCGCAGTAGCCGGACTCCCGGCCCAGCCGCCAGACCTGTTCGACCACACCGGCCGTGTCGGCCACCGGGAAGGTGTTGGCCATGGCGTGGACGGCGGTGAAGCCGCCGACGGCGGCGGCGCGGGTGCCGGTGAGGACCGTCTCGGAGTCCTCGCGGCCCGGCTCCCGCAGATGGGTGTGCAGATCGACCAGACCGGGCAGCAGCACCCGCCCCTCGGCCGCCACGACCGTCGCGTCGCCCGCGTCCAGTCCGGTGCCGACCGCGCCGATGGTCTCCCCGTCGATCAGTACGTCCCGTACCTCGCCGCCGAGCACCCGCGCGCCCCGGATCAGGATCTTGCTCATGATTACTTGCTCTCCTCGGTACGGGAGTCGGTACGGGCGTATGAGTCGGTGCGCGCGTGCGTCTGGGAGTTGTGGGCCTGGGAGTTCTGGTTGACGGCGGGCTCGTTGCCGCCCAGCAGCAGATAGAGCACCGCCATCCGGATCGAGACCCCGTTGGCCACCTGCTCGACGGCCGTGCAGCGCTCCGAGTCGGCGACCTCCGCGGTGATCTCCATCCCCCGGTTCATCGGCCCGGGGTGCATCACGACGGAGTGCTCCGGCATCCGGGCCATCCGGTCGCCGCCGAGGCCGTAGCGGCGGGAGTACTCGCGCTCGGTCGGGAAGAACGCGGCGTTCATCCGCTCGCGCTGCACCCGCAGCATCATCACGGCGTCGGAGCCGGGCAGCACCCGGTCCAGGTCGTACGACACCTCGCACGGCCAGTGCTCGACGCCGATCGGTACGAGGGTGGGCGGGGCGACGAGGGTGACCCGGGCGCCCAGGGTGTGCAGCAGCAGGACGTTCGAGCGGGCGACCCTGCTGTGCAGGACGTCGCCGACGATGGTGACCCGCCGCCCTTCGAGGTCGCGCCCTATGCCCGTGTCCGCGCCGACCAGCCGGCGGCGCAGGGTGAAGGCGTCGAGCAGCGCCTGGGTGGGGTGTTCATGGGTGCCGTCCCCGGCGTTGACGACCGCGCCGTCGATCCAGCCGGAGGTGGCGAGCCGGTACGGCGCGCCGGACGCGGGGTGCCGGATGACGACGGCGTCGGCGCCCATCGCCTCCAGGGTCAGCGCGGTGTCCTTGAGGGACTCGCCCTTGGAGACGGACGAGCCCTTGGCGGAGAAGTTGATGACATCGGCCGACAGCCGCTTGGCGGCGGCCTCGAAGGAGATCCGGGTGCGGGTCGAGTCCTCGAAGAAGAGATTGACGACGGTACGGCCGCGCAGCGTCGGAAGCTTCTTGATGGGCCGGTCGGCGACCCGGGCCAGCTCCTCCGCGGTGTCGAGTATCAGGACGGCGTCGTCGCGGCTGAGGTCGGCCGCCGAGATCAGATGGCCGGGTGTGCGGGGGCTTGCCCCTGGCAGGCGCAGCATCGGGAGAGTGCTCCGGTCTTCGGGTGTGCGGGCGTACGGACGCGCCGGGGCGTCCGTACGGGGTCGGTACGAGCCGGAGGCGTCCTACTGCTCGCCGGACGCGGCAGGCCGCTGGAGGCCCAGCAGCACGGTGTCCCGGCCGTCCTCCTCGGCGAGCTGGACCTTGACCGTCTCCCGCAGGGAGGTGGGGATGTTCTTGCCGACGTAGTCGGCGCGGATCGGCAGCTCGCGGTGGCCCCGGTCGACGAGGACGGCGAGCTGGACGGCCCTGGGGCGGCCGAGATCGCCGAGCGCGTCGAGGGCGGCGCGGATGGTGCGGCCGGAGAAGAGCACGTCGTCGACGAGGACCACGAGGCGCCCGTCGACCCCGTCGCCCGGGATGTCGGTACGGGCCAGCGCGCGGGTGGGCCGCAGGCGCAGGTCGTCGCGGTACATCGTGATGTCGAGGGAGCCGACCGGGACCGGGCGTCCGGTGATACCGGCGAGTTTTTCGGCCAGCCGGCGGGCCAGGAAGACCCCGCGGGTCGGAATGCCGAGCAGCACCACGTCGTCGGCGCCCTTGGCGCGCTCGACGATCTCGTGGGCGATACGGGTCAGGGCCCGCGCGATGTCGGGTGCCTCCAGAACGGGGCGTGCCGCGCCCGGGCTGTCGGCCGTAGAGTCGGTCGTACCGGTGTCCATACGAAACGGACCTCCTTCTCCGCCTCACGGGACGGACTTTAAAGGACGTCGGAATTACGCCACTCAGGCTAGCAGGGCGTCCGCGGAACTCCTGGTGGCACCCCCTCGGAAGGCAGTCAGGAGGCGGCGGGAGGCCCCGCTCCGACCAGGGCCGGGGTCCCTCGGCTTGACGCATCCAAGTAACTCTGCGTAACCTCACAGTGAGTTACCAGACTTCGTCCGGGGAGCTATATGTCCAGCGAATACGCAAAGCAGCTCGGGGCCAAACTCCGCGCCATCCGCACCCAGCAGGGCCTCTCGCTCCATGGCGTGGAGGAGAAGTCCCAGGGCCGCTGGAAGGCCGTGGTGGTCGGTTCGTACGAGCGTGGCGACCGTGCCGTGACGGTGCAGCGCCTCGCCGAGCTGGCGGATTTCTACGGGGTCCCCGTGCAGGAACTGCTTCCTGGCACGACGCCCGGCGGAGCCGCCGAGCCGCCGCCGAAGCTCGTCCTCGACCTGGAGCGGCTGGCCCATGTGCCGCAGGAGAAGGCGGGCCCGCTCCAGCGTTATGCGGCGACGATCCAGAGCCAGCGCGGTGACTACAACGGCAAGGTGCTGTCGATCCGCCAGGACGACCTGCGCACGCTGGCCGTGATCTACGACCAGTCGCCGTCGGTCCTGACCGAGCAGCTCATCAGTTGGGGTGTCCTCGACGCGGACGCCCGCCGGGCGGTGGCCCACGAAGAGGGCTGACAAACCCGGCACATACCAGCAGAAACGTCACCTCCGGGGGGTGGGTCCGTATGCGCGTACGGACCCACCCCCCGGTGCGTCCGGCACGCCCGTACCCGGCACGCCCGTACCCTCAAGCGCCGGACGGGCCGCTGAGCCCGTCCGGCGCTTGAGGACACAGCACAGCGGTCCGCCTCACCTGTCCGGGGCTTCGACGCGGCGCAGACCCGGCTTGAGGTCCTTGAACCGGCCGAGCAGGCCGTTGACGAAGGACGGCGAGTCGTCGGTGGAGAACTCCTTGGCGAGCTGTACCGCCTCGTCGATCACGACCGCGTCCGGGGTGCCGTCCACCCACACCAGCTCATAGGTGCCGAGCCGTACGATGTTCCGGTCGACGACCGGCATCCGGTCCAGCGTCCAGCCCACCGAGTAGGTGGAGATCAGCTCGTCGATCCGGTCCGCGTGCTCCGCGTACCCCTCGACCAGCTCCATGGTGTACTCGCCCACCGGCGGCTGGCGGTCGTCGGTCCGGGCGTGCCGTATCCAGTCGGCGAGGACCGTCCGCACGGACGCCCCGCGCTGGTCGGCCTCGAAGAGAATCTGGAAGGCGCGCTTGCGGGCCTTGTTCCGGGCAGCCACGGTTAGCTGTTCACCCGGCCGAGGTACTCGCCGGAGCGGGTGTCGACCTTGATCTTCTCACCCGTGGTGATGAAGAGCGGGACACCGATCTCGTAACCGGTCTCCAGTGTGGCCGGCTTGGTGCCGCCGGTGGAGCGGTCGCCCTGGACGCCGGGGTCGGTGTGCTGGATGGTCAGCTCGACGGCGGCGGGCAGCTCGACATAGAGCACCTCGCCCTCGTGGGTGGCGACGCTGGCGGTGAAGCCCTCCAGCAGGAAGTTGGCGGCGTCGCCGACGGCCTTGCGGTCGACCATGAGCTGGTCGTACGTCTCCATGTCCATGAAGACGAAGTACTCGCCGTCCATGTACGAGAACTGCATGTCGCGGCGGTCAACGGTGGCCGTCTCGACCTTCACTCCGGCGTTGAAGGTCTTGTCGACGACCTTGCCGGAGAGCACGTTCTTCAGCTTGGTGCGCACAAAGGCCGGGCCCTTGCCGGGCTTGACGTGCTGGAACTCGACGACGGACCAGAGCTGGCCCCCGTCGAGCTTGAGCACCAGGCCGTTCTTGAGGTCGTTCGTGGAAGCCACGGTTGCGGAATCTCCTGGACTGAAGCTGGTGGACGACCACGGGTGTGCGCGGCGCCGGGGCACACGGCGGTGCCTGGGCACCAGGCCCTGTCCGACGGACAGAACCTAGAGCGCGAGCAGTTCCTTGGTCGTGATGGTGAGTAGCTCGGGTCCGCCGTCCGCCTCGGGGCGGACGACGAGCGTGTCATCGATCCGGACACCGCCCCGGCCCGGGAGGTGGACCCCCGGTCCGACGGTGACCGGCACACAAGCGTCCAGTTTACCCATGGCGGCGGGGGCGAGCTGCGGGTCCTCGTCGATTTCCAGTCCGACGCCATGTCCCGTACGGGGTGCGAGCCCCTCGCCGTGCCCCGCGGCCTCCAGCGGCTGCCGGGTCGCGCGGTCCACATCGCGGTAGCCGGCGCTCGGTACGAGAGCCTCCCGACCTGCCCGTTGTGCCGCGAAGACCAGCTCGTACAGCTCGATCTGCCAGTCGGCGGGCGAGGTCCCGATGACAAACGTACGGCCGATCAGACAGCGGTAGCCGCGGTAGTCGGCGCCGAGGCTGACGGAGAGGAAATCACCCTCCTCGACCCGCCGGTCCGAGGGATGGTGGCCGCAGCGGCCGGAGTTGGGGCCGGTGGCCACGGCGGTCGGGAAGGCCGGGCCGTCGGCGCCGTGGTCGACGAGCCGCCGCTCCAGCTCCAGCGCGAGATGCCGTTCGGTACGGCCCACGAGGATCGATTCCAGCAGTTCTCCCAGCGCCTGGTCGGCGATCTCGGCCGCGATCCGCAGACAGGCGATCTCGCCCTCGTCCTTGACGATCCGCTGCTGTTCGACGGCGCAGCCCAGATCCGCGAGCCGCAGCCGGGGCGCCACGGAGCCGATGGCCCGGTGCCTGGCGACGGTCAGATGGTGCTCCTCGACGGCGAGCGACTCGACGGCGGACGGGGTGAGCGCGCCCGCGGCGGCCACCGCGGGGTCGCCGGTGGCGGTGGCCAGGACGGTGAGCCTGAGCTGGTCGTCGACCCGTCCGTCGGTGTTCCCGCCCGCGTGGGTACGGGGGCAGAGCAGCGTGTCCTCGTCCGGGCCGAGCAGCAGGACGGCACCGTGCGGCGCCCCGCCCGCGAGATAGCGGACGTTCGCGGGCCGTGAGATCAGTGCCGCCGCGTTGCCCGCCGCGGAGCACCGGTCGCGCAGCCGGGCGCGGCGGGCAGCGAACACGTCTGACATGAACCGAGCGTATGAGCGGGCGCGTGGCCCGGCCGGTTCAGCGCGTCCGACCGGGGGTCGGGTACGGACGGCGGCCCCGGGGCCGCTCGCCACCCGGATCACGTGCCCGGGCCGCTCACGCCCTCGCTCACACCCCCGGGTCGCTCAGCTGACGGCCCCGATCGCACCTCCGGCCGCTCAGCGTCCCGTACCGCTCAGCAGCTCATGTCCGTCACCAGCTCGGCGGGCTGGCCAGCGAGCGGGCCAGGACATCGTCGAGCGCCCGGGCGGTGGTCTCCACGTCGTACTTGGAGTTGTCGATGATGGGCAGCCCCGACCCGTACCAGCCGGCCATCCGGCCATGGATGCCGGCCACCTCCTCGTCGGAGAGCCGCCGGTTGCCGCTGCGCTCGGCGTTGCGCTCCAGCACAATCTCCAGCCCCGGCAACAGCACCACCGGCAGCAGCCCGGGGCCGACATGGCGTTTCCAGCCGCCGAGCCCGACGACGGGCCGGTCGGGGAAGACGGCGTCGTCGAGGATGCAGGAGATGCCGTTGGCGAGGAAGTTCCGCGCGGCGAAGCCGCAGGTGCGGCGGGCGAGACGGTACTGCGCCTCGGAGTGGTCGTTCCAGCCGCTCTGCGGGTCGGCGAAGCCCGAGCGCACCCACTCGCGGACATCGTCGAGGCTGATGTGCGCGGTGGGTACACGGCGGCTCGTCGCCCAGTGGCGGGCCACGGTCGTCTTGCCCGCGCCGGCCGGGCCGATCAGCAGGACCGCGAGGGTCGCCGTCCCGGTGCCGCCGCCGGGGGCCGGCGGCGGGGCCGGGATCGGTACGGGACCGCCGGGCGGGAGCTGGATATGGCCGGTGGAGTCCGGGGGCGGCGGCGCGGCGGGCGGCCCGGGCGGCGGCACGGGCGCGTGCTGCGGTCCCGGCGGGTGAGCGGCGCCCGGTGGAGGCGGGGGGCCCGGCACCCGGTGCGGTCCCGTCCAGCCCGGGGCAGGCGGGTGCCCCGGCGGCTGCGGGGCCCCGGGCCCGGTCGGCGGGCCGGGAGGAGGAGCCTGGTGCGCCCATCCGCCTGCGTGCTGCATCCGGTGCCACTCCGTCTCGTACGACTGACGCTGTCGGCGGCCCCGCGGGCCCTGCGTTACCGAACGGTACCGCTCCCGGCCCCCGTTCGTCCTCCATCGCCGGACGGGGTGATGTTCAGCCGCTGAGTTCCTCCGCGATGGCCCGCAGTGCCAGGCGGTACGAGCCGATGCCGAAGCCCGCGACCGTACCGCTGGCCACCGCCGCGACCACCGAGGTGTGCCGGAACTCCTCACGTGCGTACGGGTTCGAGATGTGCACCTCGATCAGCGGCGCGGTCCGCTGCGCCGCCGCGTCCCGCATCGCGTACGAGTAGTGCGTGAACGCGCCCGGGTTGAGAACGACCGGAATCTCCCCGTCGGCGGCCTCGTGCAGCCAGCGGATCAGCTCGCCCTCGTCGTTCGTCTCGCGTACGTCCACATCGAGGCCCAGCTCCTTGCCGAGCGCCCCGCACGCGTCCACCAGCCCCGCGTACGACGTCGCCCCGTAGATGTCGGGCTCGCGCGAGCCGAGCCGCCCGAGGTTGGGCCCGTTGAGTACGAGCACCCGCCGGGTCACGCCGACACCTCCCCGTACGCCGCGAGCAGCACCGCCGGGTCGGGCCCCTCCAGCACGGTCGGCTTGGCGAGCCCGTCCAGCACGATGAAGCGCAGCAGGTCGCCACGCGACTTCTTGTCGACCCGCATCGTCTCCAGCAACTTGGGCCACTGGTCGCCGCGGTAGGTCAGCGGCAGCCCGACGGACTCCAGCACCGAGCGGTGCCGGTCGGCGGTCGCGTCGTCCAGCCGCCCGGCCAGCCGGCCCAGCTCCGCCGCGAAGACCATGCCGACCGAGACGGCCGCGCCGTGCCGCCACTTGTACCGCTCGTTCTTCTCGATGGCGTGGGCGAGGGTGTGGCCGTAGTTGAGGATCTCGCGCAGACCGGACTCCTTGAGGTCGTTGGAGACGACCTCGGCCTTGACCCGGATCGAGCGCTCGATCAGCTCGGCGGTGTGCGCGCCCGCGGGCGTACGGACGCCCTCGGGATCCGCCTCGACCAGTTCGAGGATGGCCGGGTCCGCGATGAAGCCCGCCTTGATGACCTCGGCCATGCCGCTGACGTAGTCGTGGACGCCCAGCGAGTCCAGCGCGGCGAGATCACAGAGGACCCCGGCCGGCGGATGGAAGGCGCCGACGAGGTTCTTGCCCTCGGCGGTGTTGATGCCGGTCTTGCCGCCCACCGCCGCGTCGACCATGGCCAGCACGGTGGTCGGTACGGCGATCCAGCGCACCCCGCGCAGCCAGGACGCCGCCACGAACCCGGCAAGATCGGTGGTGGCGCCGCCGCCGACCCCGACGATCACATCGGTACGGGTGAAGCCGGTCTGCCCCAGCGCCTTCCAGCAGTACGCGGCGACCTCGGCGGTCTTGGCCTCCTCGGCGTTGGGCACCTGGATGGCGACGGCCTCGTACCCCTGGTCCGCGAGGTCCTGGCGCAGCGCCTCGCCCGTCCCGGCGAGCGCCTCGGGATGGATGACGGCGACCCGTACGGCCTTCGGTCCGATGAGGGCGGGCAGCTCCCCCAGCAACTGTCGGCCGACCAGCACCTCGTACGGATCGTGCCCCGCCGTGCCGCCGACCTGGATACGGGTGACTGCCTGGTCCGTCATACCTGCTTCTCCTTGCCGGGGGTGGGGGTCTCGGCGGCCGCCGGGGACTCGGCGGACTCAACGGGCTCCTGCTCGGAGTGCCGCTTCAGACCCAGTGCGTCGAGGACCGCGTCCGCGACCTCCTCGGGGGTCCGGTCGTCGGTCGCGACCACCGCGCGCGCCACATCGGTGTAGTGGTGGCGCCGGGCGTCCATCAGCTCTTTCCACTGCTTGCGCGGATTGACCGCGAGCAGCGGACGCGCGGTGTTCAGCCCGACGCGCTTGACCGCCTCGCCGACCTCGACCGACAGGAAGATGACGGGCAGGCCCTTGAGCAGTTCACGGGTGGAGGCGTCGAGGACCGCGCCGCCGCCGAGCGCGAGAACGCCCGGGTGCTCGGCGACCGCCGTCCGTACCGCTTCCCGCTCCAGCGTCCGGAAGTGCTCCTCGCCCGCCTCGATGAAGATGTCCGAGATGGGCCTGGCCTCGGCGGCGACGATATCGGCGTCGCTGTCGCGGAACCCCGTACCGAGCCACTCGGCGAGCAGTTCGCCCACGGTGGTCTTGCCGACGCCCATCGGCCCGATCAGTACGACGACCGGTCCGCCCGGCCCGCCCGCCGGCTCCGCCGCGCTCATCGGATCTGGAGGTTGTCGAGGTACGAACGGACATTGCGGCGCGTCTCCGGAACGCTGTCGCCGCCGAACTTCTCGGCGACCGCGTCCGCGAGGGTCAGCGCCACCATGGCCTCGGCGACAATGCCCGCGGCCGGCACGGCACATACGTCGGAGCGCTGGTGATGGGCCTTCGCGGCCTCGCCGGTGACCACATCGACGGTGGCGAGCGCCTTGGGCACGGTCGCGATGGGCTTCATCGCGGCCCGTACGCGCAGCAGTTCACCGGTCGTCAGCCCGCCCTCGGTGCCGCCGGAGCGGCCGGAGGCGCGCTTGATGCCCTCGTCGGTCGCCACGATCTCGTCGTGCGCCTGGGATCCGGGCACCCGCGCCAGCCCGAAGCCGTCGCCGATCTCGACGCCCTTGATGGCCTGAATGCCCATCAGGGCGGCGGCCAGCCGTGCGTCGAGCCTGCGGTCCCAGTGGACGTGCGAGCCGAGGCCGACCGGCACGCCGTACGCCAGGACCTCGACGACTCCGCCGAGGGTGTCGCCGTCCTTGTGGGCCTGGTCGATCTCGGCGACCATCGCCTTGCTGGCGTCCGCGTCGAGGCAGCGCACCGGGTCCGCGTCGAGCCGCTCCACATCGGCCGGGGTGGGGTACACACCGTACGGAGCCTTGGCCGCGGCCAGCTCCACGACGTGGGACACGACCTCGATCCCCGCGGTCTCCTTCAGATACGAGCGCGCGACCGCGCCGAGCGCGACCCGCGCGGCGGTCTCCCGGGCGCTGGCGCGCTCCAGGACCGGCCGGGCCTCGCCGAAGCCGTACTTCTGCATGCCGGCGAGATCGGCGTGACCGGGCCTGGGCCGGGTCAGGGGCTCGTTGCGGGCCAGCCCGGCGAGTACGCCGGGGTCGACCGGATCGGCCGCCATGACCTGCTCCCACTTGGGCCACTCCGTGTTGCCGACCATGATCGCGACCGGAGATCCCATGGTCAGGCCGTGCCGTACGCCGCCGAGGAAGGTGACCTCGTCGCGCTCGAACTTCATCCGCGCGCCGCGTCCATAGCCGAGGCGCCGCCGGGCGAGATGGTCAGCGACCATGTCCGTCGTGATCGGCACACCGGCGGGAAGACCCTCCAGCGTCGCCACGAGTGCGGGTCCGTGCGACTCCCCCGCGGTCAGCCAGCGCAACCTGCTCAACGGTGCTCCTCTTGCTCGCGCCCTCGACTGTTAGGGCCTGTCTTCTGGATCTGGCTGGGCTCGCCAGACCCAGAAGACAGACCCTGATGGCGCGACCGGTGCGCGGCCCTGGCCCGCCATGTCCGATCCTCCCACGCCCGACGGGACGATTCGCCCTCCCGTCCAGCGACCGGACAGCGGGCAGGCAGGACAGACGATCGGCGGACAGAACCTAGCGGGCTTCGAGCGCCTGTTCGCCGGCCTTCCGCATCAGCGCGAGGGGCGCGGGCGAGCGGCCTGTCATCAGCTCGACCTGGAGCACCGCCTGGTGTACGAGCAGATCGAGGCCGGAGACGACAGGGCCACCGCGCCCCGACCAGGCCGCGGCGAGCCCGGTGGGCCAGGGCTCGTACAGCACGTCGAAGAGGGTGCCGGGCCGCTCGGGCACCCGCGCCGCCAGCTCGTCGGTGGTGCCCGCCGGGGTGGTCGCGATCACCAGGGGCGCGTCGAAGGCCGCGGCCGCGTCCTCCCACGCCTCCGTACGGACATCGACCCCGAGGCGCTCGCCCCAGCCGCGCATCTCGGCCGCGCGGGCCTCGCTGCGTACATACGCGGTGACCGGTCCCGTACAGATCCTGGCGAGAGCGGCCAGGGCGGACGAGGCAGTGGCGCCCGCGCCCAGGACCGCGGCCGAGCCGACCGTACGGACCCCCCGCTCGTGCAGCGCGGCGATCATGCCGGGGATGTCGGTGTTGTCACCGGTGCACCGGCCGTCGTCGCCGAACAGAACCGTGTTGACCGCCTCGACCGAGGCCGCGGTGTCCGTGACCCCGTCGAGCAGCGGGATCACGGCGCGCTTGAGCGGCATGGTCAGCGAGAGTCCGGCCCAGGAGGCGTCGTCGCGCAGCGTCCCGAAGAAGCCGGGCAGCCCGGCCTCGTCCACCTCGAACCGGTCGTAGGACCAGTCCGAGAGGCCGAGACCGGCATACGCGGCCCGGTGCAGCACCGGCGACAGCGAGTGCGCGATGGGCGATCCGAGGACCGCCGCCCGCCTGTGTGGGGTCACCGCTTCGGGCTCTCCTTCTGGCTTTCCTTGAGGTACTCGTTCCGGTTCCGCTCGTGCTCTTCGTTGGTCTCGGCGAAGAGCGTCTTGTCCTCGGTGACGGACACGAAGTAGTACCAGGGACCCGGTGTCGGGTTGAGCGCCGACTGGAGCGCTTCGGCGCCGGGGTTCCCGATGGGCCCGGGCGGAAGGCCCTTGATGGAGTAGGTGTTGTACGGGTCCTTGATCCTGCGCAGATCGTCGACCGCACCGAGGTCGAGCTTGCTCTGGCTCTTGATGTAGTTGACCGTGGAGTCGAATTCGAGCCGGCCGACCGTCTCGGTGTTGTCCGGTTCGAGGCGGTTGTAGACGACCCGTGCGACCTTGTCGAAGTCGTGCTTGTACTTGCCCTCCGCCTGGACGAGGCTCGCGACGGTGATCACCTGGAGCGGCGACGTCAGACCGAGCTTGTCGGCCTCGTCCGCCAGATCCACCTTGCTGTACTCGGAGTTGGCGCGGGCGACCATCTTCTTGAGGATGGTCTCCGGCTTCGTGCCCTTGGCGACCGGGTAGCTCGCCGGGAACAGGAAGCCCTCCAGCGGGTCCTTGATGTCCTTGGAGCCCCTCGCCCAGTCCGGCAGACCGAGGTTCTTCGCCTGCGCCTTGGCGACCGCCGCCGTGGTGCCCTTCTTGAGCCCGAGCCGCTTGTCCATCTGCTCGTAGACCCAGACGTTGCGCTTGCCCTCGGGGATGATCAGGTCGTTGTGGCTGGCCGGGCTGAGCATCAGCTTCACGGCCTGCGCGGCGGACATGCCCTTCTTCAGGGTGTAGACGCCCGCCTGGATCGAGTTGCCCTGGGGGTTCTGCCGCTGGGCGGCGACGAACGCTCCCGCACTCTTGACCACTCCGCCCTTGACCAGGATGGACGCGATCTCGTAGCCGCCGGCCCCCTGGGGGATCTCCACCTGGACCGAGCTGGTGCCGGTGCCCACGAAGTCCTCGGGCGCGCCGAACTTGGACTGGTAGAACTGGTACGCCACATAGCCCGCGCCGCCGACCCCGCCGACGAGCACCACGCTCAGGAACAGGCAGGCGACGCCGTTGTGGCTCTTCTTCTTGGTCCTGCGCTCCCGCCCGCCGTTGCCCCTGCGGCCGCCGTCCTGCCCCTCGTCGTCACCGTCGTCCTCACCGGTGAAGAAGGGGTGGCTCTCCTTCTCCTGGTCGTCCTCCCACTCCTCGGCCGGCTCGGGCTCGGCCTTGCGCTGGGCCGGCGGCCTGGGCGGGGGGTAGGCGTCGGTGGTGCCGTAGTCGTCCTCGCCCTCGCCATAGCCGACGCCGTGCGCGCCGTCGTAGGGGACGGCGGGATTCGAGGCGTACGGCATGGAGGCCTGCTGGCCGGTGTCCCAGCCGCCGTTGTACTGCGGATCGTTGTACTGGGGCTGCTGGGGCTGCTGCTGCTGAAGGTGCTGGGGCTGCTGCTGCTGAAGGTGCTGCTGGGCCTGGTGCGGGTGCTGGACGTGCTGCTGCTGGTCGTACTGCTGAGGATGCTGCACCTGATGGGGGTGCTGTTGCTGCTGGTGGGGGTGCTGGTGGTGCTGAGGCTGCTGCTGGGGATCGGCGTACTGCTGGCCGCCGTAGGCCTGCTGCCCGGGATGCTGCTGCTGCGCTCCCGGCTGCCCGTACTGCTGCGGCTGCTGCTGAGGCGCGTACTGCTGCTGGTACGGGTCCTGTCCGCCCCCGTACTGCTGCTGAGGCTGCGCGTGCTGCTGCGGGTACTGCTGCTGCGGCTGCCCACCGTACGGAGCGTGGCCGCCCGCGGGCTGCTGTGCTCCCCACCCCGGATCCCCGTACAGGGGGTCCTCGGGGTGCCACGGTTCGGAGCCGGGGCCCCGGCCATAGTCAGTCATCGATCCCCTAGAGCCGCGAGGCGGCGGCCGCTGAGCGAGTGGCACGGCATCCGTTTCGCCTCTTCGTTGTGCGGTGGCTGTTCGAACACCACCGCATCGCGCGGAACGTTACCGTATCGCGATCAGATGACCACTTCGACGCCCTCACCGGGTGGCTCACCAGAGACCCGTTCGGCCTCCAGCGCGCTCTGGAGGATGACAACCGCGGCCACTTGGTCGATCACCGACCGGCCCTTCTTGGATTTCACGCCCGAGGCGCGCAGTCCCTGACCGGCCGTCACTGTGCTCATCCGCTCGTCGACCAGTCGTACCGGCAGGGGCGCGATGCCTCTGGCCAGCTCCTGTGCGAACAAACGTACCTTCGCCGCGGCCGGTCCCTCACCCCCGCTGAGGGACCGCGGCAGCCCGACCAGCACCTCGACCGGTTCGTACTCCTCGACGATCTGGCGCAGCCGCCGGTGGGCGGCCGGGACATCGCGTCCCGGCACGGTCTCCACCGGTGTGGCGAGGATCCCGTCGGGGTCGCACGAGGCGACCCCGATCCGGGCGTCCCCGACATCGACCGCGACCCGGCGACCGCGTCTCATGAGAGGTCGGCGACCAGGCGTTCCACGGCGGCCACGGCGTCCCCGATGGCGTCGGGGTTCTGGCCGCCTCCCTGGGCGACGTCCGGCTTGCCGCCACCGCCGCCGCCGAGGGTCTTGGCGGCGGTACGGACCAGATCACCGGCCTTGAGTCCGCGCCCGCGGGCGGCCTCGTTGGTGGCGATGACCGTCAGCGGGCGGCCGTTGGCCGTGGTGAAGAGGGCCACGACGACCGGCCGGCCGCCGGCGCCCTGGTCGAGCCTGCCGCGGACATCGAGGACCAGTCTGCGCAGGTCGTCGGCCGAGGTGCCGTCCGGGACCTGCCCGGTGACCAGGGCCGTGCCCCGGACGTCGACGGCGCTCTCGGCGAGCCCGCCGGCGGCGGCGAGGACCTTCTCGGCCCGGAACTTCTCGATCTCCTTCTCGGCGTCCTTCAGCTTGGCGAGCATGCCGGAGATCTTCTCGGGCAGCTCGTCCGAGCGGCCCTTGACCAGCTCCTGGAGCTGGGCGACGACCGTGTGCTCCTTGGCCAGGAAGTTGTACGCGTCGACGCCGACGAGAGCCTCGATACGCCGTACCCCCGAGCCGATCGACGACTCGCCGAGCAGCTTCACCAGGCCGAGCTGGGCGGTGTTGCGGACATGCGTGCCGCCGCACAGCTCCTTGGAGAAGTCGCCGATGGTGACGACCCGGACCCGCTCGCCGTACTTCTCGCCGAACTCGGCGATGGCGCCCTGCCGCTTGGCCTCGTCGATGCCCATGACCTCGGCGTGCACGTCCAGCTCGCGGGCGAGGACCTCGTTGATCTTCTGCTCGACGTCGAGCAGGACCGTGCCCGGTACGGCGGAGGGCGAGCCGAAGTCGAAGCGGAAGCGGCCCGGCGAGTTCTCGGAGCCGGCCTGGGCGGCCGTCGGGCCGAGGGCGTCGCGCAGCGCCTGGTGGGTGAGGTGGGTGGCGCTGTGGGCGCGGGCGATGGCGCGGCGGCGGTGCAGATCGATGGCGGCGTAGGCGGAGGCGCCCACGGTCACCTCGCCGACCTGCACGGTTCCCTTGTGCACGGACACACCGGGCACCGGTTGCTGGACATCACGCACCTGGACGACGGCGCCGGTGTCCAGTCTGATCCTGCCCTGGTCGGCGAGCTGGCCGCCGCCCTCGGCGTAGAAGGGGGTGCGGTCGAGGACGATCTCGACCTCGTCGCCCTCGGTGGCGGCGGGCGACGGGACTCCGTCGACGAGCAGCCCGACGACCGTGGCCTCGCCCTCGGTGGCGGTGTAGCCGGTGAACTCGGTGATGCCGCCGGTGTCGGCGACCGCGCGGTAGGCGGAGAGGTCGGCGTGCCCGGACTTCTTGGCCCTGGCATCGGCCTTGGCCCGGTCGCGCTGCTCCTTCATCAGCCGGCGGAAGCCGTCCTCGTCCACGGAGAGGCCCTGTTCGGCGGCCATCTCCAGGGTGAGGTCGATCGGGAAGCCCCAGGTGTCGTGGAGCAGGAAGGCCTTGTCGCCGGAGAGGACCGTGCCGCCGGCGGCCCTGGTCTCGGTGACGGCGGTGTCGAGGATGTTGGTGCCGCCCTTGAGGGCCTTGAGGAAGGCGGCCTCCTCGGCGACGGCCACGGTCTCGATGCGCCTGCGGTCGGTCTCCAGCTCCGGGTACTGCTGCCCCATCGTCTTGATCACGACATCGGCGAGTTCGGCGACGACCGGTTCGGTGGCGCCGAGGATCCGCATGTTGCGGATGGCGCGGCGCATGATGCGGCGCAGCACATAGCCGCGCCCCTCGTTGCCGGGGGTGACTCCGTCGCCGATGAGCATCACGGACGTACGGATGTGGTCGGCCACCACCCGCAGGGCGACATCGGTGGCGTGGTCGGCGCCGTAGTGCACCCCGGTGAGTTCGGTGGCCCTGTCCATGACGACCCGCAGGGTGTCGGTCTCGTACATGTTCTGTACGCCCTGGAGGATCATGGCGAGACGTTCGAGACCGAGGCCGGTGTCGATGTTCTTGGACGGCAGGTCCCCGAGGATCTCGAAGTCCTCCTTGGAGGTGCCCTCGCCGCGCTCGTACTGCATGAAGACCAGGTTCCAGATCTCCACATAGCGCTCGTCGTTGACGGCGGGGCCGCCCTCGGCGCCGAACTCCGGGCCGCGGTCGTAGTTGATCTCCGAGCAGGGGCCGCAGGGGCCCGGGACGCCCATGGACCAGAAGTTGTCCTTCTTGCCCAGCCGCTGGATGCGCTCGGCCGGTACGCCGATCTTCTCGCGCCAGATCTGCTCGGCCTCGTCGTCGTCGAGGTAGACGGTGATCCAGAGGCGCTCGGGGTCGAGTCCGTACCCGCCGTCGGCCACGGAGCTGGTGAGCAGCTCCCAGGCGTAGGTGATGGCGCCTTCCTTGAAGTAGTCGCCGAACGAGAAGTTCCCGCACATCTGGAAGAAGGTGCCGTGCCGGGTGGTCTTGCCGACCTCTTCGATGTCCGGCGTACGGACGCACTTCTGGACGCTGGCGGCGCGCGGGGCGGGCGGCTTGACCTCGCCGAGGAAGTACGGCTTGAAGGGCACCATGCCCGCCGGGACCAGCAGCAGAGTCGGGTCGTCCGCGATGAGCGACGCCGAGGGCACGACAAGATGCCCGCGCTCCTCGAAGAAGCTCAGCCAGCGGCGGCGGATTTCAGCCGACTCCATCAGTGGTCCTCATTCCGGTCGTACGGGTTGTAGGAGTGCGTCGTGCGCGGACGCTCGGTGTGCTTCGTGTGCTCGGCCCGGTCGGTGTACTCGATGGCGGTGAGCCGCCGGGGCGACGGGAGCGCTCGACCCGCCGGTGCCTCCAGGCCCAGTGCCTCGCCCAGCTCGGCCTCGCGCCGCAGCATGCCCGCCCTTACATCAACGGCGAACTCCCTCACCTTGTGCCCGGCGTCGATCGCTTTGTTCGCGGCCTGGGCGGCGAGGCTCTCGGGAGTGAGCTGTCTGAGCTTGCGGTGGACCTTGGTGGTGGCCCAGACGCCGGCTGCGGCGCCCGCGGTGAACCAGAACGTACGGCGGAGCATCGCTGCCTCAGCCCTTCCTGTTCCTGCGCCGGGCGGACGGGAGCGTACGGCCCGCGACCACCCTGCGGCGGGCGGCCGGCTCGGCGGCCCCGGTGTCGGCGGCGGGCGTCGCCCTGCGTCCCATGGCCTGGCGTACGCCGTAGCCGAACGCCGCGACCTTGACCAGGGGGCCGCCGAAGGTGGAGGCGACCGTCGTGGAGAGCGCCGACGCGTTGGAGGTGACTTCCTGGACGTCCGTCGCGATGGCGTCGACGCGGTCGAGCTGGGTCTGCGCGGAGCGGACCGTCGCGGAGGCGTCCGCCAGCAGCGGCACCGCCTGCTCGGTCACCTCGGCCACCAGCCGGGTGGTCGCCCTGAGCGTCTGGGCCAGCCTCACCAGCACCACGGCCAGGAAGGAGACCAGGATGGCCCAGAACACGGCCACCAGGATCCCGGCAACCTCTCCACCGGTCACGCCGCACCGCTCCCTGATCTGTCGACGGCCTTCTGTAAAGAAGCTCGCGTAAAGAGCTCGAAAGAAAGCGACTGGAAAGTCGTCCTCCGACCCTATCGCGCCGGGGGTCGCGTCCCGTACCGCATTAGCGGCCCGCAGGGCGCACAAGGGGCGCGCGGAGCGGGAGTTGCGAAGAAGGATTGTACGGAGTGCGGCGGGGTGAGTACTCTGCGTGTCCCATGCGACGGTCCTTCCGCTCCGGTTCCTCCGCCGACGCCCCTCCCCCGGTTCCCGGCAATCTCCCCGCCGAGCTGAACCGCTTCGTGGGGCGTGAGGAGGAGCTGTCCGGGCTGGCACAGCATCTCGACCGGTCCCGGCTGGTCACGGTGGTGGGGGTCGGCGGTGTGGGCAAGACGCGGCTGGCGCTGCGGGCGGCGGAGGGACTGAAGAAACGCTACTGCGACGGTGTCCGGCTGGCCGAACTCGGCGCCCTGCGCGACCCGGAGCTGCTGGAGCACTCGCTGGCCGAGGCGCTCGGGCTGACGGACCAGAGCGGCAGGCCGCCGCGCAGGGTGCTGATCGAGCATCTCGCCGGGCGCCGGGTGCTGCTGGTGCTGGACGGTGTCGAGCAGCTCGTCGACGCGTGTGCGGAGCTGGTACGGGAACTGCTGCGCCGGGCGCCGGAGTTGAGGGTGCTCGCCACGGGCCGGCGCCCGCTGCGGATCGACGGTGAGCTGGTCTTCGCGCTCGCCCCGATGCCGGAGCCGGACGCGGTGCTGCTGTTCACCGACCGCGCGGCCGCCGGATCTCCCGGTTTCCGGCCGACCGGTCCGCGCGAGGCCGCCGTACGGGAGCTGTGCCGGCGCCTCGACGGGATCCCGCTGGCGGTGGAGCTGGCGGCGGGCCGGCTGCACGCCCTCTCGGTCGAGCAGATCCTCGACCGGATGGGAGACCGTTTCCAGGTGCTGACCGAGGGGCGGCGGGGCGCTCCGGCGCGCCACCGGACGCTGCGGACCGCGATCGGCTGGAGCCATGAGCTGTGCACTCCACGGGAGCGGCTGCTGTGGGCGCGGCTGTCGGTGTTCGCGGGGCCCTTCGATCTGGAGGCGGCCGAATATGTGTGCGGCGGACATGAGTTACCGGCGGAGAGTGTGCTCGATGTGCTCTCCGGGCTGATCGCGCAGTCGCTGGTCGTCCGCGAGGAGACACCGGCCGGGGTGCGCTACCGGATGCTGGACACGGTCGCGGCGTACGGCGCGGAGTGGCTGGACGCGCTGGAGGACACCGCACGGATGCGGCGCAGGCACCGCGACTGGTACGTGGGGCTCGCCACCTGGTACGAGCTGGACTGGTTCAGCCCACGCCAGGACCGGGTGGCGGCCGGTGCGGAGAGCGCGCTGCCCAATTTGCGGGCCGCGCTGGAGCTGTGTCTGGAGACGCCCGGCGAGGCGCATCTGGGCCAGCATCTCGCGGGCACGCTCTGGTTCTACTGGGTCGGCTGCGGAAAGCTGGCCGAGGGGCGGCACTGGCTGGGCCGGGCGCTCGCCCTGGACTCCGGGCACGACGAGGCGCGGCGCAAGGCGCTGTGGGTGCTGGGATATGTGGCCGTCCTCCAGGGTGACGACACGGCTGCTGTGGGCGCGCTCCACGAGTGCCGGGAGGAGGCGGTCCGTACGGACAACGCGTTGGCCCGCGCGTACGCCGTGCACCGGCTGGGCTGTCAGGCGCTGCTCTCGGACGACATGCCCCGGGCCGAGCGGCTGCTGCGCGCGGCGATCGACGCGTACCGGGAGCTGGGGGAGCTCAACAGCAATGTGCTGATGGGCCAGACCGAGCTGGCCATGACGCGGGTCTTCCAGGGCGATCTGGACTCGGCCGTCGCGCTGTGCACGGAGGTCCGGGAGATCTGCGAGGACAGCGGCGAGCGCTGGTCACGCGCGTACGCGCTGTATGTGCTGGCGTACGCGGCCTGGGCCCGGGGCGAGCACTCCGAGGCACGCGCGCTGGCCGCGGAGTCCATCGCCATCCACCATCTCTTCAACGATCTGGTGGGCCTGGTGCTCGCGGTCGAGCTGATGGCCCTGGTGACGGCGGGCGAGGGCGATCCGGCGGAGGCCGCGGTGCTTCAGGGCGCGGCTTCGGGGCTGTGGGAGTCGGTCGGCCCGGCGCTGTTCGGATCGGGGTATTTCAGCGGACCGCGGATGCTCTGCGAGCGGCAGGCGGGCAAGGCGCTGGGGGCGCGGAGGTACGAGGGGTACGAGCGGGAGGGCCGGGGGCTCTCACCCGACGCGGCCGTGCGCCGGGCGCTCGCCGGGCGCCCCGGTCCCGCGCCGGTGCCACGTCAGGCGTCCGGGGCGCGGGGGCCGTCCCGTACCACGCGAAAGCCCGCCTCCTCCCCCACCGGAAAGGGCGGGAAGGAAGCGGGCTGAAGCGTGTCCGGCTGGTCTTCGCGATCAGCGGGCGTAGTACTCGACGACGAGCTGCTCGTCGCAGATGACCGGGATCTCCTTGCGCTGCGGGTCACGGTCCAGGCGGAAGGCCAGGGCCTTCAGGTTGACCTGGAGGTAGCGCGGGGTCTCGCCGTCGGTGTCGTAGCCACCCTCGCGCGCGACCTGGAAGGGGACCTTGTCGCGGCTGCGCTCGCGGACCATCACGACATCGTCGGGACGGACGCGGAAGGACGGCTTGTCGACCTTGCTGCCGTTGACCTCGATGTGGCCGTGGACAACCATCTGGCGGGCCTGGTAGATGGTGCGGGCGATGCCCGACCGCAGGACCAGGGCGTCGAGGCGGCGCTCCAGCTCGACCACCAGGGCCTCGCCGGTCTTGCCCTCGGCCTTCTTGGCGCGGTCGTACGCGCGGGCCATCTGGCGCTCGCTGATGTCGTACTGGGCGCGCAGACGCTGCTTCTCCAGCAGACGGACCTTGTAGTCACTGTTCTGCTTGCGTCCACGTCCGTGCTCACCCGGCGGGTAGGGACGGGCCTCGAAGTACTTGACAGCCTTGGGCGTCAGCGCGATACCGAGCGCACGCGACTTCTTGACCTTGGGACGCGACTGGTTAGGCACGTTCTCCAGACCTCCGTTGTAGGTTAGGTTAGGCTCACCTTACTCAAGGAGATCGCATGTCTCGCTCCGGGAACACCACGCGCATCACAGACAGCCTCGACGCGCAGGGCACCGATTCGACGGAGGTCCGATCAGCTCATGGTCAGCCGCGTCCCAGCGGGCTTGAAATCGATCGGATGCCGTCAGCAGCCGAACGCACACGAACTCTCGTACAGGGTACATGCTCGGCGGTGCTGCTCGTCCCGCGCCCGGACGGGGCCCAGCCCTTCCAGCTCCTGCCCTTTACCCGGACCGTGGGGCCGGACGGCGGGGTGTTCCTGGTCTTCCCGGCCGGGGCCGCCACCGTACGCGCAGCCACGCGGACCCGGGACGGCGAGGTGACCGGCGTACTGGAGCTGACGGATGTCGCACCGGTCTCCGTGCCGCACCGGATCCGGGCCCGTGCCCGGCTCTCGGGCCCGCTCACCGCGGGTCCCGGCCCCGCGGAGGCCGGGCGCACGACGCTCTGCCTGGAGGTCCATGAGGCGTACGTGGACGATCTCTGGGGCGCGGAGCCGGTGGCGCCGGAGGACTTCGCGGCGGCCGTGCCCGACCCGCTGGTGGAGCACGAGGCGGAGCTGCTCCAGCATCTGCACGCCGCGCACAGCGTCGAGGTGCGGACGCTGGGCGGGCTGCTCGGCGAGCGGTCGGAGGTGCTGTCCGGGGCCGGGGGCACGGCCGTACCGGTCGGGCTCGACCGCTTCGGGCTGCGCGTGCGCTTCATCGGCGACCGGTGCTTCGACGCACGCTTCGACTTCCCGGAGCCGGTGCGCGATGTGACCGGGCTGCGGCGGGCCATGCTGGCGCTCTTCGACGCGGCCTCGCGCTGAGAGACCCGTAACGGACCGGACGACCCTGCGCCCGGCCGGCTCAGGTGCCGTCGCCGCGCAGGCGCTCGCGCACCTTGTCGACCACGTCCGCGTACCGCGCCTCCGCGCCGTACCGCGTGGGCTCGTAGTAGCGCCTGCCCCGCACGGCCTCCGGCGCGTACTGCTGAGCGGCGATACCGCCCGGGACGTCGTGCGGATAGACATAGCCCTGGGCATGCCCGAGCTTGGCCGCGCCCTTGTAGTGGCCGTCGCGCAGATGGGCCGGGACCGGGCCCGCGAGTCCCTTCTTCACATCTTCCAGCGCCGCCGAGATCGCGGTCGTCGCCGCGTTCGACTTGGGGGCGAGCGCCAGCGCGATGGTGGCCTGGCTCAGGGTGAGGGCGGCCTCCGGGAAGCCGATCATGGCGACGGCCTGGGCGGCGGCGACCGCGAGCGGCAGCGCCGTCGGGTCCGCGAGACCGATGTCCTCGCTGGCCGAGATCATCAGCCGCCGGGCGATGAACCGGGGGTCCTCCCCCGCGTCGATCATCCGGGCCAGATAGTGCAGCGCCGCGTCCACGTCGGAGCCGCGGATCGACTTGATCAGCGCGCTCGCCACGTCGTAGTGCTGGTCGCCCTGGCGGTCATAGTTCACCGCGGCCCGGTCGACCGTCTCCTCGACGGTGCTCAGGGCGATCTCCTGCTCGCCCTTGTCGAGCGCGGCGCCGGCCGCCGCTTCCAGCGCCGTCAGCGCGCGGCGGGCGTCGCCTCCGGCGATCCGCAGGAGATGCGCCTCGGCGTCCTCGGGCAGGGTGAGGGTGCCGCCGAGCCCGCGCTCCTCGGTGAGCGCCCGCCGCAGCAGCCCGCGCAGATCGTCGTCGGTGAGCGGCTCCAGGGTGAGCAGCAGGGAGCGGGAGAGCAGCGGGGAGATCACCGAGAAGTACGGATTCTCGGTGGTGGCGGCGATCAGCGTGACCCAGCGGTTCTCCACGGCGGGCAGCAGGGAGTCCTGCTGGGCCTTGCTGAAGCGGTGGATCTCGTCGAGGAAGAGGACGGTGTCCTTGCCGAAGCCTCCGGAGGCGCGGCGGGCGCCGTCGATGACGGCCCGTACCTCCTTGACGCCCGCGGTGATCGCGGACAGCTCCACGAAACGCTTGTTGGTCGCCTTGGAGACGACATACGCGAGGGTCGTCTTGCCCGTGCCGGGCGGGCCCCAGAGAATCACCGAGGAGGGTCCGGCGGGGCCGCCGCCGCCCTCTCCGACCAGTCGGCGCAGCGGCGATCCCGGCTTCAGCAGATGTGCCTGGCCGACGACTTCGTCGAGGACGCGCGGGCGCATCCGGACGGCCAGGGGGCTGCTGGACGGATCCTTCTCCTGGCGTTCTTCCGCGGCTGCGGTAAAGAGGTCGGGCTCCACGCGTGAAGCCTATGCCAGGCCACTGACAACGCAGGTCCGGGCGGTGATCGCGGAGGTCGCGCGGCCTCGCGGCCGGTCCTCTCGCGGCCCTCCGGGCCCGGGCGCGGTCAGCTCGTCCAGAAGTCCCACCAGCGGGTCAGGATCAGCATTCCGATGATCCCGATGTGCAGCGCGGGCAGGACCCAGGTGAACTCACCGAAGAAGCTCCGCAGCGCGCCCGGCGCGGGCAGCACTCCATGGCGGACATTGTGGGAGGTCACGTACCAGAACATGACGATCGTGGCGACCCAGGCCAGACAGCACCACAGGCAGAGCGAGTTGATCTCGTACAGCGACTGGTACTGGAGCCAGGTGCAGAATCCGACACCGAACAGCGTGCCCGCGTTCAGACCAAGCCAGAACCAGCGCCGGTAGCGTGCCCCCGCCAGCAGTCCCACACCGATGGCGATCACCACGCCGTAGGCCACCAGCCCCAGCATCGGGTTCGGGAAGCCGAAGACCGAGGCCTGCTCGCTCTTCATGATGTTGCCGCACGAGACCACCGGATTCAGGCTGCATCCCGGGGTGAAGCTGGGGTCCTCAAGCAGCTTGAACTTGTCGATCGTGATGACCCACGCCGCCAGCAGCCCGGCGGCGCCGGTGATCACCAGCAGCAGCGCGAACGCCCGGCTCCCGCCGACCGTGCCGGCGGCGCTCCGTTCCTCCCGCTCGGAGGACACGTCGTCCAGTGCCGCACTCGTCATATCCGCCGTTCCCTCACTCCGGTGCCGTGGGGCACGCCGTCGTCCGCGGGCGGCGCGGACTCATTGTGCCGCACGAGTCTGTGGGTCCGGGGAGGGGCCGAACGGCCCCTCCCCGGACACTCAGCCGCGCAGCCGCCGGGTCAGCTCGGCCACCAGGGCGTCGAGCGCCACCGGCTCCTGCTCCCCGCTCTCCATGTCCTTGAGCTGCGCCACGCCCTCGGCGAGATCGCGCTCGCCCGCGACGATCGTGTAGCGGGCGCCGGACCGGTTGGCGTTCTTCATCGCGCCCTTGAGGCCCTTCCCGCCGTACGAGAAGTCCGCGGCGACGCCCGCCCTGCGCAGCTCGGTGACGACGCCGAAGAGCGTCCGCCTGGCCTCCTCGCCGAGTGGGACCGCGAAGACACTGGTGGAGCCCGGCAGATCGAGCGTGATGCCCTCGGCCTCCAGCGCCAGCACCGTACGGTCCACTCCGAGCGCCCAGCCGACGGACGGCAGCGCGGGGCCGCCGATCATCTCGGAGAGACCGTCGTACCGGCCGCCGCCGCCGACCGCGGACTGCGCGCCGAGACCGTCGTGGACGAACTCGAAGGTGGTGCGGGTGTAGTAGTCGAGGCCGCGTACGAGCCGCTCGTCGTCCTCGTACGCCACCCCCGCGGCGGTCAGCAGCTCCCTGACCTCTTCGTGGTACGCCTTGCACGCGTCGCACAGGAAGTCACGGAACAACGGCGCCCCGACAAGCTGCTTCTGGACGTCCGCGCGCTTGTCGTCGAGGACCCGCAGCGGGTTGATCTCGATACGGCGGCGGGTGTCCTCGTCCAGGTCGAGATTGCGCAGGAAGCCCTGGAGCGCCTCGCGGTAGACGGGCCGACAGGCCTTGTCGCCGAGGGAGTTGAGGAGGATACGGAAGTTCCGCAGGCCGAGCGAGCGGTACGCCTGGTCGGCCAGGATGATCAACTCGGCGTCCAGCGCCGGGTCTTCGGCACCGATCGCCTCGGCACCGACCTGCGAGAAGTGGCGGTAGCGGCCCTTCTGCGGGCGTTCGTAGCGGTAGTACGAGCCGGAGTACCAGAGCTTGACCGGCAGATTCCCGGCCTTGTGCAGATTGGCCTCCAGCGCGGCGCGCAGCACGGAGGCGGTGCCTTCGGGGCGCAGCGCCAGCTTGTCGCCGCCCTTGGTCTCGAAGGCGTACATCTCCTTGGAGACGATGTCGGTGGACTCGCCGACACCGCGGGCGAACAGCTCGACGTTCTCGAAGCCGGGTGTCTCGACATAGCCGTAACCGGAGTTCCGCAGCGGCGCGGAGATGGCCTCGCGCACCGCGAGGAAGACCGCGGAGTCCGGCGGGATCAGGTCGTAGGTGCCCTTGGGGGCCTGGAAAGTACTCATGAAGATCCGGTATGTCACATTCCTCGTCGCGGAGCGGCGGCCGGGCCGTCTCCGTCGCCGGCGGCGCCCGCTTCCCTCAGATAGGGGTTGGCGGCACGCTCCCGGCCGATGGTCGTCTGGGGGCCATGACCCGACAGCACCACGGTCGAGTCGTCGAGCGGCAGGCACACCCGGCTCAGCGACTCCATCATCTCGGCGTGGTCGCCGCCGGGCATGTCGGTGCGTCCGATGGAGCCGGCGAAGAGCAGATCGCCCGAGAAGAGGACCGGGGGGATGTCAGCCCCGCCGGCCGACTCGGGCGTTCCGTACGTCACCGACCCCTTGGTATGGCCGGGCGCGTGCGCGACGGTGAACTCCAGGCCCGCCAGCGGCAGTCGGGCGCCGTCGGCCAGCTCCCGTACGTCGTCGGGCTCCCCCACGGTCAGCTCGCCCATCAGCGGCATTCCTATCGAGCGGCCGAGGGCCTTCTCGGGGTCGCTCATCATGTAGCGGTCCGCGGGGTGGATCCAGGCCGGTACGTCATGTGCTCCGCACACGGGGACGACCGAGGCGACATGGTCGATGTGCCCATGGGTGAGGATGACGGCGACGGGCTTGAGCCGGTGTTTGCGTACCGTCTCCTCGACCCCCCGCGCGGCCTGGTGGCCCGGGTCGATGATCACGCATTCCTCACCCGCGGCGGGGGCGACCAGATAGCAGTTGGTCCCCCAGGCCCCTGCGGGGAACCCGGCAATGAGCACGATCGTCCTTAGGTGTCGTCCGCCGGCCCGGATCGTCCGTCGGTGGAATGCGGCAGATCAGAGCCTACCGGCGCTGCTCATTACACAGCCAACCCGGATACCGTACGACCCAGCCAGGCGATCAGGATCAGTCACACAGGATCACTCACACACGAGGAGAAGACCCGGTGGTCAACAGCGATCAGCGGCGGCGGCAGCTCGCCCGGGAGAAGTTCGAGCGGCAGCAGCAGCGCCGGTCGGAGGCGAGGAAGAAGGCGAAGCGGCGCAACGCCGTGGTCGCGGCGGTGCTGGCCGTGGTGGTCATCGGCGGCGCCGCCGCATGGGCCTCGGGCGGTCTGACCGGCGGCGACACCGCGGACAAGGCCGCCGCGCCGTCGGCAACTCCCAGCGCCGAGCCGTCGCCGTCGCCGACCGAGAGCAGCGCGCCCGAGCCGAAGATGACGATCGACAAGTCGGCGAAGTACACGATGTCGCTCAAGACGAGCCAGGGCGACATCGCGATCGACATGGACGCCAAGAAGACACCGCACACGGTGAACTCGTTCAAGGCCCTCGCCGACAAGGGCTACTTCGACAACACGAAGTGTCACCGGCTGACCACCGAGGGCATTTTCGTGCTCCAGTGCGGCGATCCGAAGGGCGACGGGACCGGCGGCCCGGGCTACACGATCCCTGACGAGAATCTGACCGCTCTCGGCAAGGCGGGCGCCGACGGCACCGTCACCTACCCCCCGGGGACGGTGGCGATGGCCAATACCGGCCAGCCGCACTCCGGCGGCAGCCAGTTCTTCCTGGTCTACAAGGACACCAAACTCCCGCCCAGCTACACCCCGTTCGGGACGATGGACGAGGCCGGGCTGAAGACCGTGGAAGAGGTGGCCAAGGCCGGTGTGGAGGGCGGTACGGGCGACGGCGCGCCCAAGAAGGCCGTCACCGTGGAGAAGGGCACGGTCGACAAGGCGTGACCCTCTGAATTTCGGCCGTGCTGAGTGCGGACAGCCGGGTGGCCGGTCGCCTAGATTGGCGTTGTGGAGGGCGGGCGCAGCCCGTCCCAGGAAACTGTGGATGATGCCCGGGGCCATTCCCCTTGTGGGCATCAGGTGGAGGAGGCGCTGTGAGCAGCGACCCGTGGGGCCGTGTCGATGAGACGGGCACCGTGTACGTGCGGACGGCCGAGGGCGAGCAGGTCGTCGGATCGTGGCAGGCAGGCTCTCCGGAGGAGGCTCTGGCCTATTTCGAGCGCAAGTACGAGGGCCTGGTCGTCGAGATCGACCTCCTCGAACGGCGAGTGAAGACCACCGATCTGTCCGCCAAGGACGCGGCGGCGGCCATCGAGCATCTTCGCGGACAGATCGACGAACACCACGCCGTGGGTGATCTCGACGCGCTGCGCAAGCGGCTCGACGGGCTGGTCGCCACGGTCGACTCGCGCCGTGAGGAGCGCAAGGCGCAGCGGGCCAAGCAGACGGACGAGGCCCGCCACGCCAAGGAGGCGCTGGTCACCGAGGCTGAGCAGCTCGCCCAGAGCGATCAGTGGCGGTCGGCCGGCGAGCGGCTGCGGGCGCTCGTGGACACCTGGAAGGGCCTGCCGCGGCTGGACCGGAAGTCCGACGACGAGCTGTGGCACCGCTTCTCGCACGCGCGCTCGGCGTTCTCCAAGCGCCGCAAGGCCCACTTCGCCGCGCTGGACGCGCAGCGCGAGGAGGCCCGTAAGGCCAAGGAGAAGCTGGTCGCGGAGGCCGAGTCGCTCTCCGGCTCCACCGACTGGGGTGCGACGGCCGCGCGCTACCGCGAGCTGATGACGGAGTGGAAGGCGGCGGGCCGCGCCCAGCGCGAGGCCGAGGACGATCTGTGGAACCGCTTCCGCGGCGCCCAGGACGTCTTCTTCGCGGCGCGCGGCGAGGTATTCGCCGAGCGCGACGCCGAGCAGACCGAGAATCTGAAGCTCAAGGAGGAGCTGGCGGTCGAGGCCGAGCGGCTGGTGCCGGTCACGGACCTCAAGGCGGCCAGGGCGGCGTTCCGGGCGCTCAATGAGCGCTGGGAGGCGATCGGCCACGTACCGCGCGACGCCAGGCCGAAGGTCGAGGCCCGGATGCACACGGTGGAGCGGGCTCTCCAGGAGTCCGAGGAGAACGAGTGGCGCCGTACGAACCCGGAGGCACGCGCCCGTGCCGAGGGTCTGACGGGCCAGCTCCAGGCGGCCGTCGACAAGCTGCGTACGCAGATCGACGCGGCGCGCGCGGCGGGCAACAACGCCAAGGCGGACAAGCTCGCCAAGGAGCTGGAGGGGCGGCAGGCGCTGCTGGACCAGGCGCTGAAGGGCCTCCAGGAGTTCGGCGGCTGATCCTCGCGGCACATGTGTACGCCTGAGGGCGCCTCGTACCTTCCGTACGAGGCGCCCTCAGGCGTTCGTTGTGTCCATGCCCGTGTCTTAAGGCCTATGCCCGTGTCTCTACGGCCTGCGCGGTCGTGCCTACGGCCTGCGTGCCGAGGTGACCCGGTAGACGTCGTACACGCCCTCCACGCCCCGTACCGCCTTCAGCACATGCCCGAGGTGCTTCGGGTCGCCCATCTCGAAGGTGAAGCGCGAGGTGGCGACGCGGTCGCGGGAGGTCTGGACGGCCGCGGACAGGATGTTCACATGCTGGTCGGACAGGACCCGGGTGACATCCGACAGCAGCCGGGACCGGTCCAGTGCCTCGACCTGGATGGCGACCAGGAAGACCGAGGACTGGGTCGGCGCCCACTCGACGCCCAGGATCCGTTCGGGCTGCTGGGAGAGCGAGTCCACATTGACGCAGTCGGCGCGGTGTACGGAGACACCATTGCCGCGGGTGACAAATCCGATGATCGGGTCACCGGGCACTGGCGTACAGCAGCGGGCGAGCTTCACCCAGACGTCCTCGACGCCCTTGACCACCACGCCCGGGTCGGCGTTCGAGCGGCGCTTGGTGCGCCCGCGCGAGGGCGGGGCGCTCTCGGCGATGTCCTCGTTGGCCGCCTCCTCGCCGCCGAGGGCCTGCACCAGCTTCTGTACGACGCCCTGCGCGGCCACATGGCCCTCGCCGATCGCCGCGTACAGCGAGGAGATGTCGGGATAGCGCATCTCGTGCGCCAGCGTGACCAGCGAGTCCCCGGTGAGGATCCGCTGGATCGGCAGGTTCTGCTTGCGCATGGCGCGCGCGATGGCTTCCTTGCCCTGCTCGATCGCCTCGTCGCGGCGCTCCTTGGAGAACCATGCCCGGATCTTGTTCCTGGCCCGGGGCGATTTGACGAAGCCCAGCCAGTCGCGCGACGGGCCGGCCCCGGACGCTTTGGAGGTGAAGACCTCCACCAGATCGCCGTTGTCGAGCGTCGATTCGAGCGGTACGAGCCGCCCGTTGACCCGAGCCCCTATGGTCCGGTGGCCGACCTCCGTATGCACGGCGTACGCGAAGTCGACCGGGGTGGCACCGGCCGGCAGCGCTATGACATCGCCCTTGGGCGTGAAGACGAAGACCTCGTTGCGCGAGAGGTCGAAGCGCAGGGACTCCAGGAACTCGCTGGGGTCCTCCGTCTCCTTCTGCCAGTCCAGCAACTGGCGCAGCCACGCCATGTCATTGACGGTGTCCTGGCCGGCGCCCTTGCCCGCGTGCCTCGGCACATCCGTACGGACCTTGGAGGCTCCGGCGACGGCCTCCTGCTTGTACTTCCAGTGCGCGGCGATGCCGTACTCGGCGCGGCGGTGCATGTCGAACGTGCGGATCTGCAGCTCGACCGGCTTGCCGTTGGGCCCGATGACCGTCGTGTGGAGCGACTGGTACATGTTGAACTTGGGCATCGCGATGTAGTCCTTGAACCGTCCGGGGACCGGATTCCACCGGGCGTGGACGGTGCCGAGCGCCGCGTAGCAGTCGCGGACGGTGTCGACCAGGACACGAATACCCACCAGGTCATAGATCTCCGCGAAGTCCCGGCCGCGGACGATCATCTTCTGGTAGACGCTGTAGTAGTGCTTGGGTCGGCCGGTGACGGTGGCCTTGATCCGGGCCGCGCGCAGATCGGACTGGACCTCGTCGGTCACTATGGCCAGATATTCGTCACGCTTGGGCGCGCGCTCGGCGACCAGCCGGACGATCTCGTCGTACATCTTGGGGTAGAGGATCGCGAAAGCGAGGTCCTCCAGCTCCCACTTGATGGTGTTCATGCCCAGCCGATGGGCCAGGGGCGCGTAGATCTCCAGCGTCTCGCGGGCCTTCTTCTCCTGCTTGTCCCGCTTGAGGTAGCGCATGGTGCGCATGTTGTGCAGCCGGTCGGCGAGCTTGATGACCAGGACGCGCGGGTCCTTGGCCATGGCGACGACCATCTTGCGCACGGTCTCGGCCTGCGCGGCCTCCCCGAACTTGACCTTGTCCAGCTTGGTGACGCCGTCGACCAGCAGCGCGACCTGCTCGCCGAAGTCACGGCGCAGGGTGTCCAGGCCGTACTCGGTGTCCTCGACGGTGTCGTGCAGCAGGCCCGCCATCAGAGTGGCCGGGTCCATGCCCAGCTCGGCGAGGATCGTGGTGACCGCGAGGGGGTGGGTGATGTACGGATCGCCGCTCTTGCGCTTCTGGCCGCGGTGCCAGCGCTCGGCGACCTGGTAGGCGCTCTCGATCTGGCGCAGCGTCGCGGTCTCGATCTTGGCGTCATTGCCGCGTACGGTCCGCAGGAGCGGTTCCAGGACCGGGTTGTACGGGGAGGAGCGCTGCACCCCGAGCCGGGCGAGCCGGGCCCGTACCCGGTTGGAGGAGCCACCCGAACGAGGGGCGGCCGTGGCGCCGGGCTTGGGGGCACTCAGCGGAGCGGCGGGCCTGTCCGGCGCGGGCCGCGCGGCGGGGGCGGGCTCCAGGGGCTCGGTGGGCCGGGCGTGCGTGATCTCCGTCGGGGTCCGCGCGGCCTGCTTCTCGGCCTTCTCGGCGGCGGTCGCCGCGGCGCCGGCGTGCGGCATCGCTGTCGCCGCCGCGGCCTGCTCGGTGTGGTGATCGGGCGTCGCGGCGGCCAGTGGCTGGATCTCTTCTGGCAAGAGCGCTCCTCATGCGGATCCAGGTCCCCCGGTCAGGCCCGGACCTCCATGGTATCGACCTCGGGCGTACCTCTCGCCCCAGGACCAGGGCTCCTCCGAACGCGGGACGGGCACCCGGTTGTTCCCGGGTGCCCGTCTGTTCGTACCGAGGTCGTGCGGTGTTGTCCAGAAATTCCGCGCCGTGACTGGTCAGAGCTTGATCAGGGCGTCCAGCGGGGCGCCGCGAAGCTCTGGTTCCAGCCGCGGCCTGCCGCCCAGGAAACCCAGTTCCATCAGGACCGCGACGCCCACCACCTCGGCGCCGGCCCGCCGGACGAGCTGGACCGAGGCCTCGGCCGTACCGCCGGTGGCGAGCACATCGTCGATGACGATGACCCGGTCCGACGCGTCCAGGTCCTCGGCGTGGACCTCCAGCTCGGCCGAGCCGTACTCCAGGTCGTACGCCTGCGACAGCGTGGCACCGGGGAGCTTGCCCGCCTTGCGTACGGGGATGAAGCCGAGGCCGGCCTTGACCGCCACCGGGGCGGCCAGGATGAATCCCCGGGCCTCCAGGCCGACGACCTTGGTGGCGCCGTGCCGCGTGCACAGCTCGGCGAGAGCGTCGGTCAGCGCCGTGAACGCCTTCGGATCGGCCAGCAGCGGAGTGATGTCCTTGAACATCACTCCGGGCTTGGGGTAGTCCGCGACATCACGGATACGGCTGAGCAGCAGCTCCCGGAGGCTGTCGTCCGTCATCTGCGCCTCCCGGACGGGCGGCCACCGCCGCCGCGGCCACCACGGCCCCGGGGACCGGCCGCCGCGGCCGCGGCCGGGGCCGCCTCACCGGGCTCGGTGTCCTCTTCGGTGTCCGCGTCGGCCGGACCGTCGGCCGTCTCGCCCTTGGCCGCCGCGGCGGCCCGCTTGTTGAGCACCCGCTTCTTCAGCGCCCTGATCTGCGGGTCGCGTTCCTTGAGGTCGGCGACGAGCGGGGTGGCGATGAAGATCGAGGAGTACGCACCGGCGGCGAGGCCGACGAAGAGCGAGAGCGAGATGTCGTTCAGCATGCCGGCGCCGAGGAAACCGCCGCCGATGAAGAGCAGACCGGCGACCGGCAGCAGCGCGACCACGGTGGTGTTGATCGAACGGACCAGGGTGCCGTTGATCGACCGGTTCGCGACCTCGCTGTAGGTCCAGCGGGTCTGTTTGGTGATGTCCTTCGACCCCTCCTTGAGACTGTCGAAGACGACGACGGTGTCGTAGAGGGAGTAACCGAGGATGGTGAGCAGACCGATCACCGTACCGGGCGTGACCTCGAAGCCGACGAGGGCGTACACACCGACGGTGATGGTGAGGTCATGGATCAGGGCGATCAGGGCCGCGACCGCCATCCGCCATTCGAAGGCGATCGCAAGATAGATCACCACCAGGATCATGAAGATCCCGAGACCCGTCCACGCCTTGTTGGCGATCGTCTCGCCCCAGCTCGGTCCGACCAGGTCGGCGTTGATCTTCGCCTCGTCGACATTGAGGTCCTCGGCGAGCTGGGTCTTCACCGCGTCGGCCTGCTTGGTGTCCAGTTCGGTGACCTGGATCCGCAGTCCGCCGTTGCCGAGCTGCTGGACGATCGCGTCGTGCCCGGAGGCCTTCTGGGTGTCCGACTGGGCCTGGGCCACCGAGACGCTGGTGCTCGGGACGGTGAAGACGGCACCGCCCTTGAACTCGATGCCCATGTTGAGGCCGCGTACGGCCAGGCCGACGATGGCCGTGATGGTGATCAGGATCGAGATCGCATACCAGAACTTCCGCTTGCCGACGAAGTCGTAGCCGACCTCGCCACGGTAGAGCCTGGCGCCGAGTGCGCCGAGTCGCGACATCTCACGCCTCCTTCGGTTCGGTGGGGGCGCTTGCACGGCGGGAACGGCGCAGCGGCGGCTTGGCGCCGAGCCGCTGGGGGTCGAGACCGGACCAGGAATGTCCGCTGGCGAAGAACTTCTTCTGGGCGAGGAGCGTCATCACCGGCTTGGTGAAGAAGAACACCACGACCACGTCGAGGACGGTGGTCAGACCGAGGGTGAACGCGAAGCCCTGGACCTTGCCGACGGTGACCAGGAAGAGCACCGCGGCGGCGAGGAACGACACGAAGTCGGAGACCAGGATCGTACGGCGGGCGCGCGGCCAGGCGCGCTCGACGGCCGGCCGGAGCGTACGGCCCTCGCGGATCTCGTCCCTGATCCGTTCGAAGTAGACGATGAACGAGTCAGCGGTGATACCGATGGCGACGATCGCTCCGCAGACCGCGGGCAGGTTCAGCGCGAAGCCGATGCCCGGGCCGAGCAGGGCCATGATCGTGTACGTCATGATCGCCGAGGCCGCGAGGCTGAGGATGGCGATCAGCGACAGACCGCGGTAGTAGGTCACCAGATAGATGACCACCAGGGCGAGGCCGATCGCGCCGGCGATCAGACCGGCGTGGAGCTGCTCACCGCCGAGCGCGGCGGTGACGGTGGTGACGCTCTGCTCCTCGAAGGTCAGGGGCAGCGCGCCGTACGACAGGATGTTGGCCAGGTCCTGGGCGGACTGCTGGGTGAAGCTGCCGGAGATCTCGGCGCTGCCGCCGAGGGTCTGGCTCACCGAGGGCGCCGAGACGACATTGCCGTCGAGGACGATGGCGAACTGGTTCATCGGCGGCTGCTGCTGGGAGAGCTTGCCGGTGATGGACTGGAACTTCTTGGTGCCGCCACCGGTGAAGTCCATGGTGACGATCCACATGCCGCGCTGGGGGTCGAGCACGCCCTTGGCGTCGTCGACGTCCGTGCCCTCCAGCTCGGCGGGGCCGAGGATGTACTTCTCCCACTGGTCCCCGGAGTTCTTGCCGCAGGCCACGATGGTGTCCTTGGGCGCGGCTCCCTGGTTGGCCTTGGTGCGCTGGGCCTCTTTGGTGCAGTCCAGGTCCGTGAACTTCTTCTCCAGCGCGGCGGTGGCCGGGTCCGCGGACGGTGTCGCGGAGGGGTCCGGGGTCGCCGGGGCGCTGGGCGAGCCGGAGGCGGAGCCGCTCGGGGTGGGGCTGGCCTTCTTCAGGGCGTCGGTGACGGCCCGGCCCTGGGTGGTGGCGCTCGACGAGGGCGTCGCCGACGAGGAGGGCTCGCTCGCCTTGTCCCCGCTGGCCGAGGTGCTCGGCGAGGGGCTGCCCGAGGGGCTGGGAGAGCCGCTCGCGGTCGGTGCCGGAGCGGTCTGGCCCCCGGCCGCGACGGTCAGCACCGGCCGGAAGTAGAGCTGGGCGGTGGTACCGACCTGCTCCCGGGCCTGCTTCTCGTTCGTCCCCTTGGGGATGTTGACGATGATGTTCTCGTCACCCTGGGTCTGGACCTCGGCCTCCGAGACACCAAGACCGTTGACACGCCGCTCGATGATGCTGACGGCGGTGTCCATATTGGTCTTGTTGATCGCGTTCGGCTTGCCCGGTGTGTTCTTCGCCTGGAGCGTGATGCTCGTACCGCCGGCGAGGTCGATCCCCAGACGTGGCGTGACATGACCGGACCAGAACATCCCGCCCGTGAGGGCGACCATGGCAATCAGGAACAGTGCCAGGGTGCGGCCCGGCCTGCCTGGGGACCCCGCTTGCCTTCGGCCCTTATTAGGTGCTGCCACCTTCTCGATTCTCCCTGTCCAACCGCCCCACGCCGGGTGTGCGCCGGAGCGGCCACGAAGTGTTGTGGGGACCAGCCCCCGCGGAATTCAGCACGGACCATGCTCCTCGGGCCGCGGTACGGCCCGCCGGCGCGGCCTGACTACTTCGCGCCGCCCTCGCCGTCGGCCTTGTCTCCGGCCTTGCCGGACGTGTCGGCCGCGTCGTCGGACTTCGCGCCCTTGGTGTCCTTGACGTCCTCGGCGGCGTCGTCAGCGTCGGCCCCTGACTTGGCGGCCTTGGCGTCGTCGTCCGTCCCGGTCTCCTTGACCAGATCGATCTTGCCGTCGTCCGTGGCGGCGGTGGCGTCGGCGTCGATCAGCGAGGAGGCGTCGTCCGGCACGACCGTACCGTCGGCCGCGAGGTCGTCGTCGCCGTGCACGATGCGGTTGTACTCGTCGTCGTCCAGGACCGCCCCGATGGCGTTCTTGGCGTAGACGGCGTGAACACCGGGAGCGACCTCCAGGAGGACCGTGTCGTCGTGCACCTCCTTCACGGTGGCGTACATGCCCCCGATGGTGCGGACGCCGGTGCCGGGCTGCATGTCGTTGCGCATCTGCACAGCGGCCTGCTGCTTCTTCTTGGCGGACCGGGTCATCAGGAACATGGCCCCGATGAGCACGATGAAGGGGAGGAGGGTCACGAGACTCACGGGAGGGAACTTCCTTCGCACGACCGCGCTGTCGAGCGGCCTGTTATATACGGGGGTGGGCACGCCGACCTGTAGGGGCGGCATCGGCGGAGTCTAAGCGAGTCCGCGTCGTTGGAACAACGCCCGGCACCGTACGCGGGTTCCTGGCCGGGCGTGCGGCTTCGCGTCACGTCCCGAACAGCCCCTGTTGTCCGCCCGCGCCCGGTGCGCGCTCCGGTGGTACGAGCCCGAGGTGGGCCCAGGCGGCGGGGGTGGCGACCCGGCCGCGGGGGGTACGGGCGAGCAGGCCCTCCCGTACCAGAAAGGGCTCGGCGACCTCCTCGACCGTCTCGCGCTCCTCCCCCACGGCCACCGCCAGGGTGGAGAGGCCGACCGGTCCGCCGCCGAAGAGCTTGAGGAGGGCCTGGAGCACGGCACGGTCGAGCCGGTCGAGGCCGCGCGCGTCGACCTCGTACACCGCGAGGGCCACGGCGGCCACCTCGCGGTTGATCTGTCCGTCGGCCTTGACCTGGGCGTAGTCCCGTACGCGGCGCAGCAGCCGGTTGGCGATCCTGGGGGTGCCACGGGAGCGCCCGGCGATCTCGGCGGCGCCCGCGGGGTCGATCTCCAGGTCCAGGAGTTGGGCGGAGCGGTGGATGACGCGCTCCAGTTCGGCGCTCTCGTAGAACTCCATGTGGCCGGTGAAGCCGAACCGGTCGCGCAGCGGGGGCGGCAGCAGTCCGGCCCGGGTAGTGGCGCCGACCAGGGTGAAGGGCGGCAGCTCCAGCGGGATGGCGGTGGCGCCGGGCCCCTTGCCGACGATCACATCGACCCGGAAGTCCTCCATCGCCATGTAGAGCATTTCCTCGGCGGGCCTGGACATCCGGTGGATCTCGTCCAGGAAGAGGACCTCGCCCTCCTGGAGGGAGGAGAGGATCGCGGCGAGATCGCCCGCGTGCTGGATGGCGGGGCCCGAGGTGATCCGGATCGGGGCGTTCATCTCGGCCGCGATGATCATGGAGAGGGTGGTCTTGCCCAGTCCCGGGGCTCCGGAGAGCAGGACATGGTCGGCGGTGGCGCCGCGCGCCAGGGCCGCCTTGAGCACCAGGTCGAGCTGCTCGCGGACGCGCTCCTGGCCCACGAACTCGTCCAGCGACTTGGGCCGCAGGGCCGCCTCGACGGCTTGGTCCTCGCCGTCCGCGGAGGCGCGGACGAGCCGCTCCGCCGCGGCGTCGGGCGTCTCGCCGCCGGTGTCGTCCCAGTTCACTCTCTGTCTCATCTCGGGGTAGGGCCTTGCGGGCAGGTCCTCGGGGGCCGGACGCTGTCCGGCCCGGGCGGAGCGCGCTCCGGCCGGCTAACGCGTTCTGTTCAGGCTCTGGAGCGCGGCGCGCAGCAACTGCGGTACGGGGGGCTGCGCGCCCTGCGCCAGGGCGGCCTCGGCCTGGGGCGTGACCTGGGTGACCGCCTCGTCGGCCTGGCGGGGTGCGTAGCCGAGGCCGATCAGAGCGGCGTGCAGTTGATCGTGCCAGGCGGCGGGGGCCATGGCGGCGGCGCCCTGGCGGCCGATGACCGTACCGAGCGGTTCGCCGAGCCGGTCCTTCAGCTCCAGCAGCAGCTTCTGGGCGCCCTTCTTGCCGATGCCCGGGACGGCCGTGAGCGCCTTCTCGTCGCCGGTGGAGACGGCGATGCGCAGGGCGTCGGGGGTGTGTACGGCGAGCATGGCCTGCGCCAGCCGGGGTCCGACTCCGCTGGCGGTCTGGAGCAGTTCGAAGACCTGGCGTTCGTCGTCGTCCGCGAAGCCGTAGAGGGTGAGCGAGTCCTCCCGTACGACCAGGGACGTGGCGAGCTTCGCGGGGCGGCCGATCTGGAGGGAGGCGAGGGTGCCGGGGGTGCACTGGACGGCCATGCCGACACCGCCGACCTCGATCACGGCCGTGGTCGGGGCGAGCGCGGCGACCGGGCCGCTGACGAACGCGATCATCGCGGGGCCTTCCGTACGGATGCGGTGGTGGGGCCGGCGGCGGGGACTCGGGAGGCGCGGGCCGCCGCCTGTGCCTGCTGGAGACGGTTGATGGCGGGCGCACGCCACAGATGGCAGATGGCCAGGGCGAGGGCGTCCGCGGCGTCGGCAGGCTTCGGCGGGGCGTCGAGGCGCAGCAGCCTGGTCACCATCGCGCCGACCTGGGCCTTGTCCGCCCGGCCGCTGCCGGTGACGGCGGCCTTGACCTCGCTGGGGGTGTGCAGCGCGACGGGTATGCCGCGGCGCGCGGCGCAGAGCATGGCGACGGCGCTGGCCTGGGCGGTGCCCATGACCGTACGCACATTGTGCTGCGCGAACACCCGCTCCACCGCGACGAGTTCGGGCCGGTGCTCGTCGAGCCAGGCGTCGATGCCGCGCTCGATGGCGACCAGACGCTCGCCGGTCTCGGCGTCGGCGGGCGTACGGACCACACCCACCCCGAGCATCGTCAGCGGGCGTCCCGCGGAGCCCTCGACGACACCGACACCGCACCGTGTCAGTCCGGGGTCAATGCCCAGCACCCGCATCGCGCCCTCCCCTCACTTCACTGCGTGGTCGCCGTGGTCGCCCCTGTGCCGCCACGGATCAGCGCTGCTCAGCACAGTATCGGTCGGCACTGACAACGCGACGGGCCGGCGGAGTGGTGTCCCCGCCGGCCCGTTCGCCGAAGCTCCGTCAGGAGCCCTGTCAGGAGCCCCGTGTCAGGCGTCGACCTTCTCCATGACGTCGTCCGAGACATCGAAGTTGGCGAAGACGTTCTGGACGTCGTCGCTGTCCTCCAGCGCGTCGATCAGCTTGAAGATCTTGCGCGCCCCCTCCTCGTCCAGCTCGACCTGCATGGTCGGGACGAAGGTGGCCTCGGCGGAGTCGTAGTCGAGACCGGCCTCCTGGAGCGAGGTGCGGACCGCGACCAGGTCGGTGGCCTCGCTGAGCACCTCGAAGGACTCACCGAGGTCGTTGACCTCCTCGGCGCCCGCGTCCAGGACAGCGCCCAGCACGTCGTCCTCGCCCAGGTCACCCTTGGGGACGATCACAACGCCCTTGCGGTTGAAGAGGTACGAGACGGAGCCCGGGTCGGCCATCGAGCCGCCGTTGCGGGTCATCGCGACGCGGACGTCGGAGGCCGCGCGGTTGCGGTTGTCGGTGAGGCACTCGATCAGGACGGCGACACCGTTCGGGCCGTACCCCTCGTACATGATCGTCTCGTAGTCCGCGCCACCGGCCTCAAGACCGGCGCCGCGCTTGACGGCCGAGTCGATGTTCTTGTTCGGCACGGAGCTCTTCTTCGCCTTCTGGATGGCGTCGAAGAGGGTCGGGTTGCCCTCGACATCGGCGCCGCCGGTGCGGGCCGCGACCTCGATGTTCTTGATCAGCTTCGCGAAGAGCTTGCCGCGCTTGGCGTCGATCACGGCCTTCTTGTGCTTCGTCGTAGCCCATTTAGAGTGGCCGGACATCTGCCTGTCTCCTTCGCGTAACCGGTTCTGCCTCTGCTCGGCAGAGATCCTACCGGGACTGGCTCGCCCGCCCGTCACCCAACCGCCACCCCTCAAGGAGCGCTGACGCGCGCACCTTCTGATGCGTCCCGGACCATCTCCGTGAAGAGGCGGTGCAGTCGGTGGTCGCCCGTGAGTTCCGGGTGGAACGAGGTCGCCAGCGCGTTGCCCTGCCGTACGGCGACAACGTGCCCTCCGTAGGAGGCGAGCACTTTCACCTCCGCGCCCACCGACTCCACCCAGGGCGCACGGATGAAGACACCCTCCACGGGACCGCCGTCGACGCCGTCGACCTCCACGGCCGCCTCGAAGGACTCGTTCTGCCTGCCGAAGGCGTTCCTGCGGACGATCATGTCGATACCGCCGATGGTCTCCTGGCCCGAGCGGGGATCGAGGATCTTCTCGGCCAGCATGATCATCCCGGCGCAGGTGCCGTACACGGGCATCCCGTCCCGTACCCGGGCGCGCAGTGGCTCCAGCATCCCGAAGAGCGCGGCCAGCTTGGACATGGTGGTGGACTCGCCGCCCGGGATGACCAGGCCGTCGACCTCGGCGAGTTCGTCCGGGCGCCGGACGGTCCTGGCCTCGGCGTCCGCCGCGGCCAGGGCGCCCAGATGCTCCCGGACGTCGCCCTGGAGCGCCAGGACGCCGATCACAGGGGTGCGCGTGCTCATGCGGGCGTTACCAGCCGCGCTTCGCGTAGTGCTCGGACTCCGGCAGGGTGTCGATGTTGATACCGACCATGGCCTCACCCAGATTCCGGGAGGCGTCCGCGATGATCTTGGGGTCGTCGTAGAACGTGGTGGCCTTCACGATGGCGGCGGCGCGCTTGGCCGGGTCGCCCGACTTGAAGATGCCGGATCCGACGAAGACGCCCTCGGCGCCGAGCTGGCGCATCAGCGCCGCGTCCGCGGGGGTGGCGACACCGCCGGCGGAGAAGAGCACCACGGGCAGCTTGCCGAGCGCGGCGACCTCCTTGACGATCTCGTACGGGGCGCGCAGCTCCTTGGCGGCGGCGTACAGCTCGTTGTTGTCGAAGCCGCGGAGCCTGGCGATCTCGTTCTTGATCTGGCGCAGGTGACGGACCGCCTCGACGACATTGCCGGTGCCGGCCTCGCCCTTGGAACGGATCATGGCCGCGCCCTCGGCGATCCGGCGCAGGGCCTCGCCGAGGTTGGTGGCACCGCAGACGAAGGGGGTGGTGAACGCCCACTTGTCGGAGTGGTTGACCTCGTCGGCGGGGGTCAGCACCTCGGACTCGTCGATGTAGTCCACACCGAGGGACTGGAGGACCTGTGCCTCGACGAAGTGGCCGATCCGGGACTTGGCCATGACGGGGATCGAGACGGCGTCGATGATGCCCTCGATCATGTCCGGGTCGGACATCCGGGCGACGCCGCCGTCCTTGCGGATATCGGCGGGAACCCGCTCCAGGGCCATCACGGCGACCGCGCCGGCGTCCTCGGCGATCTTCGCCTGGTCCGGCGTGACGACATCCATGATCACGCCGCCCTTGAGCTGCTCGGCCATACCGCGCTTGACGCGCGCGGTGCCGGTCTCGGCGGACTGAGGGGTGGTGGGGAGCGGGCTGGACACGAAGCGACCTCACTGGCTCACTGGCTGAAAAGGACGGGGAACTGCCGAATAAGGGAACGCCCCGGGTGCGGTCCACAGCAAGGGCCAATGAACAGGCGGTGGATCGTTCTCAACGCGGAGGGGCCGGGGCGGGGGCGGGGTCGGGTCGGGCCGAGGGGGCCGGTTCAGGTGCCGGGGCGGTCCGCCAGCGCTACGGGCGGCTCGTCGTCCATCTCGAAGGCGAGCGGGAACGGGGCGTGGCCGGCGAGCCGGAACCAGCGGACCATACGGTGCCGGCGCAGGGCGCGGGCGGCGCGTACGGCGTCGTTGTGGAACCGGCGGGCCATCGGTACGCGCCGTACCGCCGCGGCGAGTTCGCCCGCGGCCTCCTCGCCGCCGGGGGCCGCCCGTACCGCCTCCACCTGAGCCGCCTCCCCGAACACGGCCCGCAGCGCCTGGCTCAGCTCGCTCTCGGCGACCTCGCGCTGCTCCTCCTCGGCCTGGCGGGCGGCGTGCGCGGCCTGGTACAGCACGATGGACGCGGCAGGGTCCAGTACGCCGGAGGTGGCCAGCTCCTGGGTGACCGAGGCGCGCCGCAGCAACTGCGCGTCGAGGGCGGCGCGGGCGGCGTCGATACGGGTGTGCAGCCGGTCGAGGCGGCCGGCGGTCCAGCTCAGGTAGAGGGCGGTGGCGACGACGGCGACGACGATCCAGACGAGAGTTTCGGTCACGCGGGGCAGGCTACCGGGGCGTTCTCAGTGACCGGGGGGATGTCCCCCACCCCGCCCCTTCCCGAAACCGGGGGCAGGCCCCCGGACCCCCGGCCCCCTCCTGCGGAGGGGGAAAACCGTGGGGCTGACGCCCCACCCCCCAATGGCGCCAGCTTCGCGGCGCCCAACGCACACCGGACCGCGCCGGCTTCGCGGCGCTCGCGCCAACGGCGGTACGGGCCGACGTCCGCGTTCCCGCCGACGCACACCGGGCCGGCACCCCGCACCCCCGACGGCGCCGGGCTTCGCGGCGCCTACGCCAACGGCGACACAGGCCAGCGCCCGCGTCCAGCCAACGGGCACCGGGCCGTCGCCGGCACCCTCAACGGCCATACGGGCCAGCGCCCGCGCTCCCACCAACGCACCCCCGACGGCGCCGGCTTCGCGGCGCCTGCGCCAACAGCGATACAGGCCAGCGCCCACGCACACCGGGCCGGCACCCCGCTCGCGTGCGACGCGCCGCCCCTTGCGCCGTCCACGCGGCACCAAGCACGCGGTGTCAGGCCGGGGACGGTGACGTGCCTGTGCGGTATTGGGGGTCTGTCGTCGGGGTTGTGGGGCCCGTGGTCGTGCCGTCGTGTTCGCCTCGGCGGAAGAGGCGGCCGCGCAGGCCCGTGCGGTCGTCCGCCGCCACCGACGCCGCGCCGTCCGTCACCGTTTCGTAGACCGCGAGGATGTCCGCGCCGACCGTGGACCAGTCGAAGCGGCGGACATGGGCGCTGCCGCGTTCGCGGAGGGCCTCGCGGCGCGGGGCGTCGCCGAGGAGGCGGACCGCCGCGCCCGCCAGCGCGTCCGCGTCCTCGTTGGTGAAGAGTTCGCCCGCCGCCCCCTGGTCCAGGACCTGCGCGAACGCGTCCAGGTCGCTCGCCAGCACCGCCGCGCCCGCCGACAGCGCCTCGACCAGGATGATGCCGAAGCTCTCGCCGCCCGTGTTGGGCGCGATGTACAGGTCGACACTGCGCAGCAGCCGCGCCTTGTCCTCGTCGCTGACCATCCCGAGGAACTCGACCCGCGACCGCATCTTCTTGGGAAGCGACCCCACCGCCTCCCTCTCGTCCCCGCGCCCCGCCACCAGCAGCCGGGTCTCCGGATAGACCGCGAGGATCTTCGGCAGGGCCTTCATCAGCACCGGCAGCCCCTTGCGCGGCTCGTCGATCCGCCCGATGAACCCGATCGTCCGCCCCTGCCACGCCGGATTGACCTCGGCCTTGGCGAAGAAGTCGACATCGACACCGTTCGGGATCACCACCGCGTCCCCGCCGAGGTGCTCCACCAGCGTCCGCCGCGCGTACTCGCTCACCGCGATCCGCGCGCTGATCTTCTCCAGGGCGGGCTGGAGGATCGGATACGCCGCGATCATCGCCCGCGACCGCGGATTCGAGGTGTGGAACGTCGCGACGATCGGCCCCTGCGCCGCCCAGCAGGCGAGCAGCCCCAGCGACGGCGAGGTCGGCTCATGGATATGGATCACATCGAACGTGCCGTCGTGCAGCCAGCGCCGTACCCGCGCCGCCGACAGGAAGCCGAAGTTCAGCCGCGCGACCGAGCCGTTGTACGGCACGGGCACGGCCCGCCCCGCCGAGACGGCATAGGGCGGCAGCGGCGTCTCGTCGTCCGCGGGCGCCAGGACGGACACCTCGTGGCCGAGCCTGATCAGATGCTCCGCCAGGTCCCTGATGTGGAACTGGACGCCGCCGGGCACATCCCACGAGTACGGACAGACGATGCCGATTCTCACAGCGGGCCCCCAGCAGAGCCGCCGGTCCGCCCTGGTTCGAGATCCGCGAGCCACAGCCGTTGCAGCATGTGCCAGTCCTCCGGGTGCTCGGCGATTCCGGTGGCAAAGACGTCGGCCACCGCCTGTGTCATCACAGACGTCTTTTCGGCCCGCGTACCTGACTCCGGCACCTCGACCGCCGGATGCACCCGCCCCCGCATCACCGGCGAGTCGTCGTACCAGAGCGTCGCCGGCAGCAGCAGCGCCCCGGTCTGCTGGGCCAGCAGCGCGGGCCCGGCCGGCATCCGGGCCGTCTGACCGAAGAACTCGACCTCGACCCCGGAGGCCGACAGATCGCGGTCGGCGACCAGACAGACCAGCCCGCCGCTCCTCAGCCGCCGCGCCAGCGCCCCGAACGCGGAGCCACCGGTGTGCGGCAGCACCTCCATGCCCAGGCTCTCGCGGTACGCCACGAACCGGTCGTACAGCGACTCCGGCTTCAGCCGTTCCGCGACCGTCGTGAACGGCACGCCCTGCCCCCGGGTGAGCCAGGCCCCCGCGAGATCCCAGTTGGCCAGGTGGGGCAGCGCCAGGATGACGCCCCGCCCGGCCGCGAGCCCGTCCGTCAGCGCGTGTATGTCCTTGATCTCGACACCGCCGCTGACCCGCTCCGTACTCCAGGCGGGCAGCCGGAACGACTCCATCCAGTACCGCATGTACGAGCGCATCCCGGCCCTGGACAGCTCCGCGAGCCGCTCGGGCCCCGCGTCGGGCACGACCCGCGCCAGATTGGCTTCGAGGCGCAGCACGCTCTTGCCGCGCCGCTTCCAGGCGGTGTCCGCGATGGTCCGGCCGAGCCCGGTGGCCACGGGCTCCGGGAGCTTCTTGACCGTGCTCCAGCCCAGCCCGTACAGGATGCCGGTCAGCCGCTCGCTCGCACCGCTCATGACGCGCTCCCGCTCCCCGCGCTGCCGGGCCCCGGTCCGGCCGCTGCCGCCGCGTCGGCCTCCGCGGACTCGCGCCGTACGGTCACGACCCGCTGCCCCAGCGTCACCGCACTGCCCACCGCCACCGCCCACAGCGCGATCGGCAGCAGGATGTCGATCCCCGGCACACCGAACGCGTGCAGCCCGGCCAGACCGGCCGCGACCAGCGAGATCACCAGCCGCTCCGCCCGCTCGACCAGCCCGTTGACGGCGACCGGCAGCCCGATGGACTCGCCGCGGGCCTTGGTGTACGAGACGACCTGACCGCTCGCCAGACAGAAGATCGCGACGGCGCACAGCGCGTTGTCGTCGCCCTTGCCCGCGTACCAGAGCGCGAAGCCGCCGAAGATCGCCCCGTCGGCGACCCGGTCGAGCGTCGAGTCGAGGAAGGCGCCCCAGCGGCTGGAGATCCCCGCCTGCCTGGCCATATTGCCGTCGACGAGATCGGAGAACACGAACAGGGTGATGACGATCGTGCCCCAGAAGAACTCCCCGCGGGGGAAGAAGACCAGGGCGCCCGCCACCACTCCGGCAGTGCCGATCAGTGTGACGGCGTCCGGACTCACTCCGCGCCGGAGCAGAAACGCCGCGAACGGTGTGAGGACACGCGTGAAGAATGCACGCGCGTACTTGTTCAGCATGGCCTTCCCGAGGTTCGGTGGGCCGAGCGGCCCCGACGGCCACCGGCTAGGTCCTGTCCGGCCGGTCTTCGCTGCCGGCCGACGGTGTCCGGTGCCGTGCGTCGCAAGGCGGAGGATCGCCCTGTACGGAACGTACTTGGGCGAATCCGACAGCGCAGCGAGGGGCGGCCGGACAGGACCTGGCCCATCGTAGCCACGACCCTCACACCGTACCGCCGGGCACCCACAGCACGCCCCCGCGTACGACGTATGGACGCACCATGGCCGGAGTGCGAAGCTCGAAGGACCACCGCGGGCATCGCCGGAGCTGCCGCGGCGGCTCCCCCGGCCCGCGCCCGCACATTCCCTCCATATCCCCCATCCCCTACCAGACTCGCCACCCGCGAGCGACCGGGAGGCAGGAATCATGGGCGACAAGGCGCAATCACACACCGGGGCCGCCGGCAGGGCGGCGACGGCCGACCGGCCCGCCTCCGTACGGAATGTGGTGCTGGTCGGCCACAGCGGCTCAGGCAAGACGACCCTCGTCGAGGCCCTCGCGCTCACCGCGGGCGCCCTCAACCGGGCGGGCCGGGTCGAGGACGGCGGCACGGTCTCCGACTACGACGAGATCGAGCACCGCCAGCAGCGCTCCGTACAGCTCTCCCTCGTCCCGGTGGAATGGGGCGGGTACAAGATCAATCTGCTGGACACCCCCGGCTACGCCGATTTCGTCGGGGAACTCAGGGCCGGTCTGCGGGCAGCGGACGCGGCCCTCTTCATTGTGTCGGCCGCGCAGGAGGCGGAGGCCGTGGCGGACACCACCCGCGCGGTGTGGGAGGAGTGCGCGGCCGTCGGCATGCCGCGCGCGATCGTCGTCACGCATCTCGACACGGCCCGCACCGGCTTCGACGAGATGGTCCGGCTGTGCGGCCGGATGTTCGGCGGCGACGACCCCGACGCCGTACTGCCGCTGTACCTCCCGGTGTACGGGCCCGAGGGCCCCGACGGGCACGCGCAGGCCACCGGGCTCGGCTGCCCGCTCTCGCGGTGCGTCTTCGACTACGCCTCCGGGGAGCGGCGGGAGAGCCCGCCCGGTGCGGGGCTGGAGCCGCGGATCGAGGAGGCCAGGGCCCGGCTGATCGAGGGGATCATCGCCGAGAGCGAGGACGAGACCCTCATGGACCACTATCTCGGCGGCGGCGAGATCGATCTCAAGACGCTGATCGGGGATCTGGAGAAGGCGGTGGCGCGCGGCATCTTCCATCCCGTGCTGGCCGCGGCCCCCGCCCCGCCCGGCGCCCGGCAGGGCCTCGGCACCGTCGAGCTGCTCGATCTGATCGCGGGCGGATTCCCGAGCCCGCTGGAGCGCCCGGCCCCCGAGGTGACCACTCCGGAGGGCGCCCCGCGCCGGGGGATCCACTGCGATCCGGAGGGACCGCTGGTCGCCGAGGTGGTCAAGACCGCCTCCGATCCCTATGTCGGCAGGATCTCTCTCGTACGGGTCTTCTCGGGCACCCTGCGCCCCGACGAGCTGGTGCATGTCTCGGGCCACGGTCTGACCGACCGGGGGCACGAGGACCACGATGTCGAGGAGCGGGTGGGCGCGCTCTCGTCCCCGTTCGGCAAGCAGCAGCGCGTGCTGGGCCACTGTGTGGCCGGGGACCTGGCCTGTGTCGGCAAGCTCTCCAGCGCCGAGACCGGGGACACCCTCTCCGCCCAGGACGATCCGCTGCTGATGGAGCCCTGGACCATGCCCGACCCGCTGCTGCCGCTGGCCGTCCAGGCCCACAGCAAGGCGGACGAGGACAAGCTGTCCCAGGGGCTGGCCCGGCTGGTCGCCGAGGACCCGACGATGCGTCTGGAACAGAACCAGGACACCCATCAGGTGGTGCTCTGGTGTCTGGGCGAGGCGCATATGGACGTGGCGCTGGACCGGCTGCGCAGCCGGTACGGCGTCCAGGTCGACGCCGTACCCTTCAAGGTCGCGCTCCGGGAGACCTTCGCGGAGAGCGCGGCGGGGCGCGGCCGGCATGTGAAACAGTCCGGCGGCCACGGCCAGTTCGCGATCTGCGAGATCGAGGTGGATCCCCTGCCGCCGGGCTCCGGTGTGGAGTTCGTGGACAAGGTGGTGGGCGGCGCGGTGCCGCGGCAGTTCATCCCGTCCGTGGAGAAGGGCGTACGGACCCAGGCCGCGCGGGGGATCGCGGCGGGCCATCCGCTGGTCGACATCCGGGTCACGCTGCTCGACGGAAAGGCCCACTCGGTGGACTCGTCCGACGCCGCGTTCCAGACGGCGGGCGCGCTGGCGCTGCGCGAGGCGGCCGGTGACGCGGCGATCCATCTGCTGGAACCGGTCGCCGAGGTACGGGTGTTGATCCCCGACGAGTACGTGGGGCCGGTGATGAGCGACCTCTCGGGACGGCGCGGCCGGGTCGTCGGCACCGAACAGGCAGGCCCTGGAAGGACGTTGGTCAAGGCCGAGGTGCCGGAGCTGGAGATCGGACGGTACGCGGTGGAGCTGCGGTCGGTCACACACGGCACGGGCCGCTTCAGCCGCTCGTACGCCCGTCACGAGCCGATGCCGCCGGGGGTCGCGGACCGGCTCCGTGAACAGGAGGCGAGCATCGTCTAGTGCCGCGACCGGCAATGTTTGCCCGTCAAGGAGCGGCGTCCGGTGCGTGCGATCGCAAGGCGGCCGGAAGCCCTCGTAGCGGAGCTACTTGGGCTTGTGGCCAACGCCGCGAGCGTGCGTGCAGGGCGACGCGACGGGGCAAACGTTGCCGGGAGGGGCACTAGTTCGAGCACTGTCCGGTTGACACCACCGGTCCGATATACGCCGGTGGCTGAAGACAGACAGCCCCATGACGCGGAAGGCGCCGCACGGTTACGCTGTGGTGCCCAGCTCAGCACGTGTGCGGGGCGCGCGGGCCGGGAACAGTGGCGGCAGCGGATCCTTGCGGCGAGGGGGCGGCAGTGGCGGACGGCGGATTCGACTTCAGCCCGGGGGCACAGATCCCGCTCCAGGGAGGGACCGGGCAGACCGCGGCGACGAACGCGCTCGCTTCGGTGTCCTACCGGGACAGCCCGATGGAGGACATCCTCAAGGCCGACAACGAGATTCACAAGTCCAAGGTGACCAAGGGCAGGTTCTCGCTGTTCGAGCCCAATCTCGGCGAGGCGTTCGCGCGGGCCCTGCACATGCGTACGCTCGGCGGCGGCCGGGGAGCGCTCATCCAGTCGTTCGGCATGGAGCCGCAGACCGTGGTGCTGCACGCGCTGGCCGCACAGCGGATCCGCAAGGACCGCGACATCAAACTCACCGCGGTGACCGCCCTGTTCGGGCTGGTCTTCCTGCCCGGGCTGCTGGTCTGGCTGGGGGTCTTCCAGCTCCGCCGTACCCTCGCGGGTTCGAAGGACCGGCGCTCGGGGCTGATCGGCACCGGAGTGCTGCTGGGCGTGGGCCTGCTGGCGGTGATCCTGCTGCTGCGGCTGCCGTTCGACGGCTTCCTCGGCTGGTACGTACGCGGCGCGATCGTCGGCCCGGTGATCGGCTGGGTGCTGGCCCGGCGGATCTGCGAGACCACCGCGAAGGATCTACGGGCCCGCTGGTCCGATCTGCTGGCCGGCGGCGGCCTGGGTGCCAAGGTGCCCGAGGCCGTCCCCGGGAACCCGGGCGACGCCAGGCGCGAAGCCATCCGTACGGGCGTGGAGAAGCTGACCGCCGAGCAGCACTCCAATGTCGTCTTCTACGCGGGCCCCAAGGGCATTCTCGGCATGGGCACCCGCTGGGGAAGCTGGCAGCTCGCCGAGGCCCTGGTGCCCAAGGACCCCGGCAAGGAGATCCACCAGTTCCGCAGCTATGACGTGATACGCGCGATCCACGACCAGCTCAAGCTCCTGGAGCGCGGCCCGATCAACTCCGGTGGTTTTCCGCCTCCTTCGGTCAAGCACTGGATCGTCTCAGCCGTCGGGGAGGGCGCCGGCTCGGTGTCCCGGCCCGATGGCCAGGATGTGGACGGGTATCAGTTCAAGAGCCACGCCATACAGAAGATCTGCAACGAGCAGCAGTTCGGCGCCGGCAATCGCCACTATCTCGGGGTGCAGTTCGTCCTCTGGGACGGCCAGTTGGTGATCACGATGATGATCACGGTGACCGTGCTGCACGAGACCCTGCGGATCGAGGTCTCAGGACATGCGCTGGGTCCGATCCACGGGCTCTTCACCTCCGGCCCCTCGGCCAAGACCGTGAGCCGGCCCAAGACCGTCCGGTTCTGGGAGACCACCTCGCGGACCCTGCCGCTGGTGGAGCCGAAGGAGGCGGTCCGGCTGGCGGTGCGGGCGCCCTTCACCTGGTATCCGCCGATCCTGGACTTCCTCGGCGGCAAGATCGCGCTGCCCGAGCCCTTCGGTCTGCGGCACCCCTGGGCCGAGCAGCCGTGGAAGCACCGCTTCATGGCCGATGACGCGATGCGCGCCGCCACTCCCGTCCTGCGGGTGGCGCACAAGGCGGCGCTGCGGGTGCTGGACGAGCACGGGGTGGACACCTCGGGCTTCAGCAGCCGCGCGGCCTCCCTCTTCGGCGCGGTGCAGGACCCGTCGCCGAAGAAGGTCGACGCGTACGACGCGTGAGCCGCGCCCTGCCCGCACGGGCTGTCTACGGCCTGTTTTCGGGATCAGGCTGTACGGGCCAGGCCTCCGCGAGCATCGCGCGCGTATCGGCGAGGAGCTGCGGAAGCACCTTCGTATGCCCGACGACCGGCATGAAGTTGGTGTCGCCGCCCCAGCGCGGCACCACATGCTGGTGGAGATGGGCGGCGATCCCCGCGCCTGCCGAGACCCCCTGGTTCATCCCGATGTTGAAGCCGTGCGCGCCCGAGGCGGTACGGAGCGCGGTCATCGCGTGCTTGGTGAAGAGAGCGAGTTCGGCGGTCTCCGCGTCGTCCAGATCCGTGTAGTCGGCGACATGGCGGTACGGCACGATCATCGAGTGGCCGCCGTTGTACGGATAGAGGTTGAGCACCGCGTACACCCGCTCGCCGCGCGCGACGATCAGTCCGTCCTCGTCGGACTTGGACGGGATGGAGCAGAAGGGACAGCCGTCCTCGGCGCCAGGACCGGTGGGCTTGTTCTCGCCCTGGATATAGGCCATCCGATGGGGCGTCCACAGGCGCTGGAACGCGTCCTGGGTCCCCACTCCGATCTGCTGCTCCGGCTCACTCGTCATGCTGTGCAGCATATGACTTCGGCCCGGAGAAGCGTGTCGTCGGGCCCTGATCCGGTGGCCTCCGGACATGCTGGGGCGATGCATGTCCGGAACGCATCCGACCGGCTGCTCCGCTGGGAGCGGCGCACGGATCTGCCGCTGTTCGCCGGCTCGCTGCTCTTCCTCGCCTGCTATGCGGTACGGGTCCTGCTCCCCGGCATCGGCCCGTTCTGGCGCGGCCTGACGCTGGGCCTGACCCTGCTGATCTGGGCGCTCTTCCTGCTGGACTACGTGGTACGGCTGCTGCTCAGCGGCGAGGGCCCGCGCTTCGTGCGGACCCACTTGCTGGACACGGTCGTTCTTGTCCTGCCCCTGCTGCGCCCGCTGCGGATCGTGAACACCTATCTCGCGGTGCAGCGCCGCCGCGACCGCCCCCGGCTCAGTCTGTACGGGCGGGTGATGGCGTACGCCGGGCTGGCCACGGGCCTGCTGAGCTTCGCCGCGGCGCTCGCCGTCTACGAACAGGAGCGGGGAGCCCCGGGCGCCACCGTCCGTACCTTCGGCGACGCCGTGTGGTGGGCCTGCGCGGCGATCACCACGGTCGGCTACGGCGATGTGACCCCGGTGACGCCGCTGGGCCGGGTGTACGCGGCGTGCCTGATGGGGTGCGGTGTGGCACTGCTGGGCGCGGTGACGGGCGCGTTCTCGTCGTGGCTGATCCAGGTCTTCGCGCGGGAGGACCGGGAGGACCAGAAGGACCGCGAAGGCGGTGCGAACGCGGAGAGGCCCCCGGGAAGCTGATCTCGCCTCCCGGGGGCCTCGCCGTACTCCTCCGTACACCCCTGTGTCACACCTGTACGCGTGTCACACCTGTACGCGGCGCTCCACCACATCCACCAGCTTGGCCAGCGCCTGGTCGCGCGGAATCCCGTTCTCCTGCGAGCCGTCGCGGTAGCGGAACGACACCGTACCCGCGTGCATGTCCTCGTCACCGACAATGATCATGAACGGCACCTTCTGGCGCTGCTGGTTCCTGATCTTCTTCTGCATACGGTCCGAGGACGCGTCCACCTCGACGCGCAGCCCCTTCCGCTTCGCCTCCGCCGCGAACTCCTGGAGGTACGGCACATGCGCGTCACCCACCGGGATGCCCACCGCCTGCACCGGCGCCAGCCACGCCGGGAACGCGCCCGCGTAGTGCTCAAGCAGGACCGCGAAGAACCGCTCGATGGAGCCGAAGAGCGCGCGGTGGATCATGACCGGCCGCTGCTTGGAGCCGTCCGGCGCGGTGTATTCGAGATCGAAGCGGTCGGGGAGGTTGAAGTCGAGCTGGATGGTCGACATCTGCCAGGTGCGCCCGATGGCGTCCCGCGCCTGCACCGAGATCTTCGGGCCGTAGAACGCGGCGCCGCCCGGGTCGGGGGTCAACGGCAGGCCCTGCTTCTCGGCCACCTTCCGCAGCACCTCGGTGGCCTCTTCCCAGGCCTCGTCCGAGCCGACGAACTTGGTCTCGTCCTTGGTCGACAGTTCCAGATAGAAGTCGGTCAGACCGTAGTCGCGCAGCAGGTTGAGCACGAAGGTCAGCGTCGAGTCCAGCTCGTCCGCCATCTGCTCACGGGTGCAGTAGATGTGCGCGTCGTCCTGGGTGAAGCCGCGGGCCCGGGTCAGACCGTGCACGACGCCCGACTTCTCGTACCGGTACACCGTCCCGAACTCGAAGAGGCGCAGAGGCAGTTCGCGGTAGGAGCGGCCCCGCGCGTCGAAGATCAGGTTGTGCATCGGGCAGTTCATGGGCTTGAGGTAGTAGTCCACGCCCTCGTCGAGCTGCATGGGCGGGTACATGCCGTCGGCGTACCAGTCGAGGTGGCCCGACTTCTCGAAGAGGTTCCCCTTGGTGGCGTGCGGGGTGTAGACGAACTCGTACCCCTCCTCCTCGTGCCGCCGCCGCGAGTAGTCCTCCATGGCCCGGCGTACGACACCGCCCTTGGGGTGGAAGACCGCCAGTCCGGAGCCGATCTCCTCCGGGATGGAGAACAGGTCGAGTTCGCTGCCGAGCTTGCGGTGGTCGCGCTTCTCCGCCTCCGCGAGGAATTCCAGATGCGCCTTCAGCTCTTCCTTCGACGGCCACGCGGTGCCGTAGATGCGCTGGAGCTGCTTGTTCTTCTCGCTGCCCCGCCAGTACGCCGACGCGTTCCGCATCAGCTTGAACGCCGGGATGTGCCGGGTGCTCGGCAGGTGCGGGCCGCGGCACAGGTCCTTCCAGCACAGCTCGCCGGTCTTGGCGTCAAGGTTGTCGTAGATGGTCAGCTCGCCGGCGCCGACCTCGACATCCGCGCCGTCCTCGGCCGACGCGGCGCCCTTGATGCCGATCAGCTCCAGCTTGTACGGCTCGCCGGCCAGCTCCGCGCGCGCCTCCTCGTCGGTGACGACGCGCCGCGAGAAGCGCTGGCCGCGCTTCTGGATCTCCTGCATCTTCTTCTCGATGGCCTTGAGGTCATCGGGGTGGAAGGGGGCCGCCACATCGAAGTCGTAGTAGAAGCCGTCCCTGACCGGCGGGCCGATACCCAGCTTGGCCTCGGGGAACAGCTCCTGCACGGCCTGCGCCATGACATGCGCTGTGGAGTGGCGCAGGATGTTGAGCCCGTCCTCGGAGGAGATCTCGACGGGCTCGACGATCTCGCCGTCGGCGGGCTCGTACGCGAGGTCCTTCAGCTCGCCGCCGACGCGCGCGGCGATCACGGAGCGCTCGCCGGGGAAGAGCTCGGCCGCCGTAGTGCCCGTCGTCACCACGCGCTCTTCCCGCTCGGAATCGCGTTGGATGATCACACGGACGTCTGACACCGGTCTCTCCTGACTCTGGGGCGCGGCAGCGGACACTGCGCGTCTGAATCGTACCGAGCCGGGAGGGCCGCTCGCGAAGCGATTGACCGGGCGGGACCAGGCAGGCCGGCGGACCGGCCCGCTCGCCGCCGTCAGTCGCCCCCGCCGCAGACCTCTTCGAAGTAGTCCAGATTCTCCTGGAGCGACTTCATCAGCCGGTCCCGCTCCGCCTCGTCGACCTGGACGGGCACCACCCCGCTGGCGTCGGTGAGCCTGCGGAACCCGCCGCGGCTCTCCAGCCGGCCGACCACCCGGATCGGCAGTCCGAGAAGGTGCGCCTGGCCCGCGACGCGGTACGACTCCTCGTCGAGCGCGACCCGTACGTGCGGGATCTCGGCGCCCGCGAGGACCCGCAGCCGTACGGATCCGTCGCCGCCGGGACCGGCCCGGCGCATCCGGATCACGGCGCCGGTGATCCGTACCGGTACGGACGGCTCGTCGCGCAGATAGCGCTTGCCCGCCTCGCGCAGCGCGGGCAGATCGCCGGGCGAGAACTCCACCGGCTCGGGACGGGCGGCGCACCCCTCGGGCACGCCCGCGCCGGGGGCCCAGGCCAGCGCGACCCGGGCGCCCTCCGTGCCGCGGACGAGCGCCACCAGCGCCTCGGTCAGCTCGCGGCTCACCCCCGCCTCCACCGCGGAGTCGAAGGCCTCCATGCCGCCGGTGGCCCGCTGGTAGTCGGTGGCCTCGCGGGCCGCCGACAGCGCGTGATGGAGCCGTACGGCCACGGCCCGCCCGGTCGTCACCGGCAGGAAGGCGGTCAGCTCGCGCCCTGCGGGGGCGGGTCCGACCAGCACCCCGTCGAGGGACTCCTGCGCCTGCCTGCGGTGGCGCGCTCCGTAATACCCGGCCCTGCCGCGTACGGCGAGCGCTCCGGCGAGCAGTAACTGCCGGGCCGCCGTACGGAGCTGTTCCTGTACGGTCCACTCCGCCGCGCCCGAGGGCCCCGGCGGCACATCGCGCCACCAGCGGATCTCGTCGCTCGGCACGGCGAGGCCGACCAGCACCTCGCGCGCGGACGGCGCCGCGCTGTGGGTGAGTGCGGTGAGGGCCTCGGCCAGCAGGTCCTCGCAGTCGGGGAAGGCCCGGCTCTCGGGCACGAGCAGGCTCGTACCGCGGGAGCCAGGACCCGGTGGTGTCCAGCGGGCATAGCGCCCGGGGGCCCCGCCGCGCCGCCGCCAGCCGTGCCGGGCGAGCAGCGCGCCGAGGACAACGGGATCGGTCCTGGCGGGGTCAGGTCCCGGCGCCGCTCCCCCGTCGAACCTGTCAGGGGGCTCGGCCCCGCCGAAGGCGCCGCCCTCGCTGAGAGGGTCGGCGCCGGACAGCGGATCCGGCAGGTCGATCGGCGTGTGGGACGCATGGGAACGAACTGGCTCGTCGGACGGCCAGCGCATCATGGTCTCCCTCCCGACCCGACACGGGTCATGATCTCGCAGAGCGCCCGGTCGTCGAAGATCCGCGCGGTGGGCACCCGCACCGTGGTGCGGTAGCGGCCGGTCACCGGATGGCCGGCCAGATTGGTCCAGTAGCAGCAGTGTCTGAGGTCGAGCCGGTCATGGCTGGCGCGCAGCCATTCGTCCTGGGTCCTGGGCACGAGCATCACGACCAGGATCTTGTGCACGGAGACCGGGGTACGGGCGAGTTTGACGAGGTGGGCGTTGTCGAGGGTGAAGGAGAAGGCGGGGCCCGCCGGGTGCGGCGGAATCTGGTAGGTGCATTTGAGCTGCACCTTGATGGTGACTTCGTCGTCCACGAGATGTCCTGGCGCGCTGTGACTCACGTGCCAGTCGATGCCGTTGTCGGGAAAGGGCTGGCTGAGTGAGCAGCCCGCGGCGGCGGCAACTGCGTGGAGGTAGCCCACCTGGAGAGTCTCCATGCAGGCGGTGGTGGCGAGCGCTCCTCGCAGCGGTGCCATCCGCTCGGGCAGCAGCCCACCCGGTTCGGGCTTGGCGAGCGCCATGGCTCAGGGTGCCTTCCGGGCCGTACCGGTCAGTTGGAGCGACGGGACGTCAACTCACGTACCCGACAACAGTGTTGTCACCGTGTGGAGCCCGCCGTAAACGGCGCGTACCGAACATGCTGTCCGGGTATCACCGGTTCGGGCAGTGGCCGGACGCCATCTGCCGCTCAGGCGCGAGGAGTTCGGGGATGACGCGTTGGTATGAAGGCCCGTTGGCAGCGTTCGACACCGAGACAACAGGGGTGGACGTCGAGCAGGACCGGATCGTTTCGGCCGCGCTCGTCGTCCAGGACATGGCAGGCGGCAGGCCGCGGGTGACCCGCTGGCTGATCGATCCGGGGGTGCCCGTGCCCGCGGCCGCCACCGAAGTGCACGGTCTGACGGACGACTTCCTGCACCGCAACGGGCGCTGGCCGGCGCCGGCAGTGGAGGAGATGGCCAGGGCGCTGGCCGAGCAGTGCGGCGCGGGCCGGCCGCTGGTGGTGATGAACGCGCCGTTCGATCTGACCATCCTGGACCGGGAGTTGCGGCGGCACCGGGCTTCGTCCCTGGGGCGCTGCCTGGAGCATGTGCCGCTCTGTGTGCTGGATCCACGGGTCCTGGACAAGCACCTGGACCGCTATCGCAAGGGCCGCCGTACGCTGACCGATCTGTGCGCGCATTACGGGGTGGAGCTGGACGGGGCGCATGACGCGGCCGTCGACGCGGTGGCGGCGCTGGAGGTGGTACGGGCGGTGGGCCGGCGGTTCGCGACCCGGCTGGAGCGGCTGAGCGCCCCCGAGCTGCATACGCTCCAGGCGGTGTGGCACGCGGCACAGGCGCGGGGCCTCCAGGCGTGGTTCTCGCGCAACGGCACGGAGGAGGCGGTGGACCCGGCCTGGCCGCTCCGCCCCGAACTGCCCGCCGCGGCGGCCTGACCACGGGGAGGCGCTGACTGTCCGCAGGCCGTTCGTCTGTTGTCCGTCCGCAGTCCGTCCGATGTCCGTCCGAACGCGCGAAGGCCGGTCCGTCTGTTGACGGACCGGCCTTTCCCGGTGGGCGATACTGGTTTCGAACCAGTGACCTCTTCGGTGTGAACGAAGCGCTCTCCCACTGAGCTAATCGCCCGGGAACGCACTGAACCTTACAGGTCCCGGCAGGTGTCCTTCAAACCCGTTGCGAACCGGCGAACCGGATGTGAAGCGGGCGCCGGGTACTCATGGCCGGATCTGAGTACGGGAGCCCATGGCAGGGCGTGTGGCGCGGACCACACTCGCGTCCATGGAGAATGTTCCGCCGCCCGCCCATGAGCTGGCGCTCATCGATCAGGAACTGGCCCGACTCGACACACGCAGAGGCCAGTTGCTGGCGCGCCGGGCGTATCTGCTGAGTGCCACGGCTCGGCCGGCGCAGACCGTACGCCCGGTCACACCCGAGCCCTCCCCGCCGGCCGGCGCGCAGAATGTACTGCTCCTGCTGGGCGGGGTGCTGCTGGCGGTCGCCGCGATCGCCTTCACCCTCGTGAGCTGGGGCCATATGGGGATCGGCGGCCGCGCGGCGGTGCTGACCGGGGTGACCGCCCTGGCCCTCGCCGCCCCGGTGCCACTGCTGCGCCGCGGTCTGCGCTCGACGGCCGAGGCGGTGGCCGCGCTGGGTCTGGTGCTCACGGTCCTCGACGCGTACGCGCTGTACCGGGTGGCGCTCCCGGACACCGACGGAATCGGCTATACGGCGGCGGCCACCGCTGTCCTGGCCGTGCTCTGGGCCGGGTACGGTACGGCTCTCCCCGCCCTGCGCGGCCCGCTGCCCGCCGCCGTGCTGACGGCCCAACTCCCGCTCCCCCTCTGGGCGCTGGCCGCCGGCGCCACGCCGCTGACGATCGCCTGGGCGCTGCTGGTGACGGCCGCGCTGGACACGGCGGCCGCGCTGTGGGCGGGGTCTCGTACGGTACGGGCCTTCGCGGGCGCCACCGCCTGGGTGACCGCGAGCGGGGCGCTGCTGTGGGGCGGGACGCTGTCCGTCCTGGCGGAGACACCGGCCGAGGCGTTCCGCCCGGCCGTGCTGCTGCTCGCGGCGGCGGCCCTGGGGCTCTTCGTGGCCCGCCGGGCGGGTGGAGTCGCGCTCGCCTGCGCGGTCGTGGCGGGCCTGGCGGGGGTCACCGCGGTCGGCGGTGTGATCCGTACGGCGGTCCCGGAGGACTGGGCCGTTCCGGGCTATCTGCTGTGCGGGATCGCGCTGCTCGCAGCCGTACGGACCCGGCTCGCGCGGCCGGTCGTACGGGGGCTGACATGGGCGGCCGGGGCAGTGCTGGGCGTGTCGGTGTTGTGGGCGCTGCCGTCGGTGGGAGTGGCGCTGCTGGGCGGACTTGCCCGTGTCCCGGAGATCTGGACGGGCACACCGGCAGTGTCATGGCCGTACCAGCCCGCGGCGCCGGTGGTTCTGCTGGTGGCGGCCGGGGCGCTGACGGCTTGGGCGTACCGTCCGCTGCCCGACGCCTGGGGCGAGGAAAACGGCCTGCGGACGCCCGCGCTCTGCGGTGCCGTCGCGCTGGGCTGGGCGGGTGTGCTGGTGCTGCCGCTGGTCCTGGCCCCGGCCTACCCGGTCACGGTGGCCGTGCCACTGCTGCTGACGGCGGCCCTGCTCGCGCCGGCCGTCCACCCCCGGATCCCCGCAGACTCGCCGGCGGCGGTCACCGCACTGTGCTGTGCCACGCTGGGCTCGGTCGGTGGCGCGCTGCTTTCGCTGGGCACCCGGCCCGCGACGGTGACCGCGCTCGCGGTGCTGACGGCCCTGTTCGCCGCTGCCACGGTGGGCGCTGTGCGTGCAGGGACCCAGAGGGCGGTCAGCGCGGCCCTCGCCTGTACGGCCGTCGGGTACGCGACCGCTCTGGTGGCCGCCGCGTCCGCGGCAGCCGGGCTGTCCGCCGAACACACCGCCGTAACCCTCCTCGTGGTACCCGCGGCGGCGGCCCTGCTGAGCGCACGGCCGCGTACCCGACCGGTGGCGATGCCGGTCGAGATCACCGCGGCCGGTGCGGCGCTCCTCGCGGTGGCCCTGGCTTCGCGGCAGGTACCCGTACTGGCCCTGGTGCTCGCGCTGTGCGGGGTGATCGCGGCGGGTACGGCCATCCGCCCCGAGCGCAGAAAGGCGGCCGGGTACGCCGCGGCGGCGCTCTTCGTCCTGGCCACCTGGGTACGGCTGGCCGCCTCGGAGGTGTCGGTGCCCGAGGCGTACACCCTGCCCGTGACCGTCCCCGCGCTCGCCGTCGGCCTGCTGCGGAGCCGCCGCGACCCGGCGGCCTCGTCCTGGACGGCGTACGGCCCGGGCCTGGCGTCGACGCTGCTGCCGAGCCTGCTGGCGGCCTGGGGCGACACCCACTGGGCGCGCCCGCTGCTGCTGGGGCTCGCGGCCCTGGCCCTCACCCTCGCGGGCGCCCGGCTGAGCCTCCAGGCACCGCTGCTGCTCGGCGGTACGGTCCTCGCCCTGGTGGCCCTGCACGAGCTGGCGCCGTACGTCGTCCAGGTCGTGGACGCACTCCCCCGCTGGCTGCCCCCGGCCCTCGCGGGCCTGCTCCTGCTGGCGACGGGGGCCACGTACGAACAACGCCTCAAGGACGCGCGGAGGCTCCGCAGGAGCCTGAACCGGATGCACTGAGCAGGCGGGAACAACGACGAGGGCGACGTGGCTCGCGCCTTCCGCGAGCACACGCCGCCCTCGATCTTGTGGGCGATACTGGGTTCGAACCAGTGACCTCTTCGGTGTGAACGAAGCGCTCTCCCACTGAGCTAATCGCCCGGGCGCACCGCACACATTACCCGATGTCAGCGGCGCTCTCCGACGCGCGCCGGGTCACTCGTCGATCTTCCAGGGCACGACGATCCCGAACTTCCAGAGGTAGATCGCGAGGAGCACGACGATGATCACCAGACCGATCGCCGTCAGGATCATGTTCCGCCGACGGACCTTCGGATCGAGCGCCTTCTGCGCCGCTTCCGTCACTTTCCGTTTGGTCCAGCGCAGGACCAATTGGGCCCAGACGAATTCGGTCGCCCAGATCGCCATCCCGCCGAAGATCACCAGCCAGCCGGGCCCCGGCAGCACGAGCATGGACACGCCCGCCGCGACGACCGCGAGGCCTACCACAAAAACGCCGACCTGCCAGCTCAGATGGAGGGGCCGCGACGCCTTGACGAATCCCGGTGCCCGCGAGCCCAGCTCCGGCTCCGCCCCGGCCGCCGGATCCGCCGCCCCTTCGGGGGTCTTGCCGGCCGCGCCCTCCGCGGCCTCCGGTACGACGACGCGCCCCCGCTCGTCACTCTCCGCATGCATAAGACCAACCTACCTGAACGCCGGACATCACCGGAATGGCCGTATGGCCTGAAGTCACACACCGCTGTACGAGGTACCTGAAGCTGCACAAAAGAGACAGAGGGGTTTACAACGGCACTATAGGTGGCATGTCGAATTCGCCGACGTGCGAATCCCCGAGCGCACACTGAGCGAAAGGCCCTGGCGCTTATGAACACCACGGTCAGCTGCGAGCTGCACCTGCGCCTCGTTGTATCGAGCGAGTCCTCACTGCCTGTACCAGCGGGCCTGCGGTATGACACGGCCGATCCTTACGCCGTGCACGCCACCTTCCACACTGGAGCCGAAGAGACGGTCGAGTGGGTTTTCGCCCGAGACCTTCTCGCCGAGGGGCTGCATCGGCCCACCGGCACCGGCGACGTCCGGGTCTGGCCTTCCCGCAGCCATGGTCAGGGCGTCGTCTGTATCGCATTGAGCTCTCCAGAGGGCGAAGCGTTGCTGGAGGCCCCGGCGCGGGCCCTGGAGTCGTTCCTCAAAAGGACCGACGCCGCGGTGCCGCCGGGCACCGAGCATCGTCACTTCGATCTCGACACGGAGCTCTCACACATCCTGGCCGAGAGCTGAGCCAGGCAGAGGGCTGCTCGGCGCCGTCCGACTCGGGGAGACGGCGCCGTGCGGACAACCGCATACGGAGGACACCGACGCCGTCGCCGCGGCCCCACCGCGACGACGGCGTCGATGCGTTCCCACAGCCGTTCCACAGTGCTTCCCTCAGCTGATCCCACGGCCGCCCCCGCGGCCGTTCCCGCGGGCGCCCGGCTCCCGGTGCCCGCCACGCCCGCACCGGCCAGCCGCTAAAGTCAGCGGGATTCGGCGGGCACCGGCCCGCGTGAGGCCAGGGAGCGGATCGTGCTGATTCCCCACGACACCCGGATCGCCCTCGACACCGTGGTCGATCTGGTGAACACCGCGCCGGAGGACGGTACGGGCGGTGCGCGGGACGGCACTCCCGACGGGCTGGCGGACATAGAGGCGCTGTACGCCTTCGTACGGAGCCACAGTCTCAGCGGGGTCGGTGACCTCGGCCGCCGCGATCTGCGGGCCGTACGGGAGGTACGGGCGCGGTTCGCGGAGGTGTTCGCGGCGCCGGACGCGCGCGCCGCGGCCGATCTGATCAACCGGCTGGTCGCCGCCGCGGGGACGACGCCGCAGCTCACCGACCACGACGGCTACGACTGGCATGTGCACTACTTCGCGCCGGGCGCCTCGGTCGCCGATCATCTCGCCGCCGACTGCGGCATGGCCCTGGCGTTCATGGTCGTGGCCGGTGAGCAGGAGCGGCTGCGCCGCTGCGAGGCCCCGGACTGCGGGCACGCGTTCGTCGACCTGTCGCGCAACCGCTCGCGCCGTTACTGCGACAGCCGGACCTGCGGCAACAGGCTGCATGTGGCCGCGTACCGGGCTCGCCGCAAAGAAGCGGCCGGCTGAGCCTCACAGCAGGAACAGATCGTGCACCGCTGCCATCAGCAGCAGCGAGCCGATCACCGCCAGAAAGATCATCAACGGCGGCTGGGAGAGCGCGAAAAGGCAACCGCGCTGCTCATCGGTGGGAACGGGGGTTTCATCCCGGGAGGTATCGAGCATCTCGGGGCGATCATGACGTACCGCGGACCCCGCCAATGACCAACACGCGTTTTCGGCGCGGGAGTTCATCATATTCCGTGGACAAAGGACCGGAACCGCCGCGGAAACGGCGCCCACCTGCGATGCTCTCCCGAATCACGGCGACCGTGGCCGCCGGGCTCCCGGCGCCGGGCCCGCCGCGCCGGGGGCCGACGGGTCAGATGCCGTGCTTCTTGAGGATGGCCTCGATGTCGCTGAAGTCGTCGGCGGGCTGTACGGCCGGCTCCTTGGTCCCGGGCCGGGCGACCGGCTTGGCACCGGGGCCCAGCGAGGGCGCCGAGGCCGCCGGTTCGACCGCTCCCTGGCGCGCCGCCCTGGCGGCTTCCTTGCGCTCCTTACGGGTACGGCCGCCGCGCCGCTCCACCAGGCGCGTCGTCATGAAGAGCAGCCAGGCCACCGCGAGCAGCCCGAAGCCCAGCCAGGCCACCGGGCTGAAGGCGGTGTTGGCGGCCCACTTCACCAGGCCTGTCATCACCAGGGCCACGGGGACCAGCGCGTACGCCAGGATCCGGGTGGCGGCGAGGAAACGCCTGCGGTAGGCCGTGACCGCGGCGATGCCCACGCCCGCCGCTGACACCGCAGAGCAAATGGTCTCGGCAATCATCGGATCCTCCCGGCAGCGCGCGCTTCATCGGCCGAACATTGTTCCGCTCTCCATCCTGCACCTGAGGACCGCATCGGGGCCACGGTGAGCCCGCGGATCTCGGGGACATCTCGGGGACGCGTCCTCCCCAGGTCCCGGTTGCGCGCCCGGGCCCGGCGTACTGGGAGACTGGTCCCATGAGCGACTTCACCACCGCCGGACCCGTCGTCCTCGACGTCTGGTTCGACCTCCAGTGCCCGGACTGCCGCACCGCCCTGGACGATCTGCGCGCCCTGCGTGCCCGGTACGGCGACCAGCTGGAGACCCGGCTGCGGCACTTCCCGCTGGAGCGCCACAAGTACGCGTACGCCGCCGCACAGGCCGCCGAGGAGGCCGCCGAGCAGGGCAAGGGCTGGGAGTACGCGGAGGCCCTGCTGGCCAGGACCGCCGAGCTGGCGGCCGGGGGCGAGCCGGTTCTGCTGGAGGTGGCGCGGGGGCTGGGGCTGGACGCCGAGGAGTTCGACACCGCCCTGATCGACGGCCGGCATCTGCTGGCCGTCGACGCCGACCAGGCCGAGGGCAAGGCGCTCCGGGTGACCGGCACCCCGACGTACATCATCGGCGACGAGCGCCTCGACGGCGGCAAGGGGCAGGAGGGGCTGCGCGAGCGGATCGAGCAGGCCGCCGACCGGCTGCTGGCGGCCCGCGCCCGGCACAGCCGCTAGAGGAGCTGTTTGAAGTAGTTGACGGAGGTCGTCTCGTACCCGAGCGATTCGTACAGCCGGATCGCCGGGGTGTTGCCCGCGAAGACATGCAGCCCGAGCAGCTCCGAACCGGACTCCAGGGCGATCCCCTCGGCGAGCAGCATCAGCGCCCGGCCGAACCCCTTGCCACGCCGGCCCTCGGTGACGGCCACGTCGTACACGTACGATCCGGGCCGGCCGGGGCGTACCTCCCGGGGTGCGACCCAGACATGGCCGACCACCGCGCCCTCGTGGACCAGGACGTTCAGCGAGACGCCGGGGGTGGCGAGTCCGGCGGGCAGCAGCTTGCGGTGGCTGGCCTCGGCCAGGGCGCGGGCCTGGTCCGGCGGGGTGCCGCGGTCGGCCCAGCTCCGCGCGTACCCGTCGACGGCCTGCGCGTGCCAGAGGCCGTACTCCGTCTCGTTCATGGGACGGCCCTCGACGCCCGGCGGGAGTGCGGGCGGGCCGGACGGGAGTTCCTTGTCCATGTTGCGGCTGCGTTCGACGTAGCCGAGGGACTCCAGCATGCGCAGCGCGGCTACGGCGGAGGGCGGTACGGAGGCCTCTACCTGCCCGCAGCCCCAGCCGCGCAGCACCTCCTCCGCGGCGAGCGCGGCGACGGTGGCCCGGCCGCGGCGCCGGTCGGGCTCGTCGATCCGGAGCCCGCGGATGGTCCCGGCGGTACTGCCGGAGCCGGGGTCCGTGGAGAGTTCTATGGAGCCGACGGGACGGCTGTTCACGCAGACCTCGTAGGAGCGCGTTTTCCCGCCGTCGTCGGTGTGCCGGAGCGGCCCGGTCGGCCGCAGGGTGGTGGTCATCAGGGGAGTTGTACCCGTCGTACGAGGCGGAGTCATCCGGTTAATGGGGCCCGGGCGCCCTCAGGGGTCCAGGTCGGCCCCGGAGCGCTCGTCGAAGAGGCACATCGCCTTGCCGGTCACCGGGCCGGGTGCGCCCGGGAGTTGACGGCCGTCGACCCGGTGGACGGCCTGCACGTCACGCAGGGTCGAGGTCAGGAAGATCTCGTCCGCGCGCTCCAGCACGTCCAGCGGCAGATCGGTCTCGCGCGCCCCGGCCCACTCGGCTGTCAGGAGGCGGGTGATACCGGCGAGACAGCCGGAGGAGAGGGGCGGGGTGTGCAGCTCGCCGTCGAGGACGACGAAGACATTGGAGCCCGTGCCCTCGCAGAGCGCGCCGACGGTATTGGCGAACAGCGCCTCGGACGCGCCCTGTTCGTGCGCACGGGCGAGCGCGACGACGTTCTCGGCGTACGAGGTGGTCTTGAGCCCGGCCAGCGCGCCGCGCTCGTTCCGGGTCCAGGGGACGGTGATGACGGCGGTGGAGTCCGCGCGGCGCGTCGCCGCACTGGCCGCGACGACCAGGGTGGGGCCCTCGTCGCCACGGTCGGAGCCGAGCGGGGAGAGTCCGCCGGTGTAGGTGATCCTCAGCCGTGCGAGCGGCATGGGGTTGGCGTCGAGGACGGCCGTACAGGCGTGCCGTACCTCGTCCAGGTCCGGTTCCGGCAGGCCGAGGCCGCGGGCCGAGCGTGCCAGCCGGTCGAGATGGCGGGTGAGGGCGAAGGGCTTGCCCTGGACGGCCTTGACCGTCTCGAAGATACCGTCGCCCACGGTCAGTCCATGATCGAACACGGACACCAGGGCGGCTTCCGCCGTGAGCAGTCCGCCGTTGACCCATAGCTTCATGACGCCGTCCTTCCGCTCGCCTCGTACGCGCCCGACGCTATCGCGAGCAGCCGGGACGCCTTCAGTTCGGTCTCCTCCCACTCCCCCTCGGGGTCGGACCCCCAGGTGATCCCGGCGCCGGCGCCGAAGCGCAGGACGGGCCCCGGCGCGGTGGTGCGGTCGATCCAGAACGTACGGATGCCGACGGCCAGCGCGGCGGTGCCGCGGTCGGCGTCGACCCAGCCGACGCCCCCGCAATAGGGACCGCGCGGCGCCGTCTCCAGCTCTTCGATGATCCTCAGGGCGCTGGACTTGGGGGCGCCGCTGACCGAGCCGGGCGGGAAGGTCGCGGAGAGCAGCTCCGGCCAGCCGGCCCCCTCGGCGAGTTCGCCCCGTACGGTCGAGACGAGATGGACCAGCCCGGGGTGCGACTCCAGTGCGCACAGGGCCGGAACGGTGACGGAGCCGGTGGAGGAGACCCGGCCGAGATCATTGCGGACCAGGTCCACGATCATCACGTTCTCGGCGTAGTCCTTCTCCAGCAGGTCCGCCGCGGTACGGGCGGTGCCCTTGATCGGCCCGGACTCGACGGTGCTGCCTGTACGGCGCAGAAACAGCTCGGGCGAGGCGGTGGCGATCTCCACGCCGTGCGCGGGCAGCCGGACCGTTCCGGCGTACGGGGCCGGGTTGTCGCGCGCGAGCAGCGAGGTCAGCGCGTCGACATCGGACGCGGCCGGGTCGGGCAGCGGCGCGGAGAGCACACGGCAGAGGTTGACCTGGTAGACGTCACCGGCCGCGATGTACTCGCGGATACGGCGCACACCCGCGGTGTACGCGGTGTGACCGAGCGATGACGTCCAGTCGCCGGGGGCGGGGCCGCGCCACTGGCCCGGTACGGGGATGGGCACCGGTTCGGCCCGTACGTCGCCGAAGCGGGCACAGGTGATACGGCCCTCGAAGTCCGCGGCGACAGCCCAGAAACCGGCGGAGCCCAGCGCCTCCGGATCATGGGTGACATCCCGCAGATCCGTGGCGAGAAGGGCGCCGAATCGGGCCATGGGAACCAGGTCATGCACGGTTGCGAGTCTAGTTCCCCGCCGGTCACGGCACTGGAACAGGCTCTGTTGGGGCGCTCCGGTCTGAACGCACGGCGAACGCACCCCAGCACGCTGCGGAAACGGGTTTTTGTGCTGGCTCCGGAATCCGCTAGAGTTCAGCATGTCGCCGGGCCGTGCAGACGGGCCGGGAAACGACAGGCGGACGTGGCTCAGTTGGTAGAGCATCACCTTGCCAAGGTGAGGGTCGCGAGTTCGAATCTCGTCGTCCGCTCGATATGGGGGATCTTGATCCCCGCCCCCATGCTCCTGGTGGAGTGGCCGAGAGGCGAGGCAACGGCCTGCAAAGCCGTCTACACGGGTTCAAATCCCGTCTCCACCTCCAAGGACGATTAGCTCAGCGGGAGAGCGCTTCCCTGACACGGAAGAGGTCACTGGTTCAATCCCAGTATCGTCCACTGAATCCGTTCGGTTATTCCGGTGGATTCCCGCGCGATTAGCTCAGCGGGAGAGCGCTTCCCTGACACGGAAGAGGTCACTGGTTCAATCCCAGTATCGCGCACGCAAGGCCTGTGCATGTCGCCGCGAGTCCGCTGCCGCAAGGCGTGGGGATGCGGGTTGACCTGCGCGATTAGCTCAGCGGGAGAGCGCTTCCCTGACACGGAAGAGGTCACTGGTTCAATCCCAGTATCGCGCACCACTGAAAGCCCCCGGTCGTCTCGGATTCGACGACCGGGGGCTTTGTTGTGAGGCTTTGGAATTCTCAGGAGGAGAAGAGCAACCGGCCGAAGCTCTTCTGGCGGTGGTGACCGCCGTGGTGGCCGCCGTGGTGCGGGGCGCCCCAGGCGGGGGCGGAGGCCGCCGGGTAGGCCTGCGGGGCCGGCGGCACGGGCGGGGCGGGCTGCGCCCACTGCGACTCCAGACGGGTCAGGGCCTCCAGCTCGCCGTAGTCGAGGAAGATCCCCCGGCAGCCGCTGCACTGCTCTATCTGAACGCCATTGCGGTTGTACGTATGCATCGCTGCATGGCACTTGGGACACTGCATCGTCGGCTCAGCTCCTCGCCGTTCGTCCGGCATCGCCGGAACATGCTCCCGGCGACGGTCGGTTCAGCCTACGACGAGGAGGCGGACTCGGGGGCGGACTCCAACTGCGGCGGTAGCGCGGCGATCCGGGCACAGGCGTCGACGAGCAGGCGCTCGACCTCGTCCAGATCCCGGTTCTCCGCGGCGGACTTGGCGATCGCGAGGGCGGCGGTCTGGACGGTGAGGGCGCGGGCGGGGATGTCGAGCCGGGGCCAGGGGTCGTCCGCCAGGGGCGCGGCGGGGCCGCGGGCGGCGCGGTAGGCGCCGAGGAAGCGCTGCCAGATCTCCGGGGGCAGCAGCCCCGCGGCGTACCAGGCGGCGGGGCGTGCCAAGTCCCAGGCGGGGTCGCCGATTCCGAGGTCGTCCACATCGATGAGCAGCCAGGGGCCGTCGGGCGCGGGGTGGCGTACGAGCTGGCCGAGGTGCAGATCGCCGTGGCAGAGGGCGTACGGGCCGGGCGGCGCCGCTTCGTCGCGCGCCCAGGCGGGGAGCCGCTCCCAGGCGCGCTGTACGGGTACGGCGGCGGGGCACGGTCCGGCGGCCCGCATCCGCGCGACGGCGCGGGCGGCTTTGGCGGGGCCGCGCATGTACGGCAGGCCGCCGGCCCGCACGGCTTCCAGCGGTACGGAGTGCAGCCGGGCGACGAGCGTGCCCGCCTGCTCCCAGGGGGCGCCCTCGGGGTCGTCGGGGTCGACGGGGGCACCGTAGGGCCACGCGGTGACGGGCCGCCCGGCGGCGTTCTCGGCGGCCTGGGCGTCCGTGGCGAGCGGCGGCAGCAGGATCCCGGCGAGCCGCGGATGTGCGGCGACGGCGAGCCTGGCGCGGTGGTCCAGGGGGTCCGTGGCCTCGGCGTGCGCCTTGGCGACGGCTGTCCCGTGCCGTACGACGACCCCGCCACCGCGCTGCGCGAGCACGGCGTCGGCATCTCCGCAGGCAGAACAGCGCGCCGGATCCGCCCCGGGATCCCCGGCATGGGCGGCCCGCCGGGCGACAAGCCCCAGCGCACGGACAACGGCCTTGCTCATGGCGCCCTCCTCCCCCGGTACGAAATGCCCGCATGCCTGCACGAGGACCCTACGTCGGGCCGGGGCCGGAAGGGACGGCCGGGCACCGGGGACAGCGGCGCCGGCACCGGACGCGGGCGCCAGGGTCTTTCGTTTGGGTCTGGCTGGATCAGGGAGCGCCCGCCGCGGGAGCGGCTGATGTCACTGCGGGCACACGAGCCCAGCAAGACCCAAACGAGAGGCCCTAGGCGCCCCGGATCCGGGCTCGGCCATCGGCCGAGATGTCTGCGCGCGCCGATACAGCCGCGGCGGGAGCCCGGGCTCCACTCGGGGCCCGGCCGGGAGCCGGGTGCCGCCGCGCTCGGCTGATTCGGCCTGCGCCAGGACCGCGGGACGCGCACCCACGTACAGGCCTCTCACGGCCGCCCGACCGTGCCCGGGCAGCGCGATGGCCGGTCGGCTCCCCAGCTGACCGGCCAAACGCTGCCGTCCGCCGCACCCCCGTCCCCACGGGGTTGTTGGCCGGATGTCCCCGACCCGGGCCGCTCTCCCGGGTCCGGGGCGCCGCTCAGCGCCCCAGCATCACGCCCACGGACGACGCCTGTGTGACCACCGCGTCCCAGCCGCCGAAGACGACTACGAGCAGGGTCGCCAGGGGAAGGACCATGGCCGTCGCCACCAGCGGGTGGCGTGTGCCGGACCGGCGTTCGCCGAACGCCGCGAACGCCTTGCGTCCCTGCGTACGGATCGCTGCCCGCGGTGCCGTGCCCGCCATGGTCCCTCTCCCTGTCTGTCCCGAGAGCGGCGAGTGTCGGACCTCGGGGGACGAACTGCTGCACCCGCCGCTTGACCTCAACACTAGGGACACGGCGCGCCCCGGACGTCATGCCCGCGTACCCATTGACGGGCCTCCCAGGGGATGAGCCACCGGCAGGTGGTGTACTCCCCAGGGTGGAGAGCGGGGTCCAGGTCTGGGGGTCTTCCCTGAGGGGCCAGAGCCTCTCGTTTGGATCTTGCCGGTCTCAACCCGAACGAAGGACCCTACTCCGGCGGCCGCTCCGAGGAGTCCTGCCGGGGCACCGGCTGCTCCACCAGCGCGAGCACGCGCGTGGCCATGAACCGGGCCGTCCTGACCACCGATCCATTGCGGGTGACTTCGCTCACTTCCACCACGCCCCGGCGCACCGCCGTCTCCACCCGGCGGCCCGCCCTGCTCGCCACCACTTCATACGTACGGGTCGTGTCCCCCGCGTCCACGACTATCTCCACCCGGTCACCCTTCACGATCCAATCCCCCTTCTGCGACGGACCATTGAGATCTCGCACGGGCTGGAAGGACTTGGGATCCGCCGTCCTCCCGCCACTTACCAAGTTTCCCACCCCGCACTGACAATCGGTCGGTCCGCGAGGGCGCGGCCTATGAGCGCGCCGGGGCGCGGGTACGTAAGCTGTGCCACGTCACACGGACGACCGGGCAGCGGGGATGGACATGGCGATGATGCGGCTCCGGCGCGAGGACCCGCGTGTCGTCGGTTCGTTCCGGCTCCACCGGCGGCTTGGCGCCGGCGGTATGGGCGTCGTCTATCTGGGGTCCGACCGGCGCGGGCAGCGCGTCGCGCTGAAGGTGATCCGCCCGGATCTGGCGGAGGACCAGGAGTTCCGGTCGCGGTTCGCGCGCGAGGTGTCCGCCGCGCGGCGGATCCGCGGCGGCTGTACGGCACGGCTGGTGGCCGCGGATCTCGAAGCGGACCGGCCGTGGTTCGCCACCCAGTACGTGCCGGGCCCCTCGCTGCACGACAAGGTCGCCGAGGACGGCCCGCTGCCGGCCGCCGAGGTGGCCTCCGTGGGCGCGGCGCTCTCCGAGGGCCTGGTGGCCGTGCACGAGGCCGGGGTCGTCCACCGCGATCTCAAGCCGTCGAACATCCTGCTGTCCCCCAAGGGCCCCCGCATCATCGACTTCGGCATCGCCTGGGCGACCGGCGCGAGCACGCTGACGCATGTGGGTACAGCGGTCGGGTCGCCCGGGTTCCTCGCCCCCGAGCAGGTGCGGGGCGCGGCGGTGACCCCGGCGACGGATGTGTTCTCGCTGGGGGCGACGCTCGCGTACGCCGCGACCGCCGACTCGCCCTTCGGGCACGGGAGTTCGGAGGTCATGCTCTACCGGGTGGTCCATGAGGAGGCGCATCTGCACGGGGTGCCCGACGCCCTCGCGCCGCTGCTGCGCGCCTGTCTCGCCAAGGACCCGGACGAGCGTCCCAGCACGCTCCAACTGTCCATGCGGCTCAAGGAGATCGCGGCCAGGGAGGTCCAGGGGCTCTCGGCGGGCCGGCCGCCCGCGCAGCGGGTGCGCGAGGCCCAGGAACTGCCGACGGGGCGGCTGACCGAGCGGTACACGGAGCGCGAGCGCATCGTGGTCGAGCGTGGCCCCCAGGGCCGTACTCCGAGCGGTACGGGCGGCTCCTCCGGTCCCGTCGGCTCGTCCGGGTCCCGCCCGAGGGCCCCGAAGGCCCCCAACGCACCCAGCTCGGGGGGCTCGTCGTCGCGTACCGGCGGTTCCCGTACGGGTGGTTCGCGCCCGTCGCAGTCGCGCGGCGGCGGGACCGGGCGTACGGGCGGAGGCCGGCCCACCGGGCCGCGGACGACCTCGGGCGGGCGGCGGCCCGCCAATCCTCGGCTGCTGCGGCAGCGGCTGATCGTCTTCGTCGTGGTGACGCTCGTGGTGGCGCTGGGGATCGCGGCGGCGCAGCAGCTCTGAGCCCGCCGCCGCACGGCCTTCAGCTCTCCGGCCGGCCTGCTGTGACCGCGTAGAAGGCCACCGCGGCCGCCGCACCGACATTCAGCGAGTCCACCCCGTGCGCCATGGGGATACGGACCCACTCGTCGGCGGCGCGCAGCGCCCGTACGGAAAGGCCCTCGCCCTCGGCGCCCAGCATCAGCGCGACACGCTCCAGCCGGTGCGGCGCGGCCTCGTCGATGGCGGAGGCCCGCTCGTCGGGGGTGAGCGCCAGCAGTCTGAACCCCGCTTCCCGAACGGTGTCCAGCGCGCCCGGCCAGCCGTCGAGCCGGGCGTACGGTACGGAGAACACCGCGCCCATCGAGACCTTCACCGAGCGGCGGTAGAGCGGGTCGGCGCAGTCCGGGGAGAGCAGGACGGCGTCCATGCCGAGGGCGGCGGCGCTGCGGAAGATCGCGCCGATATTGGTGTGGTCGTTGACCGCCTCCATGACGGCGACGCGGCGGGCCGTACGGAGCACCTCGGCGACCGCCGGAAGCGGCTTGCGGCGCATGGAGGCGAGGGCGCCGCGGTGGACGTGGTAGCCGGTGACGCGTTCGGCGAGGGCGGGGCTCACCTCGTACACCGGGGCCGGAGTCCCGTCGATGACATCCCGCATGGTGTCGACCCACTTCGCGGACAGCAGCATCGACCGCATCTCGTAACCGGCTTCGCGGGAGCGGCGGATGACCTTCTCGCCCTCGGCGATGAACAGCCCTTCGGCGGGCTCGCGCCTGCGGCGCAGTTCGACGTCGGTGAGGTCGGTGTAGTCGTGCAGGCGAGGGTCGTCGGGGTCGTCGATGGTGATGAGGTGGGCCACGGGGTGATGACTGCCTTGTCCGGTGGGTAGGTGGGGGCGTCTGTGGGTGCCCGGGGGCATCCGGCGGCTGGGGCGGCTCAGTGCCGGCCGTCGCCGAGGGCGACCACGTCGCCGATGACGATGACGGCGGGCGGCCGTACCTCCTCGGTCCGTACCGTCTCCGCCACGGTCGCGAGTGTGGCGTCGACCCGCCGCTGGGCGGCCGTGGTGCCCTCCTGGATCAGCGCGACGGGCGTCTCCGGCGCCTTGCCGTGCGCGACGAGCGCCTCGGCGATGGCGCCGATCTTGTCGACGGCCATCAGCAGGACGAGCGTGCCGTGCAGCCGGGCGAGCGCCGCCCAGTCGACCAGCGAGCGCTCGTCGTCCGGGGCGACATGGCCGCTGACCACGGTGAACTCATGGGCGACTCCCCGGTGGGTGACGGGGATTCCGGCGGCGGCGGGCACGCTGATGGAGCTGGAGATGCCGGGCACGACGGTGCAGGGGATGCCGGCCTCGGCGAGGGCGTGGACCTCTTCCATGCCGCGGCCGAAGACGAAGGGGTCGCCGCCCTTGAGGCGGACCACGGCCTTGCCCGCCTTGGCGTGCTCTATCAGCGCGTCGTTGATGGCCCGCTGGGCCATGGCACGGCCGTACGGGATCTTCGCGGCGTCCACCACCTCGACGTGCGGCGGGAGTTCGTCGAGCAGGCCGCGCGGGCCGAGGCGGTCGGCGATCACGACATCCGCCTCGGCGAGGAGCCTGCGGCCACGCACGGTGATCAGGTCGGGGTCGCCGGGGCCGCCACCGACGAGGGCGACGCCGGGGGTGCGGGTGCGGTGGTGGGGCGCGGCGAGCGTGCCGTCGCGCAGGCCCTCGACGATGGCGTCCCGCAGGGCGGCGGAGCGGCGGGGGTCGCGGCCGGTCAGTACGGCGACGGTGACGCCCTCGCTGCGGCCGGTGGCGGGGGTCCAGGCGGTGGCGGCCTCGGCGTCGTCGCTCCGTACGCACCAGACGCGGTTGCGTTCGGCCTCGGCGGAGGCGGTGCGGTTGGCGACGGGGTCGCTGGAGGCGATGAGGGCGTACCAGGCGTCGGTGAGGTCGCCCTCTTCGTACCGGCGGCGCTCCCAGCGGATCTCACCGGCCTCGGCCATGGCCTCGACGGACGCCTTGGCGGAGGGCGACACCAGCACGATGTCGGCGCCGGCCGCGATGAGCGCGGGCAGCCTGCGCTGCGCGACCTGCCCGCCGCCGACGACAACGACGCGCCGCCCGGACAGGCGGAGTCCGACGGGGTAGGCGGGGTGCTCGGCGTGCTGGGACATGGGGGTGCGGGCTCCTCGGGCGGTGAAGCGGCTGGTGGGGCGGGGTGCGGTGCCGTCGCCCACCTTACGGGGAGGCGCGGCGCCGGTCACGATCGCGGCGGCCTCGGCCCCTGCGGGGGGCTTTGTCCCCTCCCCGCCCCTACCCGATTCCGGGGCAAGCCCCGGCCCCCAAGGGCGTGCGGGGTCTGCCGCCCCCACGCCCCGACAGCGCCGGCTTCGCGGCACGGATAAACGGGGCGGGCCCTGCGGTCCGGGAGGCGGACGGGGGCTGCGGCCCGGGCCCATGGCGTGTGGCGGCCCTGCACACCGTAGGGCGTATCCGCCGCGAGTCCGACAGCACGGCGAGTGCGCGTCCCGGGCGCCCGGGGTGCGGGGAGGGGGGCAAACCCCGGGACGCACCGGGTACGCCGCGAAGCCGGCGCCGGGGGTGCCGGGGGTGCCGGGGCGTCAGCCTCTACGTTCCTGTGGCGTCCGGGGGCCGCCCCGGGTTCGGGTAGGGGTGGGGTGGGGCGCCGAGCCCCGGGGCGCACCGGGGGCGCCGCGAAGCTGGCGCCATCGGGGGTGTGGGGGCGTCAGCCCCCGCACTCTTGTGGGGGCCGGGGCTTGCCCCGGAATCGGGTAGGGGCGGGGAGGGGAACAAACCCCCGGCCCCCGTGCCCCGGCGGGCGCTACTTCTCGGTTACTCCCGCCGAGTCGAACGTCGCCACCTCATGCATCACCCGCGCCGCACTCTGCACCACCGGAAGCGCCAGCAGCGCCCCCGTGCCCTCGCCCAGGCGGAGGTCCAGGTCGACCAGTGGGCGGAGGCCGAGTTTGTTGAGGGCCGCGACGTGGCCGGGTTCGGCGCTGCGGTGGCCGGCGATGCAGGCGGCCAGGGCCTCGGGGGCGATCGCCCGGGCGACCAGCGCCGCCGCGCCCGCGCTGACGCCGTCGAGGATCACCGGCGTACGGAGGGACGCGCCGCCGAGCAGGAAGCCGACCATGGCCGCGTGTTCGAGGCCGCCGACCGCCGCGAGGACACCGATGGGGTCGGCCGGGTCCGGCTGGTGGAGGTCCAGACCGCGGCGGACGACGTCGATCTTGCGGGCGTGCGTCTCGTCGTTGATACCCGTACCCCGCCCGGTCACCTCCGAGGCGTCCTGGCCGGTGTAGACGCAGATCAGCGCGGCGGACACGGTCGTGTTGGCGATGCCCATCTCACCGGTGAGCAGCGCCTTGTTGCCCGCCGCCACCAGATCGCGCGCCGTCTCGATACCGACCTCGATCGCCGCCAGGACCTCCTCGCGGCTCAGCGCGGGCCCTGTCGTGAAGTCCCCCGTACCGGCACGGACCTTGCGCGGCAACAGGCCCGGTGTCGCCGGGAGTTCGCCCGCGACACCGACATCGATGACGCACACCTCCGCGCCCACCTGCGTGGCGAACGCGTTGCACACCGCGCCCCCGCCCAGGAAGTTGGCCACCATCTGGCCGGTGACCTCCTGGGGCCATGGCGTCACACCCTGCGCGTGCACCCCGTGGTCGCCCGCGAAGATCGCCACGGCCGCCGGCTCCGGAATCGGCGGCGGGCACAGCCGCGACAACCCGCTGAGCTGCGCCGAGATGATCTCCAGCATGCCCAGCGCGCCCGCCGGCTTCGTCATCCGCTTCTGCCGCTCCCACGCCTCGCCGAGCGCCTTCGCGTCGAGCGGGCGGATACCGGCGATGGTCTCCTGGAGCAGATCGTGCGGCTCCTCGCCCGGCAGCGCCCTGCGGCCGTACGTCTCCTCGTGGACGACCCACGACAGCGGCCTGCGCTTGGACCACCCCGCCCGCATCAGCTCGGGCTCCTCGGGGAACTCGTCGACGTACCCGACGCACAGATACGACACGACTTCGAGATGCTCCGGCAGCCCCAGCGCGCGGACCATCTCGCGCTCGTCGAAGAAGCTGACCCAGCCGACCCCGAGCCCCTCGGCCCTGGCCGCGAGCCAGAGGTTCTCGACGGCGAGCGCCGAGGAGTACGGGGCCATCTGCGGCTGGGTGTGCCGGCCGAGGGTGTGCCGGCCGCCGCGCGTCGGGTCCGCGGTGACGACGATGTTCACCGGGGTTTCGAGGATGGCCTCGATCTTCAGTTCCTTGAACTGTTTCGCCCGGCCCTTGGGCAGCGACTTGGCGTACGCCTCGCGCTGACGCTGCGCCAGTTCGTGCATGGACCGGCGGGTCTCGGCGGAGCGGATGACGACGAAGTCCCAGGGCTGCGAGTGGCCCACGCTGGGCGCGGTGTGCGCGGCTTCCAGGACGCGGAGCAGGACCTCGTGCGGGATGGGGTCGGAACGGAAGCCGTTACGGATGTCCCGCCGCTCGCGCATCACCCGGAGCACGGCCTCGCGCTCGGCGTCGTCGAAGCCGGAGGCGGCGGGCGGGCCCTGCGGAACGACGGCCTCGGGCTCGGGAGCGGGCTCCTCGGCGGTTTCCGGCTGGAGCTGGGGCTCGGGGGTCGCCTCGGCCTGGAACTCGGCCTCGGCGATGGGGACTTGTACGGGGACGGGCACCGGCTCGGGCTCGGTCACGGGCGCGACTTCCGGTGCGGGCTCAACCTCCTGCACCGGTACGGGAATCGCCTCCTGCACCGGCTCGGGCTCCGCCGCCGGTTCCGGCGCGCTCTCGGCCACGGCGGCGGCCACCGCCACCGGCTCATCGGCCGCGGGCGGTTCCGCCACCAGCGCCGCTTCCGGCTGAAGCTCGGGCTCGGGCACCGCGGCGACAGCCTCGGCAGGCTGCGCCTCCGGTACGGATACGGCTACGGGCTCGGGCTCCGGTACGGTCTGCTCCTCCGGGGCCGACTGCGCCTCCGCCACGGGCTGCGCTTCCGTGACAGCCTCGGCCTGAGGTGCGGTCCCGGCCTGGATCACAGGCTCGGCCTGGACCGCGGACTCCTGCTCCGGAGCCGGTTCCGGGACGACCGTTTCTGCGTGCGCCTCCGGTGTCACCGGAGGTTCTGTCGTCCACGGCGCCCCGGCCTGCGGCGGAATCTCGCCGAGCTGCGGGCCCGGCAGGACGGCCGGTTCCGGTTCCTCGCGCGGGATGTCCAGATACTCCGGGCCGGTGGTGGGCGGCCCCTGGGTCTGGGCCCGTACGCGGACGGACTGGGTCGGGGTGCCCGCAGGGCCCCGGTCAGCGAGCGAGCGCACCACGCCGCCCGTCGGGTCGGGCACGGGCGGACCCATGTGCAGCGGGCGGCGCGGCGGAGCCTGGGGCGGCACCGGGGGCGCGGTCGACACGGGCGGCGGAACCCGTACGCCACTGAGGTCCACCGAACCGGAATCGCGGCCACCGGCCTCATGCGCACCCGGCTGGTGCAGCTTCTGGCCACGGCCGAGGGAACCCTGCGTGGGGCCCTGGGGCGCCGCCTGCTCCGGGACGTTGACGTTCGGGGCTTCCGGCGACTCCTGCGGCTGCGGTGCGCTCTGCTCCGGGCCCTGCGCCGCCACCGCTTCCGGCTCTGCGGGCGTCCCGGCAGGCGCCTCCTGGACCTGAACCGGCATCGCGAACTCGCCCGAGCCGTCAGCCCCGGCACCAGCACCAGCACCGGACCCGGCCACCGCGACCGGCCCCTGCGGCTCCCGCGCCATGAACTCGGCCTCGGCCTGCGCCTGGAACTCCTGCCGCGGCTCGGCCTGAACCGGAGCCTGGACCTGGACCTGGAGCCGCGGATCCGTCACCGGCACCTGCTGAACCGGCACCTGCGCCTCGACCCGCACCGCCCCCTGAGCCTGAACCTGCTGAACCTGAACCTGAGCCTCGACCTGCACCGGACCCTGCTCCGGGCCGAGACCCGGCCCCGGCACCTGAACCTGCGCCTGAGCGACCGGCGCCGCCACCGCCCCCGGCTGTTCTATGGGCGGCGCCTGCTGCTGCACCAGCACCTGCTCCGCCGCCCCGTAGCCCTCCGGAGCCCCATGAGCCCCGTAGGTCTCGGGCACCGCGAACCCGTACCCCCCGGGCGCGGGCATGGCGTACCCGTCCGGCGCCGCGTAGACCGCGGGCGCGGGCGCCTCCGCCGGTACCACCTGGGGGTCGCCCCACCCCCCCTGCGCGCTCGGCATCAGCAGCAGATCCTCGTCCTCGGTGACGGACTCGGAGGGACCGAGGTAGGTGTACGCGCCGGGAGCGTGGACGCCCGGCTGCTCCACCATGCCCGCGTCCTCCGGCAGTCCCTCGCCCAGGACCCGGCCGGTGTCAGTCATGCGTACCCCTCGCCCATTGGTTCTGCTCCTTCAGCCCTTCACCCGGGGCGCCCGATCCGCGGCGCTTCCGGCGCCCGTCAAGCACAACGAGCGTGGGCGCCGCGCGGCACGAACGGCCCGCGCCCGGCCCGGAGTCTCCCGGCTGCGCACGGTCCTTCGCCGCCATGGCAGAAGGCCTGCCACGGCCCGTTGTGGACTGCGCCACGTCGCGCGTCCCCCCGGTTTCGCCGTACCACATCGGGGTCCAAAAGGGTCCCCTTTTCCGGACATTGACGAACGAACCGACGAACGCCCGGCTGCGGTACAACGATCGGCCAGCCTACCGCGCGCGGCGCCCGAAGGGGGTCAGGGGCCGGTCTCCGGACGCTGCCCGGAGACCAGGAAAACGACCGAGCGCTCCCGCTCCGACCACGCTCCGGTGTCCAGGTCGACGGACTGGAGCAGCGCGCACTCCACCTCGTATCCGCCCTCTGCCAGGGCCCTTCCGACGGCCTCGGCCTCGTCCCGGGTGGCCGCGTGGGTGACGATGCGCTCGGGTCTGCGGTCGGCGCAGGCGACGACCACATCGATACCGCCGCCGCCGATCCGTACGACATCGGGTTCCGGCAGCCGCTCCAGGATCTGGGGCGCCCGGCCCTGGACGACCTGCATCTGAACTCCAGCGCGGCGGGCGGCCGCCGCGGTGCTGGCGCAGGCCCCCGGCTCGTCGTCGACGGCGATCACGGCCGCGCCGAAGCGGGCGGCCTCGGCGGCGAGCGCTCCGCTGCCGGAGCCGATGTCCCAGATCAGATCGCCGGTACGGGCGCCGAGTCTGGCCAGTTGGGCGGCGCGCAGCCAGGTCGACTCGCCCTCGTCGAGGTCGATGCCGTACTCCGCGGTGGGCAGCGCCCAGCCGCGTTCGGCCGGCGGGTATCCGGGGTCGCGGCCGGCGATCCAGCCGCCGGTGGGGGCTACGGCGGTGCCGACCCCGCCGATCACGATCACCACATTGGGGTCGCGCCAGACATGGTCGGCGGCCTTGTCGGAGGTGAGGACGCTGACCTGTTCCCGCTCGGTGCCCAGCTCCTCGCAGATGACGAAGGTGCGGTGGACTCCTTCGAGGAGCAGGGCGAGTTCGGCGGGCCCGGCGCCCGGGGAGGTGAGGACGGCGACCTTGGTGTGCGCCCGGCAGACATTGACGGCGCGGCGGAGCGTACGGCGCTGGGCGACGACCACCTGAGCGTCATCCCAGGCCATTCCGGCCCGCGCGAAGGCCCCGGCCACGGCGGAGACCGCGGGGACGACCTCGACCTCCAGGCCGTGTTCGGGGGCGCGGAGTGTCCGTACGACACCGAAGAAGCCCGGGTCGCCGTCGGCGAGGACCACGGCACTGCCGCGGTGCCCGGCGATCCGGCGGGCCGCCAGGTCTATCGAGCCGAGCCGGATGCGCTCGGCGTCGGGCGGCACCTCGGGGAGCGCGAGATGGTGGGCGGCCCCGGCCACCAGTGTGGCGGCCGAGAGGGCGGACCTGGCAGCAGCGGTGAGGGGCGAGCCGTCCCAGCCGATCACCGTGACGCGGTCGGCCATCGTCGTCAGTCTCCCGGAAGTCGTCGGGGTCGCTTGCGCCGCCCGTGGTGAGGTGTGGTCGAGCGCGGCGGAGCACAGCGGAGCGGCAGGGCACAGAGGAGCACGGCGAGACTACCTGACCAGGCATGGAGACCGCCGGGCGGTAGGGGTACGGCCGACCGCCGGTCCGGGCCCGCGCGCCCGGGTGCGGCGCGTACGGCCGGCTGCCGTCGGTTCCGGTCGGTGTCCGTCAGTTCCAGTCCGTGAAGGACGCGTACCCGCTCGCGTCGGCCATCTGCTCGGCCACGCCTTCGAGATCCTCGGGCAGCAGACTCCAGACGATCAGGTCGGTACGGATATCGGTCCAGCCGCCGTCCTCGGTCTGGGTACGCGCTATCCACGCGTGGCGCAGAACGCCCTCGCTGATGCAGCCGATCTTCTGCGCGACTTGCTGCGAGGCGGTGTTGTCGGCGGCGGTCCGTACTTCGATCCGCTCGAACTTCTGGTCTCGGAAGAGCCACTGCGCGACCGCCAGCGCCGATTCGGTGGCGTATCCCTCACCGCGCGCCCAGGGGGCGGTCACATAGGCCATCTCGGTGGAGAGCGCGTGCCAGTTGGTTCTGCGCAGCCGTACGATCCCGACCAGCCGCTGAGTGAGGAACTCGGTGACGGCGAAGGCGATTCCATGGCCTTCGAGGCGTTCGGCGGGGGCGATCCTGTCGACCCACCGTACGGCGTCCTCACGCGTATACGGATGGGGTACGGGCGTCCATGCCGTGACCAGCTCGTCGTTCATCATTTCGATGTGCGCCGGGATGTCCGCCCGCTCGAAGGAGCGCAGCACCAACCGCTCCGTGCTGATGGAAACGTCCGGAAAGGTGGTAGTCATGCACAGCTCCATGCCTCAGTCCGTCGTAAATGCACAGCATGCAGCATCGGATGGGGATGCGCATGGCCGGGTCGCCGGGAATGCGCGGGCCCCGGGTACGGAGACGTACGCGGGGCCCGCGGCGGCGGACTCGGAGACAAGAACGTTACTGCTCCGGTCACTTGGGCGGCACACTGACCACCCGGTGCCTACTGGACCGCGCCGAAGGAGGCCACGATGGAGCCGTCGAAGGTGTCCTCGATGTACTTCTTGACCTCGGGCGAGTTGAGGAGTGCCGCGAGCTTCTGCACCCGCGGGTCCTTCTCGTTGCCGCGCTTGACGGCGAGGAAGTTGGCGTACGGGTTGCCCTCGGACTTCTCCAGTGCGAGCGAGTCCTGAGCGGGCTTCAGCTCGGCCTCAAGGGCGTAGTTGCCGTTGATGACGGCGGCGTCGACATCATTGAGGGCGCGGGGCAGTGTGGCGGCCTCCAGCTCCTTGAATGCGATGCCCTTCGCGTCCTTGATGTCGGAGAGATTGGCGTCGATTCCGGCGCCGTCCTTGAGAGTGATCACACCGTTGTCGGCGAGCAGCTTGAGCGCGCGCCCCTCATTGGTGGTGTCATTCGGAATGGCGATGCTCTGGCCGGACTTGATGCCCTTGAGATCGTCGATCTTCTTGGAGTAGAGACCGAGCGGTTCCAGCTCGACATTGACGACGGGCACGATGTCGGTGCCGTTCTTCTTGTTGAAGTCGTCGAGATACGGCTTGTGCTGGAAGAAGTTCGCGTCGACCTCGCCGCTCTGGGTCGCGGTGTTCGGCAGGACGTAGTCGGTGAACTCCTTGACCTCCAGCTTGAGTCCCGCCTTCGCCGCGAGATTGTCCTTGACGAAGTTCAGGATGTCGGCGTGCGGTGTCGGGGACGCGGCGACGAGGAGCGGCTTGGACGTGTCGGCCGAGGCGCCCGAGCCCGCCTTGTCCGAGGAGCCGGGGTCGGAGGAGGTGCCGCAGGCGCTGAGGCCCAGGGCGAGGGCGGCGGTCGCGGCGACGGCCGCGGTGAATCTGACGGTGGTACGCACGAAGAGTGCCTCTTTCCACTGATGCGGGTGACGGAGCCCGGACAAGGAGTGCGGGCTGTGAAGGGGGCTTGGGGGTACGGGCGCTCAGGAGGCGGTGCGGCCGCGGCGTGCCAGCAGCCGCACGACACCGTCGCCGAGGAGCTGGACGGCTGTGACGATCACGATCAGGACCACGACCGTGGCGAGCATGAAGCCGTTCTCGAAGCGCTGGAATCCATAGGTGACGGCCTTGGAGCCCAGCCCCTCGCCGCCCACCGCCCCGGCCATCGCCGAGTAGCCGATGAGCGCGATGACGGTGGTGGTGACTCCGGCGACCAGGGAGGGCAGGGCCTGCGGCAGCAGCACCTTGCGGACGATGGTCGGTACGGAACCGCCCATCGCCTGGACCGCCTCGACCAGACCGTGGTCGACCTCCCGGACCGCGGTCTCGACAAGGCGCGCGAAGAAGGGGATCGCGCCGACCGCCAGCGGGACGATCATCGCGGTGGGGCCGATGAAGGTGCCGACGACAAAGGTGGTGAACGGGATCAGCGCGATCAGCAGGATGATGAACGGCAGCGAGCGGCCGATGTTCACGATCACCCCGACGACCTTGTTCACCGGGGCGTTCTGCAGCAGCCCGCCCTTGTCGGTGAGGACCAGCAGAATGCCGAGGGGCAGTCCGCCGAGGATGGTGACGAGCGCGGACCACAGCACCATGTAGAGCGTGTCGACGGTCCCCTGGGCCAGCAGGGGCTGCATCTCCGACCAGGTCACTTGGCTTCTTCCTTCACCGGCGCGGGCGTCTCGCCCTCTGATTCGTTCGCTGTGGGCTTCCGGGCGGGCTCGTTCTCCGACGGCGGGTCGTCCACGACTTCGGCCTGGAGGCCCTGTTCCCGCAGGAATCCGACCGGGACGACGTTCTCCTCGTAACCGCCGGGCAGTTCGATCCGCATCCGGCCGATCTGCCGCCCGCCGACGGTGTCCATCGCCGCACCCAGGATCGTGATGTCGATGTTGTACGTACGGGAGAGCTGCGAGATCACCGGGCGGGTCGCGGCCTCGCCGTGGAAGGTGACGTCGATGACCGTACGGCCGGGTCCCGAGGGGGCGCCGCCCACCGGGAACAGCTCCTGCGCGAGCTGCGAGCCGGGGGTGGCGAGGAGTTCGCCGACCGTGCCCGATTCGACGATCCGCCCCTTCTCCATCAGCGCGGCCGAGTCGCAGATCGTCTTGACGACCTCCATCTCGTGCGTGATCAGCAGAACGGTCAGCCCGAGCTGCTGGTTGAGATCACGGAGAAGCTGGAGGATCGAGCGGGTGGTCTCGGGGTCGAGTGCGCTGGTCGCCTCGTCGGAGAGCAGCACCTTGGGGTCGCCGGCCAGCGCGCGGGCGATACCGACCCGCTGCTTCTGGCCGCCGGAGAGCTGGGCGGGGTACGACGAGGCCTTGTCGGCGAGCCCGACCAGATCGAGCAGCTCCAGAGCGCGGCGGGCACGGTCCCGGCCGGAGACACCGAGGATCTCCAGGGGCAGTTCGACATTGTCCTGGACGGTCCGTGAGGACAGCAGATTGAAGTGCTGGAAGACCATGCCGATCGAACTGCGGGCGCGCCGCAGCTCCTTGCCGGCCCGCCGGCCGCGCCCGGCAAGCGCGGTGAGGTCCTGGCCGGCGACGGTCACCCGGCCCGCGGTGGGGCGTTCCAGGAGGTTGACGCAGCGGATGAGCGAGGACTTGCCCGCGCCGCTCTGTCCGACGACACCGAAGACCTCGCCCTCGCGGACATGCAGGTCCACGCTGTCGAGTGCGGTGATGTCGCGGCCTCGTGACGCGGCTGACCGGTAGATCTTGGTCAGACCGGTAGTAGTGATCACAGGGGTATCCATCACTGTCGAGTGCACGGCGAAGTGGTGGCCGGGCACGGGGCGTTCGTCATTCGGACGTGCGGGGGCCGCCGACGCGCGATGGCTTCATGGCGTACGGACGCGGTACGGCGCGGCAGGGCGACGCCGATGCCGGGGCGCGAGGCTCAGGCAGGGGCCCTCAGTTGGCGCACATTCGACACAGACAACGAGCACCGGGCGTCAGGGTCGCCTCGGTCGCGGGAACGCGGTAGCTCGTCGTGGTCATGCCGCAAGTAAAGCAGACATCAAGAGACTCCCAGCGGCTCGTCCGCATATCGGACAATCCTGTCTCACTCCTGCACCAGGGGTACGAGGACGGGCTCAGGGACGGCCACAGGGCACGCGGAGGGCCGACGCAGGGACGCGCGCGAGGCCGGGCTCGGTGGCGGGCACAGTGGCGGGCGCGGGGCCGCGCGCGGGGTGCCTTTTGCGCCGTAATACGCTCGGGCCCATGCTTGTCGCCCTGACGGTCGCGGTCTCCGTGGCCGCGCTCGCCCTCGCCGCCTGGTGCGGTTTCGCCGCCCTGCGCGACCAGCCCACCAAGGACTGGCACTTCATCGGCATGGCGGTGGTGTCCGCGCTGGCGCTGGTGCAGTTGGTGATCGGGATCACTCAGCTCGCGCGTGGCGAGAAGCCCGACCAGGGTTCGGTGATCTTTGTCTCGTATCTGATCGGCGCGCTGCTCGCGGTGCCGGCGGCCGGTTTTCTGTCATTGGCCGAGCGGACCCGCTGGGGTTCGACGACGGTGGCCGCGGGCGCGGTCGTCCTGGCCGTGCTGGAAGTACGGCTCCACGACATCTGGGGAGGCTGACGATGGGCGAGCCCACTACCGGTATGAAAACGGAGCCGAGGAACGGGGAGAGCGGAGACGACAGCAACCATGACGGGCGCCTCGTCCGCGGCCCCGGCCTCCTGCTGGTGTGGCTGTACGGCGTGATGTCGGTGGGCGCGGTCTCCCGGTCGGTGTACCAGATCGCGACCGAGTTCGAGCACGCGCCGCTGGCGTACGCGCTCTCCGCCGTGGCGGCCCTCGTCTACGCGTTCATCACGTACACGCTCGTACGCGGCGGGGAGACGGCGCGGAAGGCGGCGCTGGTGTGCTGCGCCGCCGAACTCGCGGGTGTGCTGACCGTCGGGACCTGGACGCTGGCCGAGCCCTCGGCCTTCCCGGACGCCACGGTCTGGTCGGACTACGGCATGGGTTACCTCTTCATCCCGGTGCTGCTGCCGGTCACCGGGATCCTGTGGCTGCGGAAGGCCCGGCGCTGAGCCCTGTCGTCGGACTGCGCCCGTCCGGCCGGAGGCCGGGCCACGACCCGCGTCAGGCGCTGGCCGCGTACGCGCCCAGACCGGCCGGCTTCTCCAGGGTGACCAGCTTCAGCCGCGGGCCTATCTCCTCCGCCGATACGGCCGTGTAACCACGGCTGCGGTAGAGCCGGAGATTGCCCTCGCTGCGGTGGCCGGTGAAGAGCTGGAATCGCTTGGCCGCCGACTCGGCCGCGAAGTGCGCCTCGATGGCGTCGAGCAGCCGGCCGCCGAGACCGTGGTGGCGCAGCCGGGGGTGGACGATGAGCTTCGCGATCCGGGCGGTGCCCGCCGCGTCGACACTTCCCCGTACGGAAGCGACCACTTCCTCACCGAGGCGCGCGACCAGGCAGTGCCCACGGCCGATCTCGGCCTTCAGGTCGTCGAGCGTCTGGGTGAGCGGCTCGATGGTGTAGTCGCCGTACAGCTCGGCCTCTTGCTGGTAGCACAGGTACTGCAGCTTCAGAATGTGCTCCGCGTCCTGCGTGCTCGCCGCTGACATGGTCACGCTCATGCCCATGTGTGCATGCCTCCCGCTCACCTGATCCGCCGGTTGTCTACCGCTCCTTTCCCCACGGTTCAGGAGCAGCAACCTCCGCCGCCAGTAATCTGCGCAGGCATTCCAGGCATTTCACCCACAAAGAGGCCAAGTTGCCCTGTGACATACCCAACTCGCCCGCGTTTTCGCGGTTGGCGGGTTCGGACGGTCACTCCCCGGCCGGGCGATCACCCGGCCGGGGAAAGCACCTGGCAGCTCCGTCAGCCGTGTCAGCGGCCGAGGAAGTCCGCCCGCGCCAGCAGACCCGTGTCCGGGTTGTCGGTGAAGATGCCGTCGATGCCCGTGGCGAAGTACGCGCGGAAGGCGCCGAAGGCGTCGCCGTACGCGTTCGGGTCCGTGCCCCGGCGGAAGTCGGCCGGCAGGAAGGAGTTCTCGTTGCGCATCGTGTACGGGTGGAGGATCAGGCCCTTCGCGTGGGCGTCCCGTACCAGCGTGGTGGGCGTGGTGAGCTTGCCCGAGGCGTCCTTCGGGATGATCAGGTCGAGCGTCGGGCCGATGCCCTGCGCGTAGGACGCGATCCACTTCAGGCCCGCGGGCTTGATCAGGTCGTCGGTCGTGCGCGGGTCGCCCGTCGCCTGGAAGTCCCACGGGCGGGTGCCGGCGCCGGAGAGCAGCACGACACCGGGCGAGTCGACCAGCCCGGCCAGCCGCTGGATGCTGGTCGGCTCGAAGGACTGGAGGAAGATCGCGGAGTCCTTGCGGTCGCGGCCGTAGCGGCGGAGCAGCTTCGCGAGGCGCTCCTCCAGGCCCAGGCCGATCCCCCGGAAGTAGGTGGGGTGCTTGGTCTCGGTGTAGAGCCAGACCCGGCGGCCGAGGCGGCGGCCCTGCTCGTCCGCCCAGCGCAGCACCTCTTCGAAGGTGGGGATCTCCCAGCGGCCGTTGTAGAGGGTGCTGTGCTGGCGGGTGCCCGGGATGCGCTCGGTGGCACGCAGCGTCTTCAGCTCGGCGAGCGTGAAGTCCTCGGTGAACCAGCCCGTGATGCTGACACCGTCGACCGACTTGGTGGTCTTGCGGCTCGCGAACTCCGGGTGGGCCGCGACATCGGTGGTGCCGGTGATGTCGTTCTCGTGGCGGCAGACCAGGTGGCCGTCCTTGGTGGGCACCAGGTCCTGCTCGATCACATGCGCGCCGAGGTCCAGGGCGTGCTGGTACGAGCCGAGGGTGTGCTCGGGACGGTAGCCGCTGGCCCCGCGGTGGCCCACGATCGTGAGGGCGGGCAGCTCCGGGCGGGAGGACCCGTGGCCGCCCCGGCCGCGCTCGGTGGCCTGCGCCGTGGCGGGCAGTGCCATGGCGGCGGCCGAGCCGAGCACCGCCGCTCCCAGTACGGTCCGCCGGCCGGGCGTGTTCCGCGCACCCTGTGTCATGAACGCTCCTTGATGTGATGTTTTGCACCTGTCAAACGAGCCCGAGCGTAGGCCGCGGTGTCTGCCGCGGGGGAGACCTCGGACGAACGTGGCGCAAACACATGTCAACAGCGCGTATCCAGCCAGTGAACCCGATGTGCGAACCCCAGGAGCCGCGAGTAACGTGCTCACCTGCGGAGATGTTCACTCTCCGTCCCTCGCCGTTCCCCGACTCCGGAGGACCCGTTGTCCCGCTTCGCGCTCATCAAGGCAGCGCTCGGACCGATCATGCGCCTGATGTTCCGCACCCGTGTGGAGGGCGCCGAGAACATTCCGGGGAGCGGGCCGGTGATCCTCGCCGGCAACCATCTCACCTTCATCGACTCGATGATCCTGCCGCTGGTCTGCGACCGTCAGGTCTTCTTCATCGGCAAGGACGAGTACGTCACGGGCAAGGGGTTCAAGGGCCGGGCGATGGCCTGGTTCTTCACCGGTGTGGGCATGATCCCGGTGGACCGGGACGGCGGGCGCGGCGGGGTCGCGGCGCTGATGACGGGCCGCCGGGTGCTGGAACAGGGCAGGATCTTCGGTATCTACCCGGAGGGCACCCGCTCCCCCGACGGCCGCCTCTACCGCGGCCGTACGGGCATCGCGCGGCTGACGCTGATGACGGGCGCGCCGGTGGTGCCGTTCGCCATGATCGGTACGGACAAGCTCCAGCCGAACGGTACGGGCATGCCGCGCACCGGCAAGGTGACGGTCCGCTTCGGCAAGCCGATGGAGTTCTCCCGCTACGAGGGCATGGACCGGGACCGCTATGTGCTGCGGGCGGTGACGGACTCGGTGATGGCCGAGGTCATGGAGCTGTCGGGGCAGGAGTACGTGGACATGTACGCCACGAAGGCCAAGGCCGCCTGACCGTGCCGCCGGGTCGCCAACCCGCCCGGGTCCTGGGCGGGTTGGGAACGCGGCACCGGGAAGGACCATCCGTATGAAGCCGCTGCTGCTGATCGATGTCGACGGTCCGCTCAATCCGTACGGGGCACTGGCCGCCCCCGAGCCGCCGTACGGCTATGCGAGGCATCTGATGCGGCCCTCGCTCTGGACGCGGACGCGGCCGGACGCGCTCCCGGTGCTCCTCAATCCGGACCATGGCACGGAGCTGCGGGCGCTCAGCGGGCTGTACGAGCTGGTGTGGGCGACGACCTGGGAGGACGACGCCAACGAGTGGATAGGCCCGCTCCTGGGGCTGCCCGAGCTGCCGTACATCGCCTGGCCGGAAACACACGGATGGGCCCCTCGCGGGACCCTGTGGAAGACGCAGTACGTCCTGGAGTACGCGAAGGGGCGGCCGTTCGCGTGGGTCGACGACGAGATCACCTCGTACGACCGGGAGTGGGTGGACCAACAGCACCTCGCCGCCGCCCTGTTGCTGTATGTCGATCCCCGCACCGGACTGACCCGGCCGGACTTCGACACACTTGAGGACTGGGCGGCGGCGCTGTAGCGGCTCTGCGGTCGCCGGGGGGCTAGCGCTTGACGGTCTTGGCGTCCGCCCAGGCGTGCTGTATCACCAGATCGGCCTTGACCTCGGAGAGCTGGACGGCCACCGCCGACGGCGCCGTACCGCCCCTGCCGTTACGGGACGCCAGCGCGCCCTGCACATTGAGCACCGACCGGACCTCGGGCGTGAGGTGCGGGGAGATCTTCGCGAACTGCTCGTCCGTCAGCCCGTCCAGCTCGATGCCCAGCGCCTCGCACTCCTTGACGCACTCCCCCGCGACCTCGTGCGCCACCCGGAACGGCACGCCCTGCCGTACCAGCCACTCGGCGATGTCCGTGGCGAGCGAGAAGCCGGCCGGGGCCAGCTCCTCCATGCGCTCCCGGTTGACGGTCAGCGTCGCCATCATCCCGGTGAACGCGGGCAGCAGGACCTCCAACTGGTCGCAGGAGTCAAAGACCGGCTCCTTGTCCTCCTGGAGATCGCGGTTGTAGGCGAGCGGCAGGGCCTTCAGGGTGGCGAGCAGCCCGGTGAGATTGCCGATCAGCCGGCCCGACTTGCCGCGCGCCAGCTCCGCGATGTCCGGGTTCTTCTTCTGCGGCATGATCGACGAGCCGGTGGAGAAGGCGTCGTGGAGGGTGACGAAGGAGAACTCCTTCGTGTTCCAGAGGATGACCTCCTCGGCGATCCGGGACAGATTGACGCCGATCATCGCGGTGATGAAGGCGAACTCGGCGACGAAGTCGCGGGAGGCCGTGCCGTCGATGGAGTTGCCGGAGGAGCCGCGTTCGAAGCCGAGGTCGGCGGCGACCGCCTCCGGGTCGAGCCCGAGCGACGAGCCCGCCAGGGCTCCGGAACCGTACGGGGAGACCGCCGTGCGCTTGTCCCACTGCCGCAGCCGCTCCGCGTCCCGGGACAGCGCCTGCGTGTGCGCCAGCACATGGTGCGCGAAGAGAACGGGCTGGGCGTGCTGGAGGTGCGTACGGCCCGGCATCGCGAGCCGCGGATGCGCCTCCGCCAGCCCGACCAGCGCGTCCTGGAGCTCCGCGAGCAGCCCGCCGATGATCCGGGCGTGGTCGCGGAGGTACATCCGGAAGAGGGTGGCCACCTGGTCGTTGCGGGACCGTCCGGCGCGGAGCTTGCCGCCGAGGTCGGGGCCGAGGCGCTCCAGCAGCCCGCGCTCCAGGGCCGTGTGGACGTCCTCGTCGGCGATGGTGCCGGTGAACGAGCCGTCGGCGACATCCGCTTCGAGCCGGTCGAGCCCGGCCAGCATCCGGGTCAGCTCGTCGGCGGTGAGCAGTCCGGCCTTGTGCAGGACGCGGGCGTGGGCACGGGAGCCGGCGATGTCGTACGGCGCGAGCCGCCAGTCGAAGTGGACCGACGCGGAGAGCTTGGCCAGGGCCTCGGCGGGGCCGTCGGCGAACCTGCCTCCCCAGAGCCGGACGTCACCGTTGTTGCTGCTCACTGCTGCTTGCTCCTTGAAGGGGTCGGAAAGTACGGCCGCCTCCCCGCTTCGGAGGAACGGGGAGGCGGACCGGCTGCTGTGCGCCTGCTGCGTGCCTGTGACGCGCTTGCGCCGCGCCGTACGGCGCGGAGGCTCCGGCTCAGGCGAGGTCGCGCTTGGAGGCGATCTTCGAGGAGAGACCGAAGATCTCGATGAAGCCCTGCGCCTTGGACTGGTCGAAGGTGTCGCCCGAGTCGTAGGTGGCGAGGTTGAAGTCGTAGAGCGACTCCTGCGAACGGCGTCCGGTGACGACGGCCCGGCCGCCGTGCAGGGTCATCCGGATGTCGCCCGTGACGTGCTCGTTCGCCTCGTTGATAAAGCCGTCGAGGGCGCGCTTGAGCGGCGAGAACCACAGACCGTCGTAGACCAGCTCGCCCCAGCGCTGCTCGACCTGCCGCTTGTAGCGGGCCAGCTCGCGCTCGACGGTGACGTTCTCCAGCTCCTGGTGGGCGGTGATCAGCGCGATCGCGCCGGGAGCCTCGTACACCTCGCGGGACTTGATGCCCACGAGCCGGTCCTCGACGATGTCGATCCGGCCGATGCCCTGGGCGCCGGCCCGCTCGTTGAGCTGCTGGATCGCCTGGAGGACGGTGACGGGCTTGCCGTCGATGGCGACCGGGACGCCCTGGGCGAAGGAGATGGTGACCTCGTCGGCCTCGCGGGCGACGGCCGGGTTCTGGGTGTATTCGTAGATGTCCTCGATCGGCGCGTTCCAGATGTCCTCCAGGAAGCCCGTCTCGACGGCCCGCCCGAAGACGTTCTGGTCGATGGAGTACGGCGACTTCTTGGTGGTCGCGATCGGGAGGTTCTTGTCCTCGCAGAAGGCGATCGCCTTGTCCCGGGTCATCGCGTAGTCGCGGACCGGGGCGATGCACTTCAGATCGGGGCCGAGCGCGGAGATACCGGCCTCGAACCGCACCTGGTCGTTGCCCTTGCCGGTGCAGCCGTGGGCGACGGTGCCGGCGCCGTGCTTCTTGGCCGCGGCGACGAGGTGCTTGACGATCGTCGGCCGGGAGAGGGCCGAGACCAGCGGGTAGCGGTCCATGTAGAGGGCGTTGGCCTTGACCGCCGGGAGGCAGTACTCCTCGGCGAACTCGTCCTTGGCGTCCGCGACCTCGGCCTCGACGGCACCGCAGGCGAGCGCGCGCTTGCGGATCACGTCCAGGTCCTCGCCGCCCTGGCCGACATCCACGGCGACGGCGATGACCTCGGCGCCCGTCTCCTCGGCGATCCATCCGATGGCGACGGAGGTGTCCAGGCCGCCCGAGTAGGCGAGTACGACGCGCTCGGTCACGGGTATCTCCTTACGGTGCATTCACTGATGGGTATAACTATGCGATGCACCGTATGGTTTTGTCAACGCGGTCCCCTGGGCCCCGACGCCCTCAGTGGTGCGCTCCCACTTCGGCCGCCAGCAGCGGTGCGTGCGAGTAGCGCAGGTCCTTGGTGGCCGTGAGCAGGGTGACGGTGTTCCCGGCGGCCAGTTCGCGCAGCCGGGCCAGCGCCTCCGTGTGGTCCGGAGCCGCCAGCTCCTGTCCGTACCGGCCGGCGAACTCCTCGAACCGGGCGGGATCGTGCCCGTACCACGCGCGCAGCTCCGCCGACGGCGCGGCGTCCTTGAGCCACTCGTCGACCGCGGCGGCCTCCTTCGCCAGCCCGCGCGGCCAGAGCCGGTCGACCAGGACGCGGGTGCCGTCCGCCGGCTCCGGTGCCTCGTAGACCCGGCGGACCCGTACCTCGTGCTGCTGTCTTTCCGTTGCCTTCTTCGTTGTCCTCGCCATCGCTCCATCGTCGGTCCGGCGCGGCCGTCCCACGACTCGGAAACCTTCGACGGGGCCGGGCGGGGCGCGGATAATCCGGGGTATGGGAAAGCTCTACGAACGGATCGACGGCCGGATACGCACCTTCATCGAGGAACAGCCCGTCTTCTTCACCGCCACCGCGCCCCTGGCGGACGACGGCCATGTCAATCTCTCGCCCAAGGGGCGGGCCGGGACCCTCGTTGTGATCGACGAGATGACGCTGGCCTATCTCGACTTCGGCGGCAGCGGCGCCGAGACCATCGCCCATCTCCGGGAGAACGGGCGCATCACGCTGATGTGGTGCGCGTTCGCCGGACCGCCCAAGGTGCTGCGGGTGCACGGCCGCGGGGAGCCGGTTTTCCGTGACGATCCGCGCTGGGCCGAGTACATCCCGTACTTCAAGGACACCGACGGGCCCTCAGCCCGAGCGATCATCGTGATCCACGCGCTGCGCATCGGGGACGCCTGCGGGTTCGCGGTGCCGTTCATGGACTACCGGGAGGAGCGGACACAGCACGCCGAGCACTTCGGCCGCAAGACGGACGAGGAGTTCGCCGCGTACTGCGCGAAGAAGGATCATGTCGGGGTGAGCCTGGACGGGCTGCCGGCACTGCCACTGCCGCTGCCCGCGCGTACGGACTGAGTACGGCGCGCACGAACCGAACCGGCTGCGTACGGGACGGACGGCGCACGGGACACGACGGGTGGGAGGCGGCCGGACGGAGTAAGCCCGGGAGGCCGTGCCCGGCCGCCCGGCATACGGTCCGGAGCATGCGCCCCGTTCTGCTGATCGCCGCCGCCCTGCTCGCCGCCGTCACCGCCGCACCCGCCGCCCCGGCCTCCGCCGCCGGTGTCCCGCTTCCCGAACGGGTGGCGGACACCGGCGGCGGCAGCCAGCTCATCACCGCTCAGGCCCCGCGTACCGGAGCGACCAAGGGCCGGGTGACCTGGTGGGACCGGCGCGGCGGGCGGTGGGTGAAGGCCGGGTCCGCCGCCGCGCGCTTCGGATCGGGCGGACTGGTCGACGGCGGCAGGCGCACACAGGGCACCTCGACGACTCCGACCGGGGTGTACGACCTGCCGTACGCGTTCGGGACCGCCCCTGCACCCGCGGGGACGAGGACCGGCTACCGCAGGATCACGCATGCCTCCTGGTGGTGCCAGGACACGGCCTCGCGCTCGTACAACCGCTGGGTCGAGGGCCTGCCCGGGGACTGCCGGGCAGGGCACTCCGAGCGGCTGGCCGACTACCGCACGCAGTACGGCCACGGCATGGTCATCGGCTACAACTACGACCGGCCGGTGCGTGGCCGGGGCGCCGGGATCTTCCTCCATGTCAACGGGAAGGGCGCGACCGAGGGATGTGTGTCCGTGCCGCGCCGGGCGATGAGCCGCATCCTGGCCTGGGCGGATCCGCGCCGGGCACCGCACATCGCGATCGGCACGCCGTCGGGACGGACGGCCATCACCGCCGTGACCGGCTGAGCCGCTGAGCCGCTGAGCCCTCGGGCCACTGCGCCCTCGAACCACTGAACCGCTGAGCTTTCAGGCGCCTGTCGGAAGAGGGTCCGGGCCGAACTCATCGTTTCCTCATGCCACTTCGTTGAACCCGCCGCCGCTCATATCCGTATCGGCGGTCACGGAGGAAGTTGAGGAGCACCCCTGTGACGATGTTGCACAACGGGCGGGCCGCCAGACGGCAGACCATGCGCGCGATACGCCCGCGCCGGTCGGGCGCGCTGCCGCTGCTGGTGCTGTGGTGGGCGGGCACGGCGGCCGTGGCGGCGCTGTGGTGGCAGAACACCCCGGTCGTCCATGTCGACCTGACCGAGTGGCTGCTCGGCGCGGGCCGGCTCACCGGGCTGCTGGGCGGTTACACGATCGCGGTCGTCGTGCTGCTGATGGCCCGGGTCCCCGCGCTGGAGCGGCGGGTGGGATCCGACCGGGTGACGCGCTGGCACGCGACGAGCGGACGGTACGGGGTCGGCCTGGTGATCGCCCATGTCCCGCTGACCGTCGCGGGGTACGCGGCCCAGGCGAACTCCGGATTCGTGGCGCAGACCGTCACGACGGTGACCACCTTCCCCCGGATGATGGAGGCGACCGCCGGGACCGTACTGCTCCTGATGATCGGCTTTGTCTCGGCGGGCGCGGTGCGACGCCGGATGCGGTACGAGACCTGGTACTACCTCCATCTGCTGACGTACGCCGCGGTCTATCTGAGCTTCTGGCATCAACTCGCCACCGGCGCCGAGTTCGTGGGCAACGCGACGGCCCGTACGGCGTGGTACGCGCTGTACGGCACGGCCGGCGCCCTGCTCGTCTGGTACCGGGTGCTGGCTCCGGTCCGGCTCAACCGGCGCCACCGGATGCGGGTCGAGCGGGTGGTGCCCGAGGCGCCCGGGGTGGTCTCCGTACTGATCACCGGACAGCGGCTGCACCGGATCGGTGCCCAGCCCGGCCAGTTCTTCCGCTGGCGGTTCCTGGCCGACGGGCTGCGCTGGAGCTCCAATCCGTACTCCCTGTCGGCGCCGCCGCGGCCGGATCTGCTGCGGATCACCGTGAAGGCGAACGGCGAGCACAGCGAGGCCCTGGCCGGTCTTGAGCCGGGCACCCGGGTCTGGGCCGAGGGCCCGTACGGTGCGATGACGGCGGCGCGGCGCAGCAGGGAGAAGGTGCTGATGATCGCGGGCGGCGCCGGAATCACCCCGATGCGGGCGCTGTTCGAGACGCTGCCCGGCGGTCCCGGCGATCTGACCCTGCTCTACCGGGCGAGCAAGACCGAGGATCTGGCGCTCTGGAAGGAGCTGCGGGCGATCGCGTCGGCGCGGGGGGCGCAGCTGCTGTACGCGGTCAACGGTCCTGACGGGGTACGGCCGGAGATCACCCCGCAGCGGCTGCGGGAGCTGCTGCCGGACATCGACGAGCACGATGTCTTTCTGTGCGGGCCCGACGGGCTGGCGCGCCAGTCGTACGAAGCACTGCGCGAGGCGGGCGTGCCGACCCGTCGTATCCATCACGAGTCGTTCGAAATGTGAGGCAGGCGATGAAGAGAAGGCATCCGTTCCGGCGGATCATGGTCGGGGTCGCGGCGACCGCGACAGGGGTGGCGCTGCTGCTCGCGCTGAAGCAGCCGGGCGGCTCGTCGGTGGCGGGGGCGACGGCCCGGGGCGGTACGGGAGTGCTTCCCGCCGCATCCGCCCCGGCCGCTGGTTCTGGTCCTGACGCCGGTCCTGGTTCTGACGCTGGTTCTGCTCCGGACGCCGGTTCTGGTTCCGACGCCGGTTCTGGTTCCGACGCGGCGGAGGGTGCGGCCGGGGGTGGGGCTGCGGAGGCGCGGACCGTGGTCGGCGATGCCGTGGACACCCAGTACGGCCCGGTACAGGTGCAGATCACCCTCAGCGGCGGCCGGATCACCGCGGCCGACGCGGTCAAGGCCCCGGACAGCGACGCCCAGAGCCAGTCGGTCACCGCGAACGCGGTCCCGCGGTTGAACGAGGCCGCCGTCACCGCGCAGAACGCGGGGATCGACACCGTGTCCGGCGCCAGCTACACCAGCGAGGGCTACCGGAACTCCCTCCAGAGCGCCCTCGACAAGGCCGGGGTCTGATGCCGGACATGGACGGGCGGCTGCACCATGTCGAGGAGTCGATGGGGACGGTCTTCTCGTTCGACATCCGGGGGGTACGGAACGAGCCCGCGGCCCGGGCCGCTCTGCGGGCGGCCGTGTCCTGGCTGCACCGGGTCGACGAGGTCTTCTCGACCTTCCGCCCCGGCAGCGAGATCGCGCGGCTGGGCCGGGGCGAACTGGCCCTGGCCGACTGCGCGCCCAAGGTCCGCGAGGTGCTGGAGCTGTGCGCGGAGGCGGAGCGGGAGAGCGGGGGCTGGTTCACCGTACGGTACGCGGGCGGTCTCGATCCGACGGGCCTGGTGAAGGGCTGGGCGGTGGAGCAGGCGGTACGGATCCTCGCCGCGTCCGGCGCCGGTGCCGTCTGCCTGAACGGCGGCGGGGATGTCCAACTGCTGGGCGGGCCCTGGCGGGTGGGGATCGCGGATCCGCTCCGCCCCGGCGAACTGGCCACGGTGGTCGAGGCCGACGGCCCCTTGGCGGTGGCCACCTCGGGGCCGGCCGAACGCGGCTGCCACATCCTGGACCCCCGTACGGGCGAACCGCCGGCCGACGCTCTCGCCTCGCTCACCGTGGTCACCCCCGAGGGTCTGACCTGGGCCGATGTCCGGGCGACAGCCGCGTACGCCATGGGCGCCGCCCGGGCCCGCACCTGGCTGGAGGCCTTGCCCGGCACCGAGGCATTCGCGGTCACCGCCACCGGGGAGCGGTGGATGACGACCGGTTTCCACCGCCATACGGCAGAGGTGACCGCCTGAAGTCCGGCTCGACTCACGGAACCGGACTCGGAACCGGACCCGGCTCACCGTGCGGGCAGCCGGGTTCAGCGGTTCTTCTGAGCCAGTTTCAGCAGATGGTCCGCGAGGGCCTGGCCGCCCGCCGGGTCCCGGCTGATCAGCATCAAGGTGTCGTCGCCCGCGATGGTGCCGAGGATGTCGCTCAGCTCCGCCTGGTCGATGGCCGAGGCCAGGAACTGGGCCGCGCCCGGCGGGGTGCGCAGGACGACCAGATTGGCCGAGGCCTCGGCGGAGATGAGGAGTTCACCGGCGAGGCGGCGCATCCGTTCCTCCTTCGCCGACTCGCCGAGCGGGGCGTGCGGGGTGCGGAAGCCGCCCTCGCTGGGGACCGCGTAGATCAGTTCACCGCCGGTGTTGCGGATCTTCACCGCGCCCAGTTCGTCCAGGTCCCGGGAGAGCGTCGCCTGGGTGACGCTCAGTCCGTCGTCCCCGAGCAGTTTCGCCAACTGGCTCTGGGAGCGCACCGGTTGCCGGTTCAGGATGTCGACGATCCTGCGGTGGCGGGCGGTTCTGGTCTGCGGCACGGCCTGCCCGCCGTGCTCGGTCCCCTGGTCCTCGGTCATCGTCGTCTCATTCCCCGGTTCGTCCTTCCCCGTACGCGCCGTACGCGCTGTCGAGGATGCCGGGGAGCGCCCGGAGCAGCGTGTCGGCCTCGGCGTCGCCGATGATCAGCGGGGGCATCAGCCGTACGACGTCGGGGGCGGGCACGTTCACCAGGAGTCCGGCACCCTGAGCCGCCTGTTGCGCCTGGGGCGCGAGCGGTTCGGTGAGCACGATACCCAGGAGGAGTCCTGAGCCGCGGACATGGGAGACCAGCGGGTGGCCGAGCGCCTCGATGCCGTCGCGCAGCTTCTCGCCCAGCCGCTTCACCTGGTCGAGCAGTCCGTCGGCGGCGATCGTGTCCAGTACGGCGAGTCCGGCGGCGCAGGCGACCGGGTTGCCGCCGAAGGTCGTACCGTGCTGGCCCGGCTTGAGGAGGTCGGCGGCCGGTCCGAAGGCGACCGTCGCGCCGAGCGGCAGTCCGCCGCCGAGGCCCTTGGCGAGAGTGACCACATCGGGCTCGACGCCCTGGTGCGCCTGGTGCTCGAACCAGTGGCCCGTCCGGCCGATGCCCGTCTGCACCTCGTCCAGGACGAGCAGGGTGCCGGTGGCGCGGGTGATCTCGCGGGCCGCCTCCAGATAGCCCCGGGGCGGTACGACCACACCGTTCTCGCCCTGGATCGGCTCGATGATCACCAGCGCCGTCTCCTCGGTGACCGCGGCCCGCAGCGCCTCGGTGTCCCCGTACGGCACATGCGTGACCTCGCCGGGCAGCGGCAGGAACGGCTGCCGCTTGGGGGGCTGGCCGGTGAGGGCGAGCGCGCCCATGGTGCGGCCGTGGAAGCCGCCGTCGGTGGCGACCATGTGCTGACGGCCCGTCAGACGGCCGATCTTGAAGGCGGCTTCGTTCGCCTCGGCGCCGGAGTTGCAGAAGAACACCCGTCCCGGGCGGCCGAAGAGCTGGATCAGCCGTTCGGCGAGGGCGACGGGCGGCTCGGCGACATAGAGGTTGGAGACATGGCCGAGTGAGGCGATCTGCCGGGAGACCGCCCCGACGATCGCGGGGTGCGCGTGGCCGAGGGCGTTGACCGCGATGCCGCCGACGAAGTCGGTGTACTCGGTGCCCTCGGCGTCCCAGACGCGGGCGCCGTCACCACGTACGAGGGACAGCTTGGGCGTACCGTAGTTGTCCGCCATGACGCCCTGCCAGCGCTGCGACAGCTCCTCGTTGCCGGTCATTTCGCTTCCCCTTCAGATGCGTTGAGTCCGTCGGGCCCGACGGGTGCGTCGGGTACGACCATCGTGCCGATGCCCGAGTCGGTGAAGATCTCCAGCAGGATCGCGTGCGGGACCCGCCCGTCCAGCACCCGCGCCGTCCTGACCCCGTTGCGTACGGCGTACAGGCACCCCTCCATCTTGGGCACCATGCCGCTGGACAGCTCGGGCAGCAGCTTCTCCAGCTCGGTCGCGGTGAGCCGGCTGATCACGTCGTCGCTGTTCGGCCAGTCCTCGTACAGCCCCTCGACATCGGTGAGGACCATCAGCGTCTCGGCGCCCAGCGCGGCGGCGAGCGCGGCGGCGGCGGTGTCGGCGTTGACGTTGTAGACATGCCCGTCGTCGGCGCTGCGCGCGATGGAGGAGATCACCGGGATCCGGCCGTCGCCGAGCAGCGCCTCGATGGCGCCCGTGTCGATCGCGGTGATCTCGCCGACCCGCCCGATGTCGACCAGCTCGCCGTCGATGAGCGGCCGGTGCCGGGTGGCGGAGATCGTACGGGCGTCCTCGCCGGTCATACCGACGGCGAGCGGACCGTGCTGGTTGAGCAGCCCGACCAGCTCGCGCTGGACCTGTCCGGCCAGCACCATCCGTACGACGTCCATCGCCTCCGGGGTGGTGACGCGCAGGCCCGCCTTGAACTCGCTGACCAGGCCGTGCCGGTCGAGCTGCGCGTTGATCTGCGGGCCGCCGCCGTGCACCACGACGGGCTTGAGGCCGGCCTGCCGCAGAAAGACGACGTCCTGGGCGAAGGCGGCCTTGAGGTCCTCGTCGACCATGGCGTTGCCGCCGAACTTGATGACGACGGTCCTGCCGTTGTGCCGGGTCAGCCAGGGCAGCGCCTCGATGAGGATCTGCGCCTTGGGCAGCGCGGTGTGCTTGCGGGCGGTCATGAGCTGTACGCGCTGTTCTCGTGGACGTACTCGGCGGTGAGGTCATTGGTCCAGATGACCGCGGAGTCCGTGCCCGCGGCGAGGTCGGCGGTGATCCGTACCTCGCGGTAGCGCATGTCGACCAGCTCGCGGTCCTCGCCGACGGCGCCGTTGCGGCAGACCCAGACGTCGTTGATGGCGACATTGAGCCGGTCGGGGTCGAAGACGGCGCCGGTGGTGCCGATGGCGGAGAGGACCCGACCCCAGTTCGGGTCCTCGCCGTGGACGGCGCACTTGAGGAGGTTGTTACGGGCGATGGAGCGACCCGCCTCGACGGCGTCGTCCTCGCTCGCGGCGTTGATCACTTCGATCCGGATGTCCTTGGAGGCGCCCTCGGCGTCCCCGATGAGCTGACGCGCCAGATCGGCGCAGACCGTACGGACGGCCTCGGCGAACTCCTCGTACCCGGGCGTCACAGCGGACGCGCCGGAGGCGAGCAGCAGCACGGTGTCATTGGTGGACATGCAGCCGTCGGAGTCGACCCGGTCGAAGGTGGTACGGGTGGCCGCGCGCAGCGCCGAGTCCAGCTCGGGCCCCTCGACATCGGCGTCGGTGGTGAGGACGACGAGCATGGTGGCGAGGCCGGGGGCGAGCATGCCCGCGCCCTTGGCCATACCGCCCACGGTCCAGCTGGCACCGCCCGCGACGGCGGTCTTGTGGACGGTGTCGGTGGTCTTGATGGCGATGGCGGCCTTCTCGCCGCCGTGCTCGGACAGCTCGGCGGCGGCTTTCTCGATACCGGGCAGGAGCTTGTCCATCGGCAGGAGCAGCCCGATGAGACCGGTGGAGGCGACGGCGATCTCACCGGCGCTGTGCTCGTCCCCGCCGGGCTGCTCGTCGCCGCCGATACCGCTGTTGAGGACCTCGGCAACCTTCTCGGCGGTGGCGTGGGTGTCCTGGAAGCCCTTCGGGCCCGTACAGGCGTTGGCGCCGCCGGAGTTGAGGACGACCGCGCTGACCTGGCCGCCCTTGAGGACCTGCTCGGACCAGAGGACGGGGGCGGCCTTGACACGGTTGGAGGTGAAGACGCCCGCGGCGGCTCGGCGCGGCCCCCTGTTGACCACGAGGGCCAGGTCCGGGTTGCCGTTCTCCTTGATTCCGGCCGCGATGCCCGCCGCCGTGAACCCCTTCGCTGCGGTGACGCTCAAGGTGCCACTCCGATCGTGGAAAGTCCGGTGTCCTCGGGGAGTCCGAGGGCGATGTTCATGCTCTGCAGCGCGCCGCCGGCGGTGCCCTTGGTGAGGTTGTCGACGGCGCTGATCGCGATGATGCGGCCCGCGGACCCGTCGTGGGCGACCTGGATCTGTACGGCGTTGGAACCGTAGACGGACGCCGTCGCGGGCCACTGCCCTTCGGGGAGCAGATGTACGAAGGGCTCGTCCGCGAAGGCCTTCTCGTAGGCGTCCCGTATGTCCTGGTACGTCACGCCGGGCCGGGCCTTGGCGGAGCAGGTGGCGAGGATGCCGCGGGGCATCGGGGCGAGGGTCGGGGTGAAGGAGACGGTGACCGGCTCGCCGGCGGCCGCGCTGAGGTTCTGGATCATCTCGGGGGTGTGCCGGTGGCCGCCGCCGACGCCGTACGGGCTCATGGAGCTCATGACCTCGGAGCCCAGCAGATGCGGCTTGGCGGTCCTGCCCGCGCCGGAGGTGCCGGAGGCGGCGGTGATCACCGCCTCGGGCTCGGCCAGGCCCGCCGTGTACGCGGGGAAGAGCGCGAGCGAGACGGCGGTGGGATAGCAGCCGGGCACCGCGACGCGCTTGGACCCCTCCAGCGCGGCGCGGGCGCCCGGCAGTTCGGGGAGCCCGTAGGGCCAGGTCCCGGCATGAGCCGAACCGTAGAACCGCTCCCAGTCGGCGGCGTCCTTCAGCCGGAAGTCGGCGCCCAGGTCGATGACCAGGACATCCTCGCCGAGCTGCGCCGCGACCGCGGCGGACTGCCCGTGCGGCAGCGCGAGAAAGACGACATCGTGCCCGGCGAGCACCTCACCGGTGGTCGCCTCCAGCACCCGCCCGGCCAGCGGTACGAGATGCGGCTGAACCCCTCCGAGCCGCTGCCCGGCACTGGAATTCCCGGTGAGGACCCCGATCTCGACCCCGGGATGCCCGAGCAGCAGCCGCAGCATCTCCCCGCCCGCGTACCCGCTCGCCCCTGCCACTGCCACGCGTACAGCCATCGAAAGCCCTCCTCAGCGATGGCATGACTATACGTTTCTCCGCAGCTTTATGCAATGCCCACGGCTGCGCACGCCCTGCCGGACGTGCGACCACGAACGATAGTTCGCGGTTCCGATCGTTAGTTGGCGAGCCGTGACCCCGTCTCGGTCCGATCTCTGCGGGTTGCGGTCGCGTACGGAGATACGTCCACGCTGCGTATAGCGCGGTGCTGTCCTGGTTGAGTGGAAGCGCAGGCGGAGGCACGGATCCAGTCCGATGTGTGCGGGCTGGAGGAGCTGGTTGTGCCGTACGACGTCGGTGATGCCGTACGGGCGAGGTTGTCGCTGGGAGGGGACTGGTTACGGCGGTGGTCGGCGGCCTGGTGCTTCGGCGGAGGCGAGGCAGTCTGGCCGCTGCGGGATCTGGCGACGGTTCCGGTGCTGGCCTCGGAGCCGGTACGCGGTTTCACCTGGCGGGCCCGTCAGCGGCACCGACCGGGATTGCAGTATCTGGTGTCTACCGGCCGTCACCACGGGTTCGAATCGCTGGAGGAGGCCCGGCTGCTGCTGGCGCTCGACTTCGTTCGGGTGGCCGAAGTGCTGCCTCAGCCGTTTCGTCTCTCCTTCGAGCACACCGATAGCCGCGCTGATCACATCCCGGACTTCCTCGCTGTCATGCCGGACGGGGCCAGGTGGTTGTTCGACGTCCGGCCGCAGCGGTTGGTCAAAGAGGCCGACGCGCTGAAGTTCGCCGCTACCGAGGAGGTGGCGTCGGCCTGCGGTTGGCGTTACACGGTGGTGTCGGGCTGGCGGCCTCATGTCTGTTCCGTGCTGGATCAATTGTCGGCTCAGCGGCGACAGATGGAGGACGGTCTCGGCCTTCAGGGGCAGCTGAAAGCGATTGCGGAGTCCTCGTTGGTCATGGCGTTCGGGCGGTTGGTGGAGTCGACGACCCTGCCGGTCGTGGCACGTGCTCATGTGCTGCACCTGTTGTGGCACCGCCGCCTCGGGGTCGATCTGGGCCGTCCATTGGGGGACGGATCCCTGATCTGGCGGGGTGGCCGACGGGAGGGGCTGTGACGGCGCTGATGGACCTTGCCGTCGGTATTGAACTGCGGATCAGCGGCCTGGGCTGGCGAGTCGAAGAGATCCGCCCGCATCTGGGGCAGGTTGTCCTGACGGGACCTGGAGTGGAGAGCCAGTGCCGTTCGGTCCGGTGGTTGATGCATCACCCGGACTGCGTGCCGGTGCGAGCATCCGCCCTTCCTGCGCGGCACGGTGCTGTTCATCAGCGGCTTTCCGGCGATGACTTGACTCCCGACCAGCTGAAGCGGGCCAGGATGCGGGCGGCGCATTCCCTGGAGGCGGAGACCGGTTTTCGCGAGGGGCATCCGTCGCGGGCTCTGCCGGGCGAGCCCCGGTCGGCCTACGACCCGGCGACCACCACGGTCTCCCAGCGCAGGCGGGCCAAGGTCGCCGAACTGGCGGCACTCGGTAGGGAGGAAGCCGCGATGCTGGGGCTGCAGCACATGAGCCTGCGGACGCTTGAGCGCCTGGCGGCCGAGAGCGGCGAGAACCTTGTCCTGGCCTGCGCGGACGGCCGCTGGACCCGCCGAAGCGGCGGCCATCCCAGCGTCACCGAGGAGATCCGGGAAGCGGTCTTCGCGGTGAGGCGGGAGTGTGTCGACCGCGCGCGGATCAGCATGCGGGCCAAGCACCGACTGCTCCACCAGTACGTCCGGGAGGTATTTCCGTATTTCCCGCCGGAGAAGGTGCCCGGCGTCGACACTCTGGCCACGGTCTGGCATGAGTGGTTCGGGGCGGGCGGCGCCCGGCAGCGCTACGCACGGTCCGCGGCGGCGGCCGAGGCTGCGGGGGTCTCGCAGCGGTTGGTGGTGCACCGGCCGGGGCAGGTTGTGGCGCTGGACACCACACCGTTGCCGGTCAAGGTTCGTGAGTCAGTGTTCGGCGACCCGGTCTCGGTGATGCTCACTATCGCTCTTGACCTCTACACGCATTCGATCGTCGCGTTCCGTCTCACGCTGGTCTCCGATACCTCGGTGGACATCGCGATGTTGTTGCGGGACGTGATGATGCCGCTGCCGATGCGCGAGGGCTGGGGCGAGGAAATGGAGTGGCCCTATCCGGGCGTCCCGGCGGCCGTGGTCGCCGAGTTTGCCGGGCACCATGTCGCGGCCCTGCCGTTCTTCGCGCCAGAAACGGTCACCACGGACCATGGCGGCCCCTACAGGAACCACCACCTGGTCGAGGCAGAGAGGACGCTGGGCTGCAACATCCTTCCCGCCCGCACCTTGCGCCCCACAGACAAATACGCCGTCGAGCGGGCGTTCTCCGCCCTCAACGGTCTACTTCTGGAACATCTGCTCGGGTTCACGGGTTCGGATGTCGCCGACCGCGGGGCCGATCCGGAGGCCGACGCGGTACTCACCTTGTCTCGGCTCGAACACCTGATCGCTACCTGGGTAGTCAAGGTGTGGCAGAACAGGGTCCTGGGCGAGTACGCGCCAGCCTGGGGACCGGGTGAAGACCACAGCCCGAACTCGCTGTTCGCCGCATCCATGTACCAGGGCGGTTTCGCCCTGCAGATACCGAAGCCGGAACTCTACTACCAGCTTCTCCAGGCCCACTATGTCAAGATCCATCCTCGTCGCGGGGTGAAGATCGGCGGACTGTGGTACTTCGACCGTGTACTGCACGAGGCCCGGTTCCAGGGCCCGTCCACCCGGGGTGGGCGCCACAAGGGCAAGTGGGTGGTGCGTTCGGACCGGCGCGATCGGCGCACGGTGTTCTTCCAGGACGACCTCGAACCCGACCGCTGGCACATCCTGCGCTGGAACGGGCTTCCGCAAGAAGGTGAGATTCCGGCGTTCACCGACGTCACGGCGGACGCACTGCTCGCAGAGGTACGCCGCCGGGGCCTCGGTCCGCGTTCGGATGCCGAACTCTTGCCGGTTCTGCTGGAGTTGCTCGGATCTGCCATCCCGGTCGAGAGCTGGCCGACCCAGATGACCAAGACGGAGCGCAAGCGCCGGTCACGGCAGGCCGTCCAGACACAGGCCGCAGAGGCTGACCGGACACATCCCAATGTGCTGGCTCGGCCGGCAGAGGCGGAGGTGGTCGCCTGGCCGGGACAGGCCTGGAGTGTTCAGCAGAGTGTCGACGCCGACCGGCGCCGCCGCCGTGAACAGACTGTCGCCGACCGTGCTCCCGTCGTGCCGCCCCGGCTGGGAGCGTCCCTACGCCGCCCGCTGTTTCTGCTGCTGCCCGACGACGAGGGCACCGAAAATCCGGAGCCACCGGGAGAGCCGTCATGATCGAGCTTCCGCCGCCGAATGTCCTTGCTGCGGCTCTGACCCGGAAGTCACCTCGCCGCGATACCCATGCCGAGTGGCGGAACTGGTGCGAAACCCGCCTCCAGTTCGTCCCGGCAGCCCAGTTGATGTTTCACCAGTGGAAGTCTCTGAGCCTGCGCGAGCGGTCGCTTTATGACCTGTACCGCACCGCAACGCACGTGAATCTGACGCTGCAGGAGACGCCGATGTCGATGAAAGTCTCCAGGCTGGTCAACCGGCGGGTTCGCAACAACGCGCTCAAGCAGAAGCCGTCCACCCGGGCCGGAGTGATGGTGTCGGGCTGGGGCTATCAGGGCAAGACCGAGACCGTCTGTGAAGTCCTCGCCACCTTCGAGCAGGACTGGCGTGCTCTCCACGACCACCTCAACCCCCATGCAGTTGAGGGCACCCGGGACCTGCATGCTCCGGTCGCCTACGTCCAGACCCCGGTCACCGCGAAACCGAAGAGCACCTGTCAGGCCATCTTGGACTTCTTCGGCGCGGACACCAAGAAGATGACGTTGCCCGAACTCATGCGCCAGGTCACTGCCTCACTGCACGACCACGGCGTCAAGGCCCTGGTTCTGGACGACATCACCAGACTCCGCATGCACCGGGCCGATGACCAGGACAGCCTTGATCTGATCCGGGCCTTCATGAGCATGAACGTCACCCTCATCCTGATCGGAGTCGACATCCCTCACTCCGGGCTGCTGCGGGAGGGGAAATGGGACGGCGAAGCCCGTCAGTGGGTACTGCCGCCATCCCGGCACGCCCGCGTCCACGGTCTGGAAGCAACGCAGACCGAGCGGCGCTTCGACCTGGTCGAGCTCGACCGCTTCCGTTACACCACCCCCGGACAGATCACCGCCTTCCATGACCACCTCACTGGACTGGAAGACAACCTGCGGCTCCTCAAGGCACGCCCCGGAATGCTGACCTCGGGCACCATGCCCGAGTACCTCATGCGCCGCACCGACGGTGTCGTCGGCCTGCTGGAGCGGCTCATCGAGGACGGCGCTCAGGAGGCCATGGACTCAGGACGGGAACTACTCGACGAGGACCTGCTCGACGAGATCATCATCAGTCTGGACGACCCCGGCCGTGACCCGGCCGCCGGCGAGATTCCCGCCATCCCCGGTTCACCCGTGCCGGACACGGCCCCGGCCAGCGCAGCCCCCGCCCGCCCCAGGAAAGGTCGCAACACCGTTTTCGACGACCACGGCCCCGAACTTGCCCAGCCCGGAGCCTGACACCATGACCGCCCGAACTACGCTGCCTCGCAGTCTCGTCCCCCTGCCCGGCGAAGGGCTCGCGGGCTACGTCCTGCGGCTGGGACACCGCACCGACCGGTCACCGGCCCGCATCCTGCACTTGACCGGGGCCGACGGGAAACACAAAGAGTGGGCTGGCACCACTGCACGGCTACTGCTCGCCCTCCCCGCCGCAGGGCAAGCCTCACTCGCGGCTACCGCCCAAGTAACCGCAGAAGAGACGGCAGGGTTCACGCTGAGCCCGCTGGCCTCCCAGTATCCGCCTGTCGCCGAATCCCTCCTCCCACGCTCGCAGGACGGCATGCTCACCTTCGACAACTGGGTCTACTCAAAGTTCACCCGTTACTGCCCCCAGTGCCTGGCGGGCGACGGCTCGCCCATCCAGCAACGGCACGGCGGCCCCTGGCGCATCCGGTGGCGGCTCCCCGTCGTATTCAGCTGCCTGACGCACCAGGCGTTCCTGCATGCTGACTGCCCGCACTGCCGGTTACCGGTCCATGTCTTCCGCAACGGCGGCCCCAGCCGGATCCTGCCCGCCCTCACCTGCGCCGGGCTGCACCCCGCTCAGTGCCGGAACATCGACAACCGTCACGGCACCGTTCAAGGTCGCGGCCGGCAGCACACACTCTGCGGGGCCCGACTCGACGGCAGCGCCCCCGCCCGCACCATCGCCCGCCCTGCAGCGGACGACCTGGCTCTGCAGATCTACCTCGACAGCCTCCTCGATCTCCGCCACGACTCCATCGACGCCTCGCGCACGTTTGCCGACCTGCGAGTCCTGACAGCCGTCATCAGCGCGACCTGGCCTCGTGCGGCCGAGTTCGCTCGGGACACAAGCGCGGCGGACGCCGTCGATGACCACGTCGAACACATGCGGAAGACTCTGCTCAGATCGAAGTACACCTGGGACCGGCCACCGACCGATGCCGCCGCGACGGCCGCTGTCCTCCACATCGGACGCGTCCTGCTCGGCTTGGATGCCCCCGACCTACGCCACGCTCTGCGGTCTCTCCTGACGCGTAGTCCGCAACCCACTGATCACACATGGGGCCGGACCTGGCGGCGGCTGGAAGCCGGAGGCTCGTCCCACCTCAGGCAAGGACTCGAACCCGCCGCCGTCATCCGCCCCGCCGCCCGCACCTTCGCCGACGGCCCCACCGCCCCGTCACGGTCCGGGGGCTACCGCCCCGAACACGTTCCGCAGTGTCTTCCCGAGAATTGGTACAGGCCCCTGCTCGACGGACCGTTCGAGCACCATGCCGAACGCCACCTCGTCCTTCGCCGCACCGCTGCCGTCCGGCTCGTCCAGCTCCCCACCGGCATGGCCATGGCCCAGGCAGCCGACTACCTCGGCATCCCTAACACCTGGCTCCGTTACACCCTGGGTACCCATCGCGGGGGCGGCCCTCACCTCGCCAAGGACCCCTTCGCCTTCGACGATGCCGTTGAGGCCATCGCCCGCTTCCTGGACGCTCTCCCCTACCCGGTCGACTATCAGCATCGCCGCACCCGACTCAAGGACTGGGCGCTGGGCCAGACCGAGTGGGATGAGATCCGCAGCCAGCTCCCAAAGATCGGCAACGGCAAATACCGCCCGAAACTCGACCCACACAAACGGCAGTGCGCATCCACCTTCATCTGGACCGCAGCTACCCAAAGCGAACGCGCCCTCGCGCCTCTCGTCCCCGACGCCCCCACGGACCCCGCGTTCCGCGAGACCTGGCGCACCAGAGCAGGCTCCCTCTACTACCACCTCGTCCACTCGGAAGGCCTCTACTACAAAGCCCTACGCGGCCTCCTCGCCGACTACGCCACCGGCCTCGCCCAGGACACTGACACCCCACGACCATCGCAGTCCTCAGCAGCGGCAATCCCGCCTCTACCTCGTTGGGAAGCAGGGGTGGCAAGAACGTGAGTACGGAGATTCCGGGCGAAGAGGAAGGTTCCGCCACTACGCTTGGGCGGCCAGATATTCTTCGACGCTGGGGGAACTCGCCGGTGACGGGTAGAAGCGGAGCGTACGCATGTCGATAGCCGTTCCCGCTTCTCGAGGCCGGGTTCCAGCAGCGGCAGCGGAGCAGTTCGCGGCATCCCGGGGAGGGCAGGTGTCGGCGTTCGTGACTCGGGCCAGCCGGGGAGCCGGCCAACGATGTCCGTGGGAGCTGGTGTCAATGGGTGGGCACTCGGACTTCGAGCGCGGGGCGGTGGCATGGATCATCGCGGAAGCGTTGATGCGGCAGCGGTGTGGCAAGGTGACACACGCATTCGACTCCTGGAGGGCGGCCACGCTGGGCGGTACTCCGTTGACTGGGCAGCGGCGGCAGCTGGTGACGGCGTTTGCGGAACCGGTATTCAAGCCGCAGAACGATCCGGCGGCCAAGCCGCATCACGGAGTGCCGGGCCATGTAGGTGAATGGCTCTGGTACTTGCTGGCGCTGGAGAGCCCGGATACGCCCGCACGGGTACGGGAGTACCTGACCCCGCCCAAGGACAACGTCAACGACTCCGGCGGAGACGGTCTGGTGATCTACCGCTCACGTTCAGGCACCGGACCGGAACTTCTCTTCCGACTATGGGAGATGAAGAAATACACCGGGAAGGATGATTCGGTCACCGACACGGTCCGCGGTGCCTGGGATCAGCTATCGGAACACGGCATCAACTACGTGATCTCCCAGATCGCCTGGGCCGACCGGGAAGTCTCTGGCGACGTCGGTACATTCGTCAGCGAGCTGGCCGATCTGTGGCTGGAGGGGCATCCCAGCAGCGGTGCCGGGGTGAGCGTGGCCACCAACACGTCCGCGGCTCCTAAACAGCGCGCCTTCACAACGTCTCACGAACGCATTCCGCACCTACGGCATGATGGTCAACTCGAAGGCATGATCGTGGCCATCGATGACTTCCCCGATTTCGCTCGGCACGTTCAGGAACTGGTGTGGACCGCACTGTAAACCCCGAAATCCTTGCGATTGCCCTCGGCGTCCACGAGGCTGGCCTGCTGCCGTCCCCAGACGAACTCGCCACATTGATCACCGAGGTTGAGGTCGGTGCGATCAGGGCCGAGGCTGGCGTCCCAGACCAACTACTAGGGACGGCCTGGTACCTGCACGGCATCGCTGCGGCGCTTGAGGGCACCGAGCTGTACGACCCGGTCCGGCGCCGACACGCCTTCGCCGTCAGTGCCCACATCCTTGAACTGGCTCTGGACGACCGCCGCAACCGTCTCGACACCACCAACCGGAACGAGGACGACAGGACCGGCGAAGACGACGACCTAGCGGAGACTGCGGCTGCGGAAACCACGGGCCCGCCGCAGGATCCCGATGAGGTTCGAGCCCGCCGGCTGTCACTGGCGTTCGGCGCCCAGGTCGGCTATCGGCGATGCGAGCAGGACCCAAACGCTGCCGCAGTCTTCCGACAGGTCGACCCGCTCCTGGTCACCGAGGAGTCCCTGGCCTCTCACCTGGACACCCTCGCGGTTGAGGCCGGGGTGGCATTTTTGGGCTTGCAGCGGCGCAGGCTGACCCGGGTGGTGCGCGTGTGGCGACGGCAGTTGGGAGACCTGCAGCGACTGGCCGGCGTCACCGATCTACGAGAGAGCATGTACGGCCCGGCGCAGGCCGTCATTGAGGCAGTTCACAACCTGACACTGTTTCTCACCCGTGCCGACCCCGCAGCGTTGGAGACCGCCCGGACCCATCTGCGGGACGTGGTCACCGGCAGCGCTGGCCTGGCGGACCGCTCCGCCCGCTGGGTCGCCGCCCATCTCCTGGAACTCCTTGACGACCTGGCCGACGGCAGTCTCCAGCGCCTGCTGCCTCCCGATACCCCGCCAGCACTCGCCCAGGCATTCGCCCTCTCCGACCCCCCAGTGATGACGCTGTGGCCGCCGCAGCGGGAACTGCTGCGGCAGTCCCGCCCGCTGGACCCGGCCACCTCCCGGCTGCTGATCAGCGTGCCGACCAGTGCTGGCAAGACGCTCATGGCGCAGCTAGTCATCTGCGCCCATCTGGCCGCTGGCGCCGGTCGCGTGCTGTATGTCTCACCGCTGCGCAGCCTGGGCCGGGAAATGCGCCAGGCCCTTCGCTCCCGGCTACGGGTGCTGGGCCGCAAACTCGGCGACGACCAGCCCGACTTTCCCGCGCCCGGCGCCCAGGCCACAGCCGGTGACGCAGACGTGGAGGTCCTCACCCCCGAGCGGCTGATGCACGCCCTGCGGCAGGACGCGAATGCGGCACTGGAGGGGGTGGGCCTGATCGTGGTCGACGAAGCTCACCATATGCAGCACACCGAGCGCGGCTTCCTCCTCGAAGGACTGTTGGCGTTCTGCCAGGCCCATCCGAGCCCACCACGACTGGTCCTGCTGTCTGCTGCGGTCGGCAACCACGCTGAGCTCGCAGCCTGGCTCGATCCCAGCCAGCCCGCCGAGGACGTTGTGTTCACCTCGCAGTGGCGCGGGCCCCGTCGGTTGCACGGCCTGCTGAGCCCGATAAAATTTACTGACCAGCTCACCCGTACCAAGCTCCCGCCACGCGCAAACCGCACGCGCAACACCGAGGCGGTCCTGCCGATGGGCCTGCGCATCAGCGTCCGTCCGACCTCGACCGGCAAGACCTTTCACATGGCCACTCAGCGTGACCAGCCGCTAGGCCAGCGGATCTACCGTGAGAAGTTCCCCGGCGACACCACCGGCAAGCAGACCTCATCAGTGACGAACTACGCCCTGTTTGCATTTGGAGCCGCACACCTATCCCGCGCCGGCAGTGTCCTGGTGGTCTGTTCCTCCCGCCTCGCCACGCGCAACACCGCCCAGGCCATCGCCGCCCTCCTGCCCGAATTCCCGCCTGCGGCCCCACTGGCCGGCTTCCTCGCTGACACTCTCGGCGCCGACCACCCGATCGTGGACTGCGCCCGACACGGAGTCGCCTACCACCACGCCCAACTGCCCGCCGAAGTCCTGCACGCCGTCGAGGACGCCCTGCGCGGTGACCAACTCAAAGCACTGTGCTGTACCAGCACGCTCACCGACGGCGTCAACCTGCCGGTGCGCTCCGTCATCATCAACAGTGAGGTCGACGACGGTCTGCCACGCACATGGTCCGGCCAGCCGCAAATGGGACCAGCGCAACTGCTCAACGCCGTTGGCCGTGCCGGACGGGCCGGACGCGAAAGCGAAGGCTGGATCCTGCTCACCCGCCACCGCGACCCGCGCTCCCCCGACTTTGCCCTGCTCGAACCTGGCGCGGAGCGCCTGCAGGTGCTGTCCGCGCTCGGCACCGACGACGCCCTGACAGACCTCGCCGCCGCCGAACAGCTGATTGCTGACACCGCCGATGCCATCTTCAAGCTCGCCGAGAATCACGCTGCCAACTTCGCCTCCTACGTGTGGTTCACCTTAGACGCGCTCTCCCGCGTTCCCACCCTCACGACCATCGAGCCGATGGCCGCCGTCGATCGGCTGCTGGCCATGCGGCAGCTACCGCCCGAACTCAAAGACCGCTGGCTGCACCTGGCCGCAAAGGTCGCCGAACAGTACGAGGCCACCGAACCGGCCGCCCGGCGGCGCTGGACCACCCCGGGCACCAGCATCGGCACCGCCCGCACCCTGGACTCGATCGCCGAAGCCCTCACCCAGGCCCTCCTGCGAGACCCCGCCGCCACCGCGCCGGCCTACGAGGGCATCTGGGCGGAGGTCCTGGCTGGAGTTTTCCCCGACGAATGGCCACTCCAGCGCACCCTGGACTTTTTCGCCCAGTACAGCGTGTACGGCGTTCTGCTGACTTTCCCGGAAGCCAAGGAAGCGTGGACTTTCACCGAGAAGCGGACCGGCACCAGCGCTCGCCGCCACGTAGACATCGCCGCGGCGATCACCGGATGGACCGGTGGCACTACCATCCCCGACCTCGCCGACGCCTGGCTGCCGGGTCTGCCTCGCGAATGGGCTTTGGAACAGACCGTCAGCAACATCAGCGTCACCTTCGAGCACTATCTCGCCTGGACCATCGGCGCGCTGACCAACCTCATCAACACTCGTCTGGAACAAGCCCGGGCCGAGATCAGGCTGCCCGCCACCGTCGGCTGGCACCTGCGCCACGGCGTCGACACCACTCAGGCCCTGGCCCTGCTAAACGCTGGCGTCACCTCCCGGCGCCTCGCCCACCAGATCGGCCAGTCGGCCAACGACCGGAACATCGGCGCCGAGGAACTGCGCGCCTGGCTGACCGACCTCCACATTGACGGATGGCGCCGCGAATTTTCCGCCACCTCCTATGAGATCAACGACCTGCTGGAATACGTCCGCACCCGCCGCCCCAGCATGATTGGTAGCCTGCTCGACGCCAGACATACCTCCTTGCATGTCACCACCACCGGGGTGACAGTCGCCGACGGCCTGCCCGTCCAGCTGAGGTTCGCCGCCGGCCCTCAGCCATCGGCCCTGACCGCCGACGTAAACCAAGACACCGTCGCTATCATCCCGGCCGACGCGTACCTCGACGTCCTCACGATCATCGACAGCGGCATCGATTTCGACGCGACGCTCACTGACGACCGGCTCAGTTTGCGCCTGCGGGCCGCTTGGTGACGTCCACACCATCCAGCAACCTGGACTTCTGGAACTGAGGAGACTCTCCGTGGCGTTGGGCCGTAAAGGAGCACGTCGCATCGTCGTCAACGGTGTGGCCTATCGCTGGCGGCTCCGCCGAAGGCCGACCTACAGCCAGGCCCTGTGCTGGTCGCCTTGCACTTACGCCGTCGAGCATGCAGACCACCCCGGACCGGTCCTCTTGGTCACGACGGACCAGCCTCATTCCAGCAACTGGTTCGGTCACCAGGCGAGGCCGGTGTTGCCGTCCGACGTCGCTAACGCAATCAAACTCGCGCTCAGCCGGGGGTGGACACCCACCTCCTCGGGCCCACCGTTCCAACTCGACCAATCCGATGGCTTCACCCCTACACGCTGAACCAGTCAGTCGGCGGACGCCTCTGCCAGCAACACGACTCGATCACTCTCGGCATCGAACCCCAGCACTGGGTGGTCCGCGTCTCCTTCGGGCGTCATCACCGCCGCCTTGCCCAGCCTGCCTCCGATGGCTCGCAGGAATCCGCACAGCACGTCCAGCCGATCCTGTCCCTGCAGCTCACGCAGATCGACATCGAAGTCAATCTCCTCGGACGCATAGAAGCGAAAGATGGCCAGCACACCGGATGTCGGCCAGACCCTCAGCTCCGGGCACTCGGCCTCCGCCGGACGGGACAGCACCGCCTCCGCCGGAGGCATGGGCCCCACGACCGCACCCTCGGAATACTGCCACTGCCACCCACTCGCAGCCACCAAATCGAGGACAGCTTGCCAGTCCTCGACCGAGGTATCGGCGACATGGACGTCCGGCAGCGCCCCCATCACCTCATGGTCGAAGAAGCACTTCACGTCATCCCACAGAAGATCGGACACCCCGCCATGCTGCCGGGCCCACCACCATCACGCAGCCCAGTTTCTCCAGCGCGGCGGACCGTCCGTTCCTCCGCAGCCCGACTCGCCAACTACCCGTCGTCAAAATCGCCAACCAAGAATCGACACGCCCCGGCGACCTCGCCTGATTAGCGGCGCACCCGCCAACTATCGGTCGTGGTCACAGGACGGCCATGCGCACCCGACTGGACCGGGCACAGGATGTCGGGTGCGGCGGGGGGCGTGCCGCCTAGCGTGATGGTCACAGAAGAAGGAACACGAAGGAGGCCCCGGGGTGCTGGAGCGGCTCAATCAGGCCATGGAGGACATCGAGCGCAGCCTCGACCAGTCCATCGAGGTGGCCGCGCTGGCGCGTACCGCGGCCACCTCGGAGTACCACCTGCGCCGGATGTTCTCGGCGCTGGCGGGCCTGCCGCTGTCGGAGTACATCCGGCGTCGGCGGCTCACCGTGGCGGGCGCCGAGGTGCTCGCGGGGAGCGGGACGCTGCTGGAGATCGCGGTGCGCTACAGCTACGGCTCGGGCGAGGCGTTCGCACGGGCGTTCCGGGCCATGCACGGCGTCGGTCCCGGCGAGGCCCGGCGTACCGGCACCGCGCTCGTCTCCCAGCCCCGGTTGACCTTCCGTCTCACCGTCGAAGGGAAAAGCAGTATGCGTTATCGCGTCGTGGACAGGCCGGCCTTCAACGTCGCCGGCGTCAAGGCCCGGGTGCCGCTGGTGCACTCGGGGCCGAACCAGGCGATCATCGACTTCGTCCGCGGGATAGAACCTGAGACCGTGGAGCGCCTGGAGAAGCTGTCGGACCAGGAGCCGGGGGGCATCGTCGCGGTCTGTGACGACCTGGACCCCAGCCGCGCGGAAGGCACGGAACTCGACTACTACCACGGGGTGATCACGTCGGCGGACGCCCCGGAGGGCACGGTCGCCCTCCCCGTGGCGGCCGGCACCTGGGGGGTCTTCACCACCTCCGGGCCCGCGCCGCAGGCCATCCAGGAACTGTGGCGGGACGTGTTCACGGAGTGGTTCCCCTCGAACCCGTACCGCAGCCGCCCCGGCCCCGAGATCCTGCGCGTCCGTATGTCACCGGACAATTCCGAGGCCGACGCGGAGCTGTGGCTTCCGGTGGAGCGGGAGCAGCACTGAGCGGAACGGGAGCAGCATTGAACAGAGAGCGGCGCTGAACGGAGCACCCGCTCGTGGGCCGCGCCGCATCCCGGAAAATTTTTCGCGGGGTGATGTCGATCCGGGCGGCCGCCGTTCGACGTAGGGGTGAGAGCCGGGGACCGGCCCCGGCCTCACCACCGACGCGATCGAGGAGAGTCACCATGCCGCGTTATCTCACACTGGTCCACATCGACGAGCAGCACCTTCCCGCCGAAGCGCCCGACCCCGGGTTCGATCAGCGGATGGGGGCGCTGTTCGAGGAGATCACCCGGGCCGGGGTGATGCAGGAGACGGCCGGGCTGGCGCCGACCGCCGAGGCGACCCGGCTGACCTGGTCCGGCGGGAAGGTCGGTTACACCGACGGACCGTTCACCGAGAGCAAGGAAGTCGTCGGCGGGTACTCCATCATCCGGTGCGCGGACAAGGCCGAGGCGGTGGAGTGGGCCAAGCGGTTCCTGGAGGTCCACCCGGAGAACTGGCAGGTCTCCGTCGAGGTCCGCGAGATCGCGGAGGGCTGATCCGGCCGCGCTTGCCCCGGCCTCGGCCACCTGTTCTGATGGGTGGCTGTGACGGGAACGAGTACGGCGGAAACGGTCGAAGCGGTCTTCAGGATCGAGTCCGCGCGGATCATCGCCGGCGTCGCCCGCATCGTGCGGGACGTGGGCATCGCCGAGGAACTCGCGCAGGACGCTGTCGTCGCCGCGCTGGAACAGTGGCCGGAGTCGGGTGTCCCGGACAGGCCGGGCGCCTGGCTCACGGCCACCGCCAAGCACCGCGCGATCGATCTCGTACGGCGCAAGGAGACCTACGCGCGGAAGCTGGCGGAGGTCGGGCGGGCGCTGGAGGACGTATCGCCGCCTCCCGGGTCCGGGGATCCCGGGGAGGGCGCCGAGGACATCGACGACGATCTGCTGCGGCTGATCTTCACCGCCTGCCATCCGGTGCTGTCGACCCAGGCCAGGATCGCGCTGACCCTGCGGCTGCTGGGCGGGCTGACCACGGAGGAGATCGCCCGCGCCTTTCTCACCTCGGAGCCGACCGTCGCCCAGCGCATCGTCCGCGCGAAGCGGACGCTCGCCAAGGCCGGGGTGCCCTTCGAGGTGCCGTACGGTGCCGACCGGGCCGCCCGGGTCTCGTCCGTCCTTGAGGTGATCTACCTCGTCTTCAACGAGGGTTACTCCGCGACAGCCGGTGACGATCTCGTACGCCCGGCCCTGTGCGAGGACGCGCTGCGGCTGGCGCGGGTGCTGGCGGGCCTGATGCCCGAGGAACCCGAGGTGCACGGTCTGGCGGCACTGCTGGAGTTCCAGGCGTCCCGTATCGCGGCGCGCACGGGGCCCGGCGGCGAGCCGGTGCTGCTCGCCGACCAGAACCGCTCCTGGTGGAACCGTACGCTCATCGCCCGCGGCGTCGAGGCCCTGCGCCGCGCGGGCCACGGCCCGTACTCCGTCCAGGCCGCGATCGCCGCGTGCCACGCGCGGACGATCCGCTACGAGGACACCGACTGGGCGACGATCGCCGCGCTGTACGGCAGGCTGATGGCGCTGACCCCGTCCCCGGTGGTGGAGCTGAACCGGGCGGTGGCCGTCTCGATGGCGGAGGGTCCGACGGCCGGGCTGAAGCTGGTGGACGCCCTGGCCGCCGAACCGGCCCTGAAGGACTACCACTTGCTGCCGAGTGTCCGGGGCGATCTGCTGGAGCGCCTGGGGCGGAACGAGGAAGCGCGCGCGGAGTTCGAGCGTGCGGCGTCCCTGACCCGCAACGCGCGCGAGAGGGAACTGCTCCGGGAACGGGCCGCGCGCTCGGAGGCGGCGTCCGGCGACTGAAGCGCGTCCGGCCGCCCGATCCCCGGGCCGGATCCCTGTCCGGTCCTTCGGGAGGGCCCTTCGGGAGGGCCCTTCGGGAAGGTCCTTCGGGAAGGTCCTTCGGAACCCTTCGGGAGTCAGTATCCGGTCGGCCGCACCAGTCCCGATTCGTACGCGAACACCGCGAGCTGCGTACGGTCACGCAGGCCCAACTTCCCCAGTATCCGGCCCACATGGGTCTTCACCGTCTGTTCCGCCACCACCAGACGCGCGGCGATCTCCGCGTTCGACAGGCCCTGCGCGATCAGGGACAGCACCTCGGTCTCGCGTTCCGTGAGATCGCCCACGCGGTCCTTGAGCGGGGCGCGGGGCGCGGCGGTCACCCGGGCGAACTCGGCGATCAGCCGCTTGGTGATGTTCGGGGCGAGCAGGGCGTCGCCGTCCGCCACCACCCGTACCGCGTGCGCGAGTTCGGCGGCCGAGGCGTCCTTCAGCAGAAAGCCGGAGGCGCCCGCGCGGATCGCCTCGTACACGTACTCGTCGAGGTCGAAGGTGGTCAGGACGAGGACCTTGACGGTCGCTCCGGCAGGGGCGGTGAGGCGGCGGGTCGCCTCGATGCCGCCGAGTCCGGGCATCCGGATGTCCATCAGGACGACGTCCGGGGCGAGGTCCGCGGCCTGGGCGACCGCGTCGAGGCCGTCGACGGCCTGGCCGACGACCTCGATACCGGGCTCGGCGTTGAGCAGTACGGTCAGGCCCTGGCGGACCATCATCTGGTCGTCGGCGATCAGTACGCGGACGGCCGGCTCAGCGGTCGTCATACGGTGTCCTCGGAAGATCCGGCGGGGGCGCCGGGTCCCGCGGCGGACCTGTCCGGCTCAGCAAAGGACGGCTCCGCAAGAGGCGGCTCCGCAAGGGACGACTCCGCGAGGGGCGTCGTGGGCAGCGTCGCGGTCACTTCCCAGCCGCCCTCGGGGGTCGCCCCGGTCGCCAGCTCGCCCCCCAGCATCGCCACGCGCTCCCGCATCCCGAGCAGACCATGGCCGGTCCCGGGCGAGGGCGGGGCAGTACCGCCGGGCGCGGTGTTGGTGACCCGGACCGTGATCCCCGAGGAGTGGTACGCGGTCTCCACCCGCACCTCCGCCCCCGGCGCGTGCCGCATCGCGTTGCTGAGCGCCTCCTGCACGATACGGAACGCCGACAGCTCGACGCCCGGCGGCAGCGGGCGCGGCTCCCCGGTGGTGCGGGCGGTGACCCGGACACCCGCACCTCGCACATTGCCGAGCAGCTCGTCCAGCCGGTCGAGGGTCGGCTGCGGGGCATGCCGTACCCCCTCCGCGAGGGAGTCGCCGGAGCCGAGGGCGTCCTCGGAGCGGAGTACGCCCAGCACCCGGCGCAGTTCGGTGAGCGCCCCGACCGCGTTCTCGCGGATGCCCGCGAGATTCTCCCGCAGCTCCTCGGACGGGTTCTCGGCCAGATGCGGGGCGGCCTGCGCCTGGATGGATATGACCGCCATATGGTGCGCGACCACATCGTGCAGCTCGCGCGCGATGCGGTGGCGCTCCTCCAGCAGGGTGCGCCTGGCCCGCTCCTCCGCGGTGATCTCCTCCTGTGCGACCAGTTCGGTACGGGCCACCTGGCGCCCGCGCAGGGCCGCCCCGACCACCACCGCGATCACAAAGAGCAGGATGACGGTGCGGTTGAGGTGGCCGGTACGGAACAGGCCCGCCAGCACAGTGATCACCAGGACCTCGACCGCCACCCGGGGCCGGGACCGCAGCGCCACCAGGAACAGCACCCACGCTTCGAGGGTGATCCCCGCGCCGGTCCAGGGGTAGAGGGTGGTGGTGCCGGCGGTGAGGGGATTCGCGTACAGGGAGAGCGCGACCAGGACAGCTGTCGACGCCCACCAGGCAGGCACCGGGCGGAACGGCGCGGCGACCAGTGCCGCCGACTGGACCGCGGCGAGCAGCAGGGCGAGCGAGGGGCTCATCCGGTAGTCACGGGTGTACTGGTCGCCGTTGGAGACCAGCAGGAACACCCCCAGCAGCACCAGCGGCACGAAGAACGCCGGCCACCAGTCCAGCAGCCGCGACCGGCCCAGGCGCCGGGGCGGCTCGGCGGCGGCGGTCCACAGGTCCTGGCGCAGGGCGCGCGGCACCGCCCGTACGGCCACCGCAAGCCGTCCGGACCACTTCGGCCGCTCTCCGGGATTCCCCGCCCCGGGATTCCTCGCCCCGCGATTCCCCGCCCGACTCCTCACGGGCTTCAGCCTAGGCACGCCGCACCACCTCTTCCCGGTCGGGACGCCCTTCGCGGACGATCCGGCCGCTCGGCCGCGGCCGCCCTTTGTGCGCAGTGATCTCGTACGTACGGAACGCCGCCCAGCACACCAGCAGCGCCACCGCGAACACCGGCAGCCAGGCCAGCCTGGCCAGCACCCAGCCGCTTCCGTCGGGCACGGTGTGCAGGCCCGGCAGGACATTGCCCCCGAGCAGACCGAGGGCGGTGACGGCGATCATCGCGGTCTGGTGCCAGAGGAAAACCGTCATCGCGGACAGATTCAGCAGAGCGACCGCCGCCCAGGCCGTGGGCCGCCGCAGCCACCTGCGAAGCGGACCGGTCAGCAGCAGGGCCGCCCCGCACTGGGCGAGGCCGAAGGTGACGGCGGCCAGGGTCGGCGGGTTGAGGTTCGAGACCGCGGCGCCGGGCACGCCGACCATCGACGCCGGGTAGCCGGCGAACAGGATCAGCGCGGCCGTCGCCGCCGCGCCGCCGGCCAGCAGCGCCCAGCCAGTCCTGGGCCCCGGCAGTCCGCCGCGGGCCCAGGCCGCGCCCAGGCAGTACGGTACGAGCCAGCCCGCCGCCACATTGATCCAGCCGAGCCACTCCGGGCCGCCGAACCCGAACCGGAAGAGGTCGACGTACAGCACCACGGCCAGCGGCCACAGCGGGTGCAGCCGGGCGGCCACCGGGGTCGCGGCAGTCAGCGCGGCGAAGACCAGCAGGAACCAGAGCGGCGAGAGGACCAGCCGGAACAGGGCGTGCACGGTGTCGTACCCGGCGCCGGAGGCCAGCATCACGCCCGCGGCCACGGCCCATACCGCCAGGACGGCGGCGACCGGCCGGAACAGCCGCGCGAGGCGGCTGCGGAGCCACCGCGGGTAGCCGGTGCCGCGGGCGCGGGCCGAGGCGTAGCTCTTCGCGGCGACCTGCCCGCCGACCAGGAAGAAGACCGCGAGCGTCTGGAACACCCAGGATATGGGCGCCAGTTGGGGCAGGTAGTGGAGCGGGCTCGCGGCGCGTACGGTGCCGCTGTCGGCGACGAGAGCGGTCACCAGCCAGTGCCCGAGCACCACGCCGAGGATGGCGAAGGCGCGCAGGGCGTCGATGGCACGGTCGCGTTCCGGTGGGGTGGCGGAGTCGATCCGCCGTACGAGATCACGCATGGCGGGCCGCCTCGGGCGCCTGTCCGGCGACGCCGGTCTTTCCGGTGACGATCCGGGCGAGGTTCCGCAGGGATACGGAGCCGGGCTTGAGGTAGTCGCTGTGGCCGCCCGGGCCCGCGTCGAAGGGGCGGGCGCCGAACTCCTGCGACACCGGATCGCGCCCGAACCCGATTGTGGTGAAGGGCAGTCGGAGCCGGGTGTGCGGCACATCGGCGATCCAGTCGCCGTCCCCCCGGCCAGCCCAGACGGTGGCCCGGGTGCGCAGATCGGCGGCACTGTCGACGCCGGTGCCGGGGCTGCCGTACAGGACGATGTCGGAGACCGGCAGGCCCGGGGCGGCCAGCGCGCAGACCACCGAGCCGTACGAGTGGCAGAGCAGGGCGGTCCTGGCGGCGGGCTTGGCCGTACGCAACTGCCGTATGAAGGAGTCGAGTTGAGGAGCCGCCTCATGGGCGCGGCCCGGGGTCACCGCCTCGCGGCTCACCGTGCCCGGAGTCCCGTATCCGAGCCAGGCGATCACGGCGGACCCGGCGCCCAGCTCCTTCTGGAGCGCTCGCGCGCCGGTCCGGAAGCGCCCGTACCGGTCGAGGCTGGTGTCCGAGCCCGGTACGAGGACGGCGATCCGCCGGGCCCGCGCCAGATCGCCGAAGACCTCGGCGGTACGGCCTCCGCCGCGGCCGTCGAAGGAGAGGAAGTGGCGCATGGCGCCCGCCATGGCGCGCAGCGCCGAGGCCCGGCTCCGGTCGCCATGGTTGGCCGCCATGCGCTCGGCGGCCCGGATGCCGTCGCGGTTGGCGGCGTACCGTGCGTCCAGGGCCGGGCCCAGGGCGACGGCCGTGAGCGGGGCGAGAACGGGCGGGGCGGGGGCCGGAACAGCCGCGGGGCGGGCCGCGCCGGACACCGGCACCGCCACCGACGCGGCGACGAGTGCGGCGAGCAGGGTGCGGCGGAAACGGCTGCTACGCGGGCCAGACGCCATGGAGGAGGGTCCTTCCGTACCGGAACGGGTGGTGCGGTGAGTGCGGTACGGACGCTATGGACGGGGCCCCGTGGCCGTCGTCCCGCCATGGAACTCACCTTGCACGTAGCTCTGAGGTACTACGGGTACGGGGCAGGGTCGGCGCGGACCGGCACAGGGGGGTTCTGCTGGAACCCGGGTAGGAGCGGACCCCTCTGGCACCCCTGCGAGGGCATCCGCCGGTGGTTGGCTGGAGTGTGACCGCCCGGAACATCCGGGTCTGCCGCCCAGGAGAGGGCCGGCGTCCAGGAGACCCGGGCCCAGGTCACGGCACGTACACAGCGCCCTCGGCGCACACCGAGCACACCCGCAGCACCCAGAAAGGCACCCCCATGACCGAGCCGACGCGGATCACCACCCCCTTCGACGCCAAGTCCACCGCCGCCGAGGTGATCGCCGGCATCGATCTCACCGGCCGTCGCGCCATCGTGACCGGCGCATCGTCCGGCATCGGTGTCGAGACCGCGCGGGCGCTCGCCGGAGCGGGTGCCGAAGTGACCCTGGCGGTACGGAACACCGCGGCCGGCAAGGAGGCCGCCGAGGACATCGCGGCCACCACCGGCGCCAGGAACGTCCAGGTCGCACCGCTGGACCTCGCCGACCAGCGGTCCGTCGCGGCCTTCACCACCGGCTGGGAAGGCCCCCTGCACATCCTGGTCAACAACGCCGGAGTGATGTACACCCCGGAGACGCGGACACCGGAGGGCTGGGAGCTCCAGTTCGCCACCAACCATCTCGGCCACTTCGCGCTCACCACCGGACTGCGCCCGGCGCTGCTCGGGGCGGGCCGGGCTCGGGTCGTCTCGCTCAGCTCGGTCGGGCACATCGGGAGCCCGGTGGACTTCGACGACATCCACTTCCGTACCCGCCCGTACGACCCGCAGACCGCCTACGCCCAGTCCAAGACGGCCAACGCCCTCTTCGCGGTCGAAGCGAACCGGCGCTGGGCCGACGACGGCATCACCGTCAACGCGGTGCACCCCGGCGCAATCCTGTCGAACCTGACGCGCCATATGGACCAGGAGCAGCTCCAGTCCGCGATCACCGGCGGCGCCTATGTCTTCAAGACGCCCGGGCAGGGCGCGGCCACCTCCGTCCTGGTGGCGACGTCACCTCAGCTCGAAGGCATGGGCGGGCGCTACTTCGAGGACTGCCACGAGGCTCCCCGCCATGTCCCCAGCGGCCCTCGCACCGGCGTGGCACCTCATGCCCTCGACCCGGAAGCGGCGGCGCGCCTCTGGCAGGTGTCCCTCGATCTGATCGCCGGGGCCTGATCGCAGCGTCCCGATCGCCGGGCCGAGCTGACCACCGCGTCGAAGCGGGTCCGACCGGCCGACCGGCTCACCGGCTCCTGGGGCGGGCGCGTACATGCATGCGCTCGCCCTGTCTGCCGAACAGGCTGAGGACCTCGACCGGCTCCGGCCCGGCCGAGGTAAAACCGTGGGGCGTACGGGTGTCGAACTCCGCGGCTTCTCCGGCGGTGAGTACGAGGTCGTGCTCGCCCAGCCGCAGCCTCAGCCGCCCGGCCAGCACATAGAGCCACTCGTACCCCTCATGGACCCGCTGCTCCAGCTCGCCGCACGAGGCAGCCGCGGGCCCCGGAGGGATGATCAGCTTGTACGCCTGGAGGCCCCCGAGCTGGCGGGTCAGCGGGATGTACGTCGTGCCCTCGCGGATGAAGGGGCGGGGGTGGACACGCGGGTCGCCCGTCGCGGGGGCGTCGACCAGTTCGTCCAGGGGGACGCCGTACGCCTTCGCCAGCGGCAGCAGCAGTTCCAGGGTGGGTTTGCGCTGTCCGGACTCCAGGCGCGAGAGGGTGCTGAGCGAGATCCCGGTCGCCTCGCTGAGGCCGGCCAGTGTGGTGCCCCGGTCCCGGCGCAGGGCGCGCAGACGCGGCCCCACGGCGGTCAGGACGCTTGAGAAGTCGTCGTCTGCGATGTCCGCGATTGCCATGTCTCCATTTGCCGTCTCGGCAACAAGGTTTGTCAAACATTCCCCGGCGGGCGGAGTATCCCCGGCAGACGGAGGTATTGCGGATGGCACACCACGATCACGCGGACCACCACCACACTCATGAAAGGGGCGCACCGATGACCGACCACTCCCATGAGACCCCCGCCGTCGAGGAGTTCGGCTCGATGGAGGAGTACTGGGACGACCGTTACGGCCAGGACGACCGGATCTGGAGCGGGAATCCGAATGTCGTGCTGGTCCGCGAGGTGACCGGGACGCCCCCCGGCAGGGCCCTGGAGCTGGGCTCCGGCGAGGGGGCCGACGCGGTCTGGCTCGCGCGGCAGGGGTGGCGGGTCACCGGCACCGACATCTCCGGAGTCGCCCTCGGCCGCGCGGCCGAGCACGCGGCGGCGGAGGGGGTCGCCGACCGGATCGACTGGCAGCGGCACGATCTCGGGGAGTCCTTCCCCGAGGGCTCGTACGATCTGGTCTCCGCCCAGTACCTGCACTCGTACGGCGAGCTGCCCCGGGAGAAGATCCTGCGGTCCGCCGCGTCGGCGGTCGCGCCCGGCGGGGTGCTGCTGATCGTCGGGCACTGCGGCTTCGCGCCCTGGGAGGAGAACCCGCACCCCGACGTGCACTTCCCGACGCCGGAAGAGGTCCTGGAGTCGCTGGAGCTGCCGGACGGGGAGTGGGAGGTGCAGATCTGCGAGGAGCACGACCGCAGCCAGACCGGCCCCGACGGCCGGCCGGGCCACCGCAGGGACAACACCCTCAAGGTCAGGCGCCTGCCGAAGTGACGGACCCGGCCCCGCGGTTCCTGCCGGAGGGCCCCGGTCCGGGGACCCGCGGCTCCTGCCATAGTGACCGGCCGGGAGAGTGTCCCCGTCAGCCGGAGGGGTGCCCCCGCGCCGGGTAGGGGCGCCCCCTCAGCTCTCCCCCGCCCCCGGCCGCTCGCCCACCACAAACGTGTTGCCGAACGGGTCGGTGATCTCCGCCAGCCTGGCATGGACCATGTCCGAGGGCGCGCCCGCCGTGCCTCCCGCCGCGACCGCCCGCGCCACCGCGGCATCGGCGTCGGCGACCTCGAAGCAGGTCCCCCAGGCCGAGGGCGCCCCCTGCGATACGCCCAAGATGCCGCCGATCTCATGGCCGTCCGGCCGGCGCAGGAAGGTGAAGTCGGTGTCCGGTTGCCCGTCGTCGCCGTCCAGGGTGTAGTCGAAGACCGCCGGGTAGAAGGCGCGCGCGGTGGCGGGGTCCGGGGTGGTGAGATCGTTCCGTACGAGACTGCCCGGCTCGTTCACGATCCCGCTGCCGATGCGCCCGCGCCCCTGCCACAGGCCGAACTCGGCACCGACCGGGTCCACCGCCAGGGCCGCGCGCCCCCGGTCCCCGACCTCCGCCGGGCTCTCGATCAGCGTGCCGCCCGCGTCGAGGACGCGCTTGGCGGTGCTGTCGCAGTCGTCGGTGGCGATATAGACGCGCCAGTGCCCCAGGGCCGGCCCCGTCGTCACCGGCCTGAGTCCCGCCACCGCGTGGCCGCGCAGCAGACACACCGTGTACTGGCCGGCCCCCGGCGCCCCCACCGCGAACTCCCAGCCGAACAGAGCCCCGTAGAACTCCTTCGCCCGCTCGGTCTCCGCGACGGGAACATCGAGTTCGATCCAGGTCGGAGTGCCCGTCGGCTGATTGCTGGTCACGTAACTCATGTTCTTCTCCTGACACATCGCTCTCGCCGCTCTCGCCGCCCCACTGCCGGGCGGCACCCTCGACGCTAGATCCCGTGCAGGTCAGACCGTGTCCTATATGGCCGCCGCCGCTCCAGCCGCCGCCCTGACCGCCCGGATCGCGGAGACCGCCCGGATCGCGGATCGGTCCGACCCGTGTCGTAGGAGCCTCATAGAATCGCCGGATGAGCGCTGCCGATACCGACCCGCGTCCCGAGACACCTGCCGGAGCCGGCCCCGAGGCCGGCAGCGAGGCGCTGCGCGTGCTGCACCGCGTCTTCGGTTACGACTCCTTCCGCGGGAGCCAGCAGGAGATCATCGATCATGTGGTGGCCGGAGGCGACGCCCTTGTGCTGATGCCGACCGGCGGCGGCAAGTCGCTCTGCTACCAGATCCCCGCGCTGGTGCGGAAGGGCGTCGGAGTCGTCGTATCCCCGCTCATCGCGCTCATGCAGGACCAGGTCGACGCGCTGAGAGCGCTCGGTGTGCGGGCCGGGTTCCTCAACTCCACGCAGGATTTGGACGAACGGCGGCTGGTGGAGGCCGAGTTCCTCGCCGGTGAGCTGGATCTGCTCTATCTGGCGCCGGAGCGGCTGCGCGTGGAGTCGACCGTACGGCTGCTGGAGCGTGGCACGATCTCGCTGTTCGCCATCGACGAGGCGCACTGCGTGGCCTCGTGGGGGCACGATTTCCGCCCCGACTATCTGGCCCTGTCCGCGCTGCACGAGCGGTGGCCCGAGGTGCCCCGTATCGCGCTGACCGCCACCGCCACCGAGGCCACCCACGCGGAGATCGCCTCCCGGCTCAGGCTCCAGGACGCGCGCCACTTCGTGGCGAGCTTCGACCGGCCCAACATCCAGTACCGCATCGCGCCGAAGAACGACCCCAAGCGGCAGCTCCTGCACCTCCTGCGTGCCGAGCACGCGGGCGACGCGGGGATCGTGTACTGCCTCTCCCGGGCCTCGGTCGACAAGACCGCCGAGTTCCTGGTGAAGAACGGCGTCGAGGCGCTGCCGTACCACGCGGGGCTCGATGCCCGTACCAGGGCCGCGAACCAGGCGCGCTTCCTGCGGGAGGAGGGCATGGTGATGGTCGCGACGATCGCGTTCGGCATGGGCATCGACAAGCCTGACGTACGGTTCGTCGCCCATCTCGATCTGCCGAAGTCCGTCGAGGGCTACTACCAGGAGACGGGCCGCGCCGGGCGCGACGGCCTGCCGTCCACGGCCTGGCTCGCGTACGGACTCCAGGACGTGGTCCAGCAGCGGAAGATGATCGACACCTCCGAGGGCGACGACGCGCACCGGCGGCGGCTGGGCGCCCATGTCGACGCGATGCTCGCGCTGTGCGAGACGGTGGAGTGCCGCCGGGTCCAGCTCCTCGCGTACTTCGGTGAGAAGAGCGGGCCGTGCGGCAACTGCGACACCTGTCTGACGCCCGCCGAGTCGTGGGACGGCACGGTGCCCGCGCAGAAGCTGCTGTCGACGGTGGTCCGGCTGAAGCGGGAGCGCAATCAGAAGTTCGGCGCCGGGCAGATCACCGACATCCTGCTGGGCAAGAAGACGGCCAAGGTCATCCAGTTCGACCATGACGCGCTGAGCGTGTTCGGCATCGGTACGGAGCTGCGCGAGGCGGAATGGCGCAGTGTGGCACGGCAGTTGCTGGCGCAGGGTCTGATCGCCGTCGAGGGCGACTACGGCACGCTCGTCCTCACCGATGACAGTGCCGAGGTACTGGGCGGGCGGCGGTCCGTGATGCTGCGGCGCGAGCCCGAGAAGGCGGCGGTGGCCAAGCCCGCGCGCGCCGAGAAGAAGGGGCGTGCCGTGCCCGTCGATCTGCCGGACGAGGCGGTGCCGGTGTTCGAGTCGCTGCGCGCCTGGCGGGCCGCCACGGCGAAGGAGCAGGGGGTGCCCGCGTATGTCGTCTTCCATGACGCGACGCTGCGCGAGATCGCGCTACGGGCACCCGCGACGCTGGCGGAGCTGGGCACGGTGAGCGGCGTGGGCGAGAACAAGCTGGCGAAGTACGGCGAGCAGATCCTGGAGACGCTGGGTACGGAGTGACGTCCGGGGCGGAGCGGACCCGGCCGCGGCGGGCGCGCAGGCGGTGCGGGCGTTGCTTCAACACGCGGGCGGGTGTGCGAATTTCTGTACCTTCCCCTAGGCCTTACCGCGCTATACAAGCCGACGGAGCGTTGTCGCCTCACCGTTAGGCTCCGCATGATGCGTTCTCCCTACGTTTTTCTCCGCCGAGGCGCCGTGACCCTGAGGCGCCTGTCGCTGTACGGACGCGGTCCCGGCCGGGCCGTGGGAGCCACGGTCGCTGCCGCGACCGTGCTGGGCGGAGCGCTGAGCGGATACGCGCCGGACACCGGTGTACGGGACGCGGGCGCGGCGGCCGATCTGTCCGTGCACACGGACGCGCTCCCGGAACGGCCGGAGGCGCGCGCGGCCGAGGCGTACCCGCCCCTCGACGGCATCCGCGTCCCCGCGGACGGCGGACTCGGCGGCCTGTCCGTGGCCGCGCTGCTGTCCCGCGACCCCCGGCTGCCCGAGCGGTCGCGCGCCGCCCTGCGCGACTGTCCCGGCCCGCGCTGTCCCGTACGGCCGCCGGTGTACGAGGACGTGACCGGCGACGGCGGGGCCGAACTCGTCGTCGCGGTCGACGAACCGGCGGCCCGCCGCACCTTCCTGGCGGTGTATCAGGCCGCCGCCGGCCGCGTACGGCCCCTCCTCGTCCACCCCGGCGCACCCGGTGCGGGACTGGCGGTGGCCGGCGGGGACTTGCTGCTCACCGTCGCGGAGGACGCGGGTCCCCGTACCGTCCGCTACCGCTGGAACGGCGCGGCGCTGACGGCCGTCGGCGACGAGATCCCGGCGGACACGGCTCTCGCCGCGGCCGTACGAACCAGCACGCCCGCCCTGCTCCGTACACGTACCGAGACAGCGAGGACGCCGCCATGCCCACCGTCCGCCGTGCCCGCCCCGACACCCGCGCCGACGTCTGCCCGGACGGCCCCGCCGAGCCGCACATCCTGTTCGTCGAGGACGACGAGGTGATCCGGAACACCGTCCGTATCGCCCTCCAGCGGTACGGCTTCACCGTGTCCACCGCCGCCGACGGCCTCACCGGTCTCGAACTCTTCCGGGAGACCCGACCCGATCTGCTGGTCCTCGATGTCATGCTTCCCGAGCTGGACGGCATCGGACTGTGCCGGCGGATAAGGGAGTCGAGTCTGGTCCCGATCCTGATGGTGACCGCGCGCGGGGACGATCTGGACATCATCTCGGGCCTTGAGGCCGGTGCCGACGACTATGTGGTCAAGCCGTGTGAGAGCGCGGTGCTCGTCGCGCGGATCCGTTCGCTGCTGCGCCGCGCCTCCTTCGCGCCGGCCGGCCCGGCCGCGGACAGCGGCGGGCCGGCCAGCGGCGAGGAGGTCCTCCGGTTCGGGGACCTGACCATCGACACCGATGGCATGGAGGTGCGCCGGGCCGGTGAGATCACCGCGCTGACGCCGACCGAGCTGCGGCTGCTGCTCGTCTTCGCCGCCTCGCCCGGTGTCGTACTGGAGCGCAGAACACTGCTGAGACAGGTCTGGGACCACGCCTGGGACGGTGACACCAGGGTGGTCGACCTCCATGTGAAACGGCTGCGCGCGAAGATAGGTGCCCATCGCATCGACACCGTGCGCGGCTTCGGATACAAGCTGCGGCGGTGACGATGGCCCCTCGCCCGTCAGCGCCTCGCCCGTCGGCTCCCAGCACGTCGGCGCCTCGCCCGCCGACGCCCCACCCGCCGGCTTTCCTTCCGCGGCCCGCGCTCTCCGCCGCGTATCCGCTGCGCTCCTTGCAGTGGCGCATCATGGGGCTCGTGGCCGCGGCGACGTGTGTGGCCGTCGTCGTGCTGGTCGTGCTGGTCGACCGGGCCTCGCGCGCCTTCGAACTGGAGCAGTCGCGCTCCATCGCCATGCTCACGCTCGACCGTGCGGCCGTGGCGTACGCGCGCACCGGAACGGTCGGCGGCACGGGAGCCGAACTGGACGCGCCCGGAGTCCCGGGTGAGCTGCGCGCCCTCGTACGGCAGGGGCGCCGCGGTACGCAGTACGGGCACGGCGAGACCGGCGGGGACGGCCCCGCGATGTGGGCGGCGCGGCCGGCCGCCGGGCGGACCCTGTCCGTACGGCTCCCGCTGGGCCCGGCGCTCAACGACCTGGACGCGTTCAACAAGAGCGTCCTGAGAGCGGGTCTGCTGACGGCCGCCGTCGTGCTGCCGCTGGTGAGTCTGGTCGCCAGGAACATGAGCCGCAGACTCAGATCGGCCGCCGCGACCGCCCAGCGGATCGCGGCCGGTGATCTGGACGCGCGGATCTCGGCGCGCCCGCGCGCGTTCGACGAGATCTCCGAGATCTCCGGGGCCGTCGACTCGATGGCGGCCTCGCTCCAGACACGGCTGCGCAACGAGCAGCGCTTCACCGCGGATGTCGCCCATGAGCTGCGCACCCCGCTGATGGGTCTGCTCACCGCCGCCGAACTGCTGCCGGACGGCGAGGCGGAGCGCTATGTACGGAACCGGGTGAAGGCGCTGTGCGCGCTGGTGGAGGACCTCCTGGAGATCTCCCGGCTCGACGCGGGCGTCGAGCGCGCCGATCCACGGCACTGCGGTCTGGTGGCGCTGATCGAGGAGGCGGTGGAACGGGCCGGGGCCCGCGGCGAGGTGGCGGTGCTGGTCCCCGGGGTGGCCGACCCGGCGGGCGTCCGTGTCTGGACCGATCCGCGCAGGCTGGAACGGATCGTCGCCAACCTCGTCGGCAACGCGCACCGGCACGGGCGGGCGCCGGTGACGGTCACGGTGGGGGTGGACGCCACAACCGGTGTCACCACCATTTCCGTACGGGACCGGGGCCCGGGTTTTCCGCCCGGACTGCTCGACGACGGGCCGCAGCGGTTCCGTACGGGAGCGCGCGAGAGGGGCACCGGACACGGTCTGGGGCTGACGATCGCGCTCGGGCAGGCGAGGGCGGTCGGGGCCACGCTGGCGTTCGGCAACGCTCCGGACGGCGGCGCGGTGGTCGTCGTACGGCTGCCGCACGGCCCGGCGGGGGGCCTGGCAGGCCTGGTGGCACCCGGCTGACACCACCTCGACGCCCGGACTGAGCCGGGCGCCACGCGGTGCGGTTATCCGGCGCCGCCGACCTGGAGGTGCCAGTGCCCCGGCGTACCGGTGAGGGTGACCGTCGACAGCGGGCGGACATCCACGTACCAGTACGTCCGGGGCGGCGCCTTCAGCGCGTACACCAGCGCCGCCCGTACGACCGCCGGTTCCGCGACCGCGACGATCGCGGCGATGTCCTGCGCGGGGCGTGTGTCCAGCCACCCCCCTATCCGGGAGATGAAGGCCAGCAGGGGTTCGCCGCCGTGCGGTGCCGCGCGCGGGTCGGCGAGCCAGGCATCGACGGCGGCGGGCTCCCGGGCCACCACCTCGGAGAGCGTGAACCCGCGCCACCTGCCCATGTCGCAGTCGCGAAGGGCGGGCTGCGCGAGCGGCGCGAACCCCAGCGCGTCCCCGGTGGCACGGCTGCGCGGGGTCGGCGAGCAGTAGCGGAGGTCGGCGGCGGCCAGCGGGATCAGGGTGTGGGCGGCGAGCTGCATCTCGTACCACCCGACCTGGTCGAGGGACCGGTCGTCGTCGAAGCGCTCGTCGAACACGTCCGAGCTGCGCGCGGCGGCGACCAGCGTGACCCGAACACTCATGGGCGCGATCGTGGAGCCGATTGCCCAGCAGGTCAAGAGGCTCCCCGCGGCGGTGCGCCCGGCGGCGGCAGCGGTGCGCCCGGCGGCCGGGGTCCCGCCGGGACGAGCGCCTCGTCGCAGGCGGTACGGAGCCTGCTCACCCCCTCGCCGATCTCGGCCGGACCCGCCACCGCGGCGAAGCTCAACCGGAGGTGGGCGGCGGGCGGTTCGGCGCTGAAGTACGGCCGGCCGGGCGCGACCGCGACCCCCGCGCGCAGCGCGGCGGAGACGACGGCCTGCTCGTCCGTGCCGTCCGGAAGCCGGAGCCAGAGGTGATATCCGCCGGACGGAATGTACGGGAGGTCCAGCTCGGGCAGCTCGGTACGGAGCGCGGCGGTGAGGGTGTCCCTGCGGACCTTCAGCGCCGTGGAGACGGAGCGCAGATGCCGGGTCCAGGCGGCGGACCCCACCAGTTCCAGCGCGGCCTCCTGGAGCGGGCGCGGTACGAAGAAGGTGTCGACGACATGGATCGCGCGCAGCCGCTCCAGCACGGGGCCGCGCGCCGCGAGTGCCCCCACCCGCAGGCTCGGCGACGACGCCTTCGTCAGGGAGCCGACATGGACGACCGCACCGTCCGGGTCGTCGGCGGCGAGCGGCCGGGGCAGCGGGCCAGCGTCGTCGTGCGCGAGGCGCCGTACGAAGTCGTCCTCGACGACGAAGGCCCCGGCTTCCCGGGCGATACGCAGCACCTCTGGGCGGCGCGCCGGGGAGAGCACGGCGCCGGTGGGGTTCTGGAAGAGCGGCTGGCAGACGAAGACCCGGGAGCCGGTGGCCCGGAAGGCGGCGGCGAGCAGTTCGGGCCGTACGCCGTCGTGGTCGACCGGCACCGGCACCGGACGCAGCCCGGCGGCGCGGGCGATCGCCAGCATCCCCGGGTACGTGGGCGATTCGACCAGGACCGGCGCGCCGGGCGGGGCGAGCGCACGCAGCGCGGTGGTCAGCGCACTCTGGCCGCCGGCGGTGATCAGCACCTCGGCGGCCGTGACGGTGTCCCCGATGCCCCGGGCGAACCACTCGCGCAGCTCGGGAAGGCCCTCCGAGGGCGGCCGTCCCCAGGCGCCGGGCCGTCGGCCCGCGCGGGCCAGGGCGGCGGCCATGGCGTGTTCCGGCTGAAGGGAGTGGTGGAGGTAGCCGCTGTTGAACTCGATGACTCCCGGCGGCGGCGCGGCGAGCGTGATCAGGACCCCGGAGGCGTCGACGGCGCGCGGTACGAGTTCGGTGGTCGCGTCGGCGCTGAGGGCGACCTCCTGCCAGCGGGTGTCGCCGCGCTGCGGGGCCGCGGCCCGCGCGGCCCGGAAGGCTCCGGCGCCGGGGCGGGTGACGACCAGCCCCTCGGCGGCGAGCCGGGCGAGGGCGCGGGAGACGGTCACCGGGGAGACTCGGTAACGGTCGACCAGTGCTCTGCTGGACGGCAGTTTTCCACCGGGTGAGTAGCGGTCCAACTCCTGCCTCAGGGAATCGGCCAGTTCCGACACGCTGCTACGCTCGTACATGACAGCACAGGATAGCGCTACTCCACATACCCCGATAGCGGTCGGCGGTGGCACACTGCTCGCCGCGCTGGGCGTCACCTCCTTCTCACTCACCTTCCCGTCCACCGTGTGGGGCCTGGAGAGCTTCGGTCCCTGGTCACTGGTGGCCGTACGGAGCGTGCTCGCGGCCCTGATCGCGGGCGCCTTTCTGCTGGCGCTGCGGGTGCCGGTCCCGGAGCGCCGGCACTGGGGCGGACTCGCGGTGGTCTGCGGCGGGGTCGTGGTGGGCTTTCCGCTGCTGACGACCCTGGCGCTGGAGACCTCCACCACGTCGCACGCCGCCGTGGTGGTCGGGCTCCTGCCGCTGACCACGGCGGCGTTCGCCGCGGTCCGTACCGGCCGGCGGCCCTCCCGTACGTTCTGGCTCGCGGCCGTGGCCGGTGCGGCCGTGGTGATCGCGTTCGCTGTTCAGCAGAGCGGCGGGGCACTGTCGGCGGCCGACCTGTATCTGTTCGGCGCGCTGGTGGTGTGCGCGGCGGGCTATACGGAGGGCGGCAGGCTGGCCGGGGTGATGCCCGGCTGGCAGGTGGTCGGCTGGGCACTGATCGGCTGCCTGCCGCTCTCGGTGGCCGGCGCGGCGGTGGCTCTGGCCTTCGAACCGGTGCGGCTGACCGGCCATGGGGTGGCCGGGCTCGTCTGGGTGGCCGCGGGCTCGACGTTCTTCGGGCTGTACGTCTGGTACCGGGGCATGGCCGCGATCGGGATCCCGAAGGCCAGTCAGCTCCAGCTCGCCCAGCCGGTGCTGACCCTGGTCTGGTCGGTGCTGCTGCTCGGTGAACACCTGACGCCCGCGGCGCCGGTGGCGGCGGTGGCGGTACTGGTCTGCATCGCGGTCACACAGCGCGCGGGCACCTGACGCGTACGGCGGTCAGGAGGAGGCGGGCACCTGCCGCATGGGGCTCGTCACTTGCCCGCCCCGCCGTAGTGGTCCGCCACCACCCGGGTCATCGCCCCGATCGGATCGGCACCGACCTCCTTCGCCGAGAAGAAGCAGTGCCCGCGCACCTCCGCGAACTCCTTCGCCAGGGTGAGATGGCGGGACAGCTCGGCCGGGTCCTGCCAGGCGGCCGGCTGCGCCGGGTCGCCCGCCTTGTACAGCGCCTCGCCGATGTGGAGCGCCACCCCTGTCCCCCGTACCACCCCGTCCCACCAGCGCAGCAGCTTCGCGTAGTCGGCGGCGGGGAAGCCGATGTTCCAGTAGAGCTGCGGGACGATGTCGTCGATCCAGCCCTCCTTGACCCACTTGCGGGTGTCGGCGTGCAGATCGTCATAGGTCTGCACGCCGGCCGTGGTGTCGGAGCCGAGCGGATCGGTGGCCGCGTTGCGCCACACCCCGAAGGGGCTGATACCGAACCGTACGTCCCTCCGAGTCCTGTTCGTCCGGTTGATCTTCTTGATGCGGGCCGCGGTCTCCCGTACCAGCCGGTCCGTGTTGTCCCGCCGCCAGGCCGCCTTGTCCGGGAAGCCCGCTCCGTACCGCGCGTACGCCTCGTCGTCCTCGAAGACCTGCCCGGCGACCGGGTACGGATAGAAGTAGTCGTCCCAGTGCACGGCGTCGATGGCGTACCGCTCGACGGCGTCCAGCATGGCGTCCTGGACGAAGCGTCTGACCTCGGGCAGCCCCGGGTTGTAGTAGAGCTTCCCGCCGTACGGGAGGATCCACTCGGGGTGGACCCGGGCCGGGTGGGTCGCGGTCAGCCGGGACGGATCGGTGTGGTTCGCGACGCGGTACGGGTTGAACCAGGCGTGCAGCTCCAGACCGCGTGCGTGCGCCTCGCGCACCGCCGTGCCCAGCGGGTCCCAGCCGGGATCGCGGCCCTGCACCCCGGTGAGGTACTGCGCCCAGGGCTCGTACGGCGAAGGCCACAGGGCGTCCGCCGTGGGCCGGACCTGGAAGACGACCGCGTTCAGCCCGCGCGCCACGGCCGTGTCCAGATGCGCGATCAGCTCGGCCTGCTGCCGCTCCGCCGTCAGACCGGGCACCGAGGGCCAGTCGCGGTTGGCGACCGTCGCCAGCCACATCCCGCGGAACTCCCTGCGCGGCGCGTGGTGCCGGGGCGTCCGCGCGGCGGCGTCGCCCGCCGCCAGCAGTGCCGCCGCCACCCCCGCCGCGCCCGCGACCAGCCCTCGTCTGCCGATGTGTGCCATGCGCCGCCCCGTCCTCCGGTCCGCTGCCCGGCGGCCCGCCGGTGGTCGCCGGGCGGGCCGCTGCTTCCGCTGAGCATGCCCGCCCCGGCCGGTCGTCCACACTCCCCCGCGGAGTAACGTCCTGTCCGGAAGCGGGCACCGGAACCAGACGGGGGACCCGCGGGGACACGGACGAGTGAAAGGCACGATGTGACCGACACCCTGACCGATATCACCCGCGTCGGAGTGGTGGGCTGCGGCCAGATGGGCGCAGGCATCGCGGAGGTCGTCGCCCGGAGCGGGCTGGCCGTGAAGGTCGCCGAGACCACCGGCGAGGCACTGGAGATCGGCCGTACCCGGCTGCACAACTCGCTGTCGAAGGCCGCCGAACGCGGCAAGATCAGCGAGGAGGAGCGCGACGCGACGCTCGGCAGGCTCACCTTCACCACCGATCTCGGTGAGTTCGCCGACCGCGATCTGGTCATCGAGGCCGTGGTCGAGAACGAGAAGGTGAAGACCGAGATCTTCCAGGTGCTCGACCAGGTGGTGACCCGCCCGGACGCGATCCTCGCCTCCAACACCTCGTCGATCCCGCTGGTCCGGCTGGCGGTGGCGACCTCGCGCCCCGACCAGGTCATCGGTATCCACTTCTTCAACCCGGCGCCCGTGCAGCGGCTCGTCGAGCTGATTCCCGCGCTGACGACGTCCGAGGACACGATCAAGCGGTCCGAGTCCCTCGTCCAGGGGGTGCTGGGCAAGCATGCGATCCGCGCCCAGGACCGCTCCGGCTTTGTGGTGAACGCGCTGCTCATCCCGTATCTGCTGTCCGCGATCCGGATGTTCGAGTCGGGCATCGCGAGCCGCGAGGACATCGACGACGGGATGGAGCTGGGCTGCGCCCATCCGATGGGCCCGCTCAAACTGTCCGATCTGATCGGTCTGGACACGGTGGCGTCGGTCGCCGATTCGATGTACGCGGAGTTCAAGGAGCCGCTGTACGCCGCACCGCCGCTGCTCCAGCGGATGGTGGACGCGGGCCGGCTCGGCCGCAAGACCGGCGCGGGCTTCTACCCGTACTCCTGACCCTCGGAGGCGAACCGGCCGGGGGGCCAGGAGTACGCGAGGCGGACCGGGGGCGGTCAGCCGAGCCGTATGTGATGGAGCATCAGCAGCCCGGCCGTCATATTGGCGGCCGGGATCTCCCCGCGCGCGATCATGTCCGGCACCAGCTTGAGCGGGATCCATTCACGGCGCGAGGACTCGAAGTCGTCCTGGGGATGACCGATGTACGTGGCCTCCTCCGCCCAGTAGAGATGGTGCCTGGCGTCCGTCAGACCGTTGGACGGCTCGACCGTCAGCAGATGCCGGAGCGGGCCGGGCCGCCACCCGGTCTCCTCCTCCATCTCCCGTGCCGCGGCCGCCTCGATGGACTCGCCGTCCTCGACGACACCCGCGGCCAGCTCCCAGCCCCAGCTGTCGGTGATGAAGCGGTGCCGCCAGAGCATCAGCACCTCGTTGGCGGAGTTGACCGCGGTCGCCACGGCGACCGGCCGGAGCCGGATCAGGAAGTGGTCGAGATGCCGGCCGTCAGGAAGCTTGACGTCCGCCAGATTGACCTGGAACCAACGATTCTCATAAACAGTTTGTTCGCTAAGTTTCGTCCACTGCACGTTTCTGCCACCTTCCGACAAGTTGATGGCAATATCGCAGCAGCGGCTCTTGCACACGGTGGTTCAGAGGGGGCTCACAGAGGGGCTCACAGGGGAACGCGCAGCGCGCCTGAGATCAGTTCGGCCGCCGCCTCCGCGTCGGAGGATCCGCTGGCCACCAACTGGGCGCGCACGGCGCGCAGCCGGTCCCGCAGCCGCTGGGACTCCATCCCCCGCGCCCGTTCCGCCATTTCGCGTGCCGTACCGGCGGCCCTGTCCGCCTCGCCCTGCCGCAGTTCGATATGGCTGAGCATGGCGAGCCGGTGCACCCGGCCCCGATCGTGCGCCGGTGTGTCCACGGCCGCCGCCGCGTGCGCCCGCGCCGCCGCCAGATCCCCCAGGCTGAGCAGCGCCTCAGCCACTTGTACGTTCACCAGGCCCGGCTGGACGTAGCCCGTCTCCTCCGGCTCGTGCCCCGGCCTGATCCGCTCCGCCTCCGTCTCGGCGCGTCTGATGCACCCCAGCGCGCCGCTGCCGTCGCCGAGATGGGCGTACGACTTGGCCTGCATCGCATAGAGATCGGCGGCCAGCGCCGGGGTGATCTGGCGGCCCGCCGCGCGCAGCGCGGCCTCGGCGAAGGCGACGGCCTGGCGGTGCTCGCCCATGTGCAGCGACTGGTTGACCAGCAGCGCGATCACATAGGCGCCCAGGCCCCGGTCGCCGCTGGCCTTGGCCAGCCGCAGCGCCTGGTGGAAGTAGCGCTGGGCGAGGCCATGGGCGTCGGAGTCGTACGCGCAGATACCGGCGACCGCGACCAGTCCGCCGGTGGCGCGGTGCAGTTGGCGGCCCAGGGCGTCGCTGTATCCGCCGCGCAGCAGCGGCGCGGTCTCGGCGTTGAGGAAGCGGACGATCCGGGAGCGGGTGGCCACACCGCCCGCCCTCCGGTACATCAGCTCGTAGTGCTCCCTGGCTGATCGCAGCAGTTCGATATCGGCGGGACCCACCTTCGTACGGCCGCTGCGCGAGACATCGGCGTCCTCCGGAGGGTTCTCCCACTCCCAGACGGGGATCACCGCGGGTGTGCCGGTGACGGCGGGGGCGTCCACTATGTGCGGCCTGCGCTGCTCGTCGCAGCGCCACAGCGCGGTGGCCCGCTCGACAAAGCCCGAGAGCGGGGTGGGCCCCGGTGTGCGCGGCTCGCCCGCGACGCCGAGTCCGATGTCGTCCAGGGTGAGCGCCCGGCGCAGCCGCTCGCCCAGCACCCCGCAGATCAGATCGGGCACCTGGCCGCGGGGCCGCTGCCCCTTCAACCACCGGGACACGGCCGTGTGTTCGTACCGCAGGGCAAGGCCTCTGGCCCGGCCTGCCTCATTGACCCGGGCGGCGAGTCCGGCGTGGGAGATGCCCGACTCGTCGAGCAGCGAATCGAGCAGGGTGTTGGGCTGCATGTGCGGTGCCCCTCCAGTGACGCGTCCGATTCCGGGCCTTCTTGACGAGGGCGCCAGCGTAGTGCGATTCGCACGGGGTGTGAACGTAATGCCCGCATCCGCACCTTGTGCACTCTGCCGGCGGGCGCCCGGGACCGATTGACTGGAGCCCGCCTCGGAAAGAGGCGGCCGGGCCGCCGGCTCCCCCTCGCACAGTGCGGTGGCCCGCAACCGCGCCGTCTGCCCTGCCGACCTGCCCGACACTCCGCGGCGGGGCAGGCGGCGCCGGCCGTCGTGGCGATGTGCAGCCATGTCGCCCCTACCGGCGGAAGGAAAGCGTGCGTACCACCCCGGTCACGGTCATCCCGGACCGGGGACACGGACGTTGCTCGGGCGTATGTAAGTCCGCGAGCTTCTCCGGCTGCGTGTCCGCCAGTACGTCAGGTGAGGAAGCGCCAGGTGACCGAGGCTCAGGGGGCCCCGGCTCCGGTGCCCGGCTTTGCGGTGGCCGATGCTCCGGTGGGTGCTTCTCCGGTGGGTGGCCGGCCGGTGGGCCCGCAATCGACACGGCACTCTCTGGTGGCCGGTCGCCCGGTGGCCCCACGTCCCGCGCCCGGGAATCCGCACCCGCGTCCGGCGCCGGATCCCCGGCCCGTACCGCCGGGCGGTCGTTGCGCAGGACCAGCAGCGCCATGTCGTCGGTGATCCGCCCGCCCGTGTGCCGCAGCAGCGCGGCATGCACCCGCCGCACCACGTCCGCGGGCGAGAGCGGCGCTCCGCGGGCACCGGCCACCGCTTCCGCGAGCGCGGACTCCAGGCCGAAGAACCGTCCCGCCGAATCCCGGGCGTCCTGCGCGCCATCGGTGTGCAGGAACAGCGACTCCCCCGGCAGCAGCGGCCCGCACCGCTGGAGCGGAAGTTCCGCCGGCAGCGGAAACGCGCCGAGGGGCGGCAGCGGCTCAGCGGTCGAGAGCGGCACGGCACCCCGGCCGAGCCGATAGGGCCAGGGATGGCCGCAGTTCAGGGCCCGTACCTGCGCGTCGGCCCCGATCTCCAGCAGCAGTACGGTGACGAACTCCTCCGCCGACAGGCCCTCCGGGTCCCCGGCGCCGTACTCGATGCCCGCGAACCCCCGCCCGGACCGCCAGCGCCCCAAGGCCCAGCGTCCGAATCCCCGGCGCCCGGGCCCCCAGCCGTACCACCGGCCGCAGGACCACCAGCCGGCGGGGACTCCGACGCCGAACCCCCGCCCCACGGCTCTCCAGCCGCCCGGCCCGGGGCCGTCGCGTCCCAGGCCCTTCAGCACCGACGCGTCCGCCACCGGCCCTTCGCCGTCCAGGCCCTCCGCTCTGACGGTCTCCTGCCACCACAGCTCCCGCAGATGACGCTGATGCGCACGGTCGAGTCTTCGCAGCACACCGTCGAGCCCCGGCTCGTCATGCGCGGCCTCCCGGAAACTGCCCAGCACCGCGGCCACCGCCCCGATCGCGGGCAGTCCGTGCCCGCGCACATCGCCGATGACGACACGGACACCGTGCGGGGTGGCCACCGCCTCGTACAGATCGCCGCCCACATCGGCGCCGCGGGACGCGGAGAGCTGGCGGGCGTGGAAGGCCAGCCCGTCGATCCGCGCCGGGAGCGGTCTGAGCAGCACCTCCTGCACGGCGCGCGCCACCGCCCGTACCTGGCTCAGCTCCTTGAGCCCCCGGCGCCGCACCCGGTTCAGCAGATACGCCACGAGCAGCAGGAAGGCCACACAGGTCACGATCCGCGGGACCAGATTGTCGAGGGTGGCCGGCGGGCAGGTCAGCTCCCAGGTGACCACCAGGGCGAGCACACCGCCCGGAATCGCACACTCGACGACACCCCAGGGAGCCGGCGCGTCCTCGAACGCGTCCTCTTCTGCACTGGTCCGATTCATCCGTCGGCCCCCTTCGGCCGCCCGGCCGCTAAGCCGATGGGCGTACGTCGACCGTAGTGGCCGGATCGATTGTGTCGATCACGCATATGCGTTGGCGAACCCGCCCCGGACTTCTCACCCGAATGAGTGAGGGGCGCTTCCGGAGATCCGGAGGCGCCCCTCAGGGGACGGCCGTCTGTCCAACGACGACCTATGACCAGGTGTTACGCAGTGGCGATTACGCGCCGCGAAGAACCGCGCCGGTCCGCTCGGCGGCCAGCGCGACGGCCGCGTCCCGCGCGGCCGTGGCCTCCTCGACGGTCAGGGTGCGGTCCGGCGCGCGGAAGCGCAGCGCGTACGCGAGCGACCGGTGGCCCTCCCCGATCTGCTCGCCGGTGAAGACGTCGAACAGCCGCAGGGACTCCAGGAGTTCACCCGCGCCCTCGCGCAGCGCCTCCTCCACCGCGGCGGCCGGTACGTCCCGCGCGACGACCAGCGCCACATCCTGGGTGGCGACCGGGTAGACCGAGATCCGGGGCGCCTCGATCGCACCGGTGCCCGCCCGCTCCAGCAGATCGAGATCGATCTCCATGGCACAGGTGCGCTCCGGCACTCCGAGCGCCTTGACCACCCGCGGGTGCAGCTCTCCGGCATGGCCGACGAGGGTCTCCTCGCCGTCCACGGTGACCAGCAGCGCGGCGCAGCGGCCGGGGTGCCAGGGCTCGTGCCGGTCCGCCCGTACGGTCAGCTCGGCGCCGGCCTCCCTGGCGACGGTACGGGCCGCCTCCACGGCGTCCGCCCAGTCGGCCGGGCGGCCCTTGCCCCACCAGCCGGCCTGTTCGCGCGCTCCGGCCAGCACGACCGCGGCGCGGCGCGGCTGGCGCGGCAGCGCGGCGTCCAGCACGGCCAGGTCCTCGTCGGACGGCCGCCGGTCGACGGGCAGCCGTACCGGTACGGTCTCGTCGCCGGTGGGCCGGAAGACCAGGCCGGTCTCGAAGAGCGCCAGATCGTGCGAGCCGCGGCCGTCGTTCCGGCGCAGCGCCGCGAGCAGCCCGGGCAGCAGCGTGGTGCGCAGCGCGGGCTCCTCGTCGGAGAGCGGGTTGACGAGCTTGACCGTACGGCGGCGGCTGTCGTCGGCCGGCAGCCCGAAGGCGTCGAGCACCGCGTCCCCGATGAACGGGTAGTTCAGCGCCTCGACATAACCGGCTCCGGCCAGGGCGCGGCCGACGCGGCGGTGCAGCCGCTGGCGCTCGGTGAGCCCGCGCCCGGACGGCGGGGTGGGCAGCGTCGAGGGAAGGTTCTCGTACCCCTCCAGGCGGATGACCTCCTCGGCGAGGTCGTTGGGCGCGCCGAGGTCGGGCCGCCAGGACGGCACGGTCACGACGAGTTCGTCCTGCCCGTAGACGTCGCAGCCGATCTGCTGGAGGCGCCGTACGACGGTCTCCCTGCCGTAGCCGACACCGGCGACCCGGTCGGGGTGGTCGGCGGGCATGGTGATGGTGTGCGGCGCCGAGGGCGCGATGACCTCGGTGACCCCGGCCTCGGCCGAGCCGCCCGCGAGCAGCACCAGCAGATCGACGGTCCGCTGCGCGGCGGCGGCCGTGGCCTGCGGGTCCACACCGCGCTCGAAGCGCTTGGACGCCTCGGAGGCCAGCTTGTGGCGGCGCGCGGTCCTGGCGATGGAGATCGCGTCGAAGTGCGCGGCCTCGATGACCACCTCGGTGGTGCCCTGGACCTCGCCGGTCTCGGGGTGGGCCGTGAGATCGGCGATCTCGGTGTTGGCGCCGCCCATCACCCCGGCGAGACCGATGGGCCCGCGGTCGTCGGTGATGACCAGGTCCTGGGGGTCCAGGATCCGCTTGGCGCCGTCGAGCGTGGTGATCTTCTCGCCGGCCTGGGCGCGGCGGACCCCGATCGGCCCCTCAAGACGGGAGCGGTCGTACGCGTGCAGGGGCTGGCCCAGCTCCAGCATCACGTAGTTGGTGATGTCGACGGCGAGGGAGATCGGCCGCATTCCGGCCTTCTGGAGCCGGCGGGTCAGCCAGATCGGGCTCCGCGCCTCGGGGTCGAGACCGGTGACCGTACGGGCGGTGAAGCGGTCGCAGCCGCTCGGGTCGGCGATCCGTACCGGGTGGCCGTACGAATTGGGCGCCGGTACGTCGAGCAGCGCCGGGTCGCGCAGAGTCAGCCCGTACGCGATGGCGGTCTCGCGGGCGACACCGCGCAGCGAGAGGCAGTAGCCGCGGTCGGGGGTGACGGCGATGTCGAGGACCTCGTCCACCAGCTCAAGCAGCGCGATGGCGTCGGTGCCGACCTCGTGCTCGGGCGGCAGGACGATGATGCCGCCGGCGCCGTCGTCGCCCATGCCCAGTTCGTCGCTGGAGCAGATCATGCCGTGCGAGGTCTTGCCGTACGTCTTGCGCGCGGCGATCGCGAAGTCGCCCGGCAGGACCGCGCCGGGCAGCACCACGACGACCTTGTCGCCGACACGGAAGTTCCGCGCGCCGCAGACGATCTCCTGCGGCTCGCCGGTGCCGTTGGCGGTGCCGACGTCGACGGTGCAGAAGCGGATGGGCTTCTTGAAGCCCTCCAGCTCCTCGATGGTGAGGACCTTGCCGACGACGAGGGGGCCCTTGAGGCCGTCGCCGAGCTGCTCGACGGTCTCGACCTCCAGACCTGCGGAGACGAGCTTGGCCTGGACGTCGCGGCCGGTCTCCGTCGCCGGCAGGTCGACGTACTCCCGCAGCCAGGAAAGCGGGACGCGCATCAGATCTCCATCCCGAACGGCCGGGTGAACCGGACGTCGCCCTCGACCATGTCTCGCATGTCCTCGACGTTGTGGCGGAACATCAGCATCCGCTCGATTCCGAACCCGAACGCGAATCCGCTGTATTTCTCCGGGTCGACACCGCAGGCGGTCAGCACCTTGGGGTTGACCATGCCGCAGCCGCCCAGCTCGATCCATCCCTCGCTGCCGCAGGTGCGGCAGGGCCGGTCGGGGTTGCCGACCGAGTCGCCACGGCAGACGTAGCAGACCATGTCCATCTCGGCGGACGGCTCGGTGAAGGGGAAGTAGTTCGGGCGGAGCCGGGTCTTCATGTCCGGGCCGAAGAGCGCCCGCACCATGTGGTCGAGGGTGCCCTTGAGGTCGGCCATGGTCAGGCCTTCATCGACGGCGAGCAGCTCGATCTGGTGAAAGACCGGGGTGTGGGTGGCGTCCAGCTCGTCGGTGCGGTAGACGCGCCCCGGACAGACGACATAGACCGGGGGCTCGCGGTCGAGCAGGGCGCGGGCCTGGACGGGCGAGGTGTGCGTACGGAGCACGACACCCGACTCGTCACCCTCGGTGCCTGTTGCGCCCTGGACGAAGAACGTGTCCTGCATCTGGCGCGCGGGGTGGTCGGGGACGAAGTTCAGGGCGTCGAAGTTGAACCACTCCGCCTCCGCCTCGGGCCCCTCCGCGACCTCGTACCCCATCGCCACGAACACGTCGGCGACCCGCTCCATGAGCGTGGTCAGCGGGTGGCGGGCGCCGGACGGTACGCGGTCGTACGGCAGCGTGACATCCACCGCCTCCTCGACCAGGACACGGGCGTCCCGCTCCGCCTCCAGCTCGGTCTGCCGGGCGGCGAGGGCCTTGCTGACGGCGCCGCGGGCCTGGCCCACGCGCCGGCCCGCCTCGGCCTTGGCCTGCGGCGGCAGCGCGCCGATCTCCCGGTTGGCGAGCGCGAGCGGCGAGGTGCCCGAGGTGTGCGCGGTCTTGGCGTGGGCGAGCGCGTCGAGATCACCGGCGGCGGCGAAGGCCGCGAGCGCCTCGTCCCGCATGCGCTCGATCTGTTCCGGTTTCAGCGCCTCGACCTCGACTGGGTCGTACGACTTGTTGGGTGCCGACATCTCTTCCCGTACTTCCGATTGGCTGGCGAAACGACCCTGCTCGATCACTGAGGGCACGAAGGTTGCCAAAGGTCGAGTCTAGAGGCCGTACGGAGGTGAAGTGGCCCGCGGGCCGCTGAGGGGTCCGCCCGCCGGCTGCCACGCCCTGTCTGTCGCTTCGCGGCAGATCCTATTTCAGGTAGGCGGGGGCGCCGACAGGCAGAATAAACCGGAACTGAGCGCCGCCGCCGGGTCCGCGGCCGACCGTGATCGTCCCGCCGTGCGCCTCGACGACACCCTTGACGATATACAGGCCCAGGCCCGTCCCGCCGCGCTTGCTCCCGCGCCAGAAGCGGGTGAAGACGCGGCCCATCGACTCCTCGGGGATGCCGGGGCCTTCGTCGCACACGGTGACGGACGTTCCCTTCTCTGTTGTCTCCGCCCGCTGGAGGGACGCGGCGGACACCTCGATGGTGACGGTTCCCTCGCCGTGGCGCACCGCGTTTTCCAGCAGGTTGCCCAGGATCTGGTCGATCTTGTCGGGATCCGCCCACAGATCGGGCAGCGGCTGCCGGATCCGTACGAGAAACCGGTCCGGCGACTGTCCCGCGGCCGTGTGCGCCTGCACATGCCGCCCCACGGCCGCGCCGATGTCGACGGGCTGGCGGCGCACCTCAAGACGGCCGGAGTCGATCCGGGAGATGTCGAGCAGCTCGGCGATCAGCCGGGTGACCCGGTTGGCGTCGGCGTCGACGGTCTCCAGCATCAGCCGCTTCTGGTCGTCGGTGAAGCGCTCCCACTTGGCCAGCAGGGTCGCGGTGAACCCCTTCACCGAGGTCAGCGGGGAGCGCAGCTCATGGGCGACGGTGGCGATCAGCTCTGCATGGCTGCGCTCGGTGCGCCGCCGCGCCTCCGTACCGCGCACACAGATCACCAGCCGGCGCACGGGCCCGGTCGGACGGGTGCGTACGTACCGGGCCGAGACCAGCACCTCCCGGCCGCCGGGCAGCAGCAGATTGCGCTCGGGCTGGCCGACGCGGGTGGCGAGTCCGCCGTACGGATCGGTCAGCGCCCACCAGCGGCGGCCCTTGAGATCCTCCAGCGGCAGCGCTTCGTCCAGCGGCCGGCCGAGGGCGGCGGAGAGCGGTACGGCGGTGATCCGGGCGGCGGCGGCGTTGAAGCAAATGACCCGGCCGTGCTCATCGGCGACGACGAGCCCGTCGGGCAGATCATCGGGATCGATCCCGAGTCCGGCCGCCGCGGCACCGTCGTCGTCGGCCGGCGGACTGCCGGGGCTGTGCGGGCCCGGCGCGGCGGGTATCGGTGGCGGTGCGGGTGTCAGGGTGTCGCTCTGCGGCGCCTCGGGCCCGCCGGAGGGCGCGCGCGCTAAAGCTCCCTGGACCGCGGCGGGTCCGCTCGCCCCGACAGTCATGCCCGCATCCCACCTCTTCCGCGTAGCTCAGTGGGCCCGAAGCCGCAACATTACTAGCTGAATGTGACGGAGCCGACCCCCTCAGCGCGCGGGACGGACTCGCTGGGCGCGCGCGGAGGCATACAGACATACGGCCGCGGCCGTCGCCAGGTTCAGACTCTCGGCCTTTCCGTGGATCGGCACCCGTACCACCGCGTCCGCGAGGTCCCGGGTCTCGGCCGGCAGCCCCCATGCCTCATTGCCGAAGATCCAGGCCGTGGGCCCGCCCATGGTCCCCGCGTCCAGTTCGTCGTCCAGGTCGTTCTCGCCCGCCCCGTCGGCGGCGAGGACACGGACGCCCGCCTCCCGCAGCCCCTGGACGGCGTCCTCCACCGGGACTCCGACCACGACCGGAAGGTGGAAGAGAGAGCCGACCGAGGCGCGGACCGACTTGGGGTTGTAGAGATCGACGGACGCGTCGGTGAGAACGACGGCGTCCGCGCCCGCGGCGTCCGCGCAGCGCAGCACCGTACCGGCGTTGCCCGGGTCGCGGACATGCGCGAGTACGGCGACGAGCCGGGGCCGTGCGCGCAGGATGTCGTCGAACGGCGAGTCGAGGAAGCGGCAGACACCGAGCAGCCCCTGCGGGGTCACGGTCTGCGAGACATCGGCGAGCACGCCGTCGGCCGCGTAGTGGACCCGCGCCCCGGTGGCCCGCGCCGCGTCGACGATGTCGGCGTACCGCTCGGCGGCCTCCGCGGTGGTGAACAGCTCGGTCAGCGTCGGCTCACCGCCCTCCCCGCGATGGGCGACCGCTTCCCGTACGGCCTGGGGTCCCTCGGCGATGAACCGGCGTTCCTTGCCGCGGAAGGCGCGCTTGGCGAGCCTCCTGGCGGCGGTGACACGCGGGGAGCGCGGGGAGATCAGCTCGGGGGTGCCCATGGGCGGCGGCTCGCTTTTCTTCGTACGGGATGGCGGTGGTCCGGTCGTACGGGACGGGACCCGGGCCGGGAACGCACCGGACCCGCAGGCGCGGTGCCTGCGGGTCCGGCGGGAAGGAGAGACGGCCTGACGGAGATCAGGCGGCGGCCTTCGGAGCGTTCACATCGCTCGGGAGGGCCTTCTGGGCGACCTCGACCAGCGCGGCGAACGCGGTGGCGTCGTTGACGGCCAACTCGGCGAGGATCTTGCGGTCCACCTCGACATTGGCGGCCTTGAGCCCCTGGATGAAGCGGTTGTACGTGATCCCGTTGGCGCGGGCGGCCGCGTTGATGCGCTGGATCCAGAGCTGACGGAAGTCGCCCTTGCGCTTCTTACGGTCGTTGTAGTTGTAGACGAGGGAGTGGGTGACCTGCTCCTTCGCCTTGCGGTACAGGCGCGAACGCTGGCCGCGGTAACCGCTGGCCTGCTCCAGGATCGCCCGGCGCTTCTTGTGGGCGTTGACTGCCCGCTTGACGCGTGCCACGTGTTAACTCCTTGTAGCGGGGCCGTGGTTGGACTCACACGGCCCGAGAACGAATAGGTCCCGGTCCTGCTGCCGTGCCCCCGGTCACCCGGGGCCGCGACATCACTTGCCGAGAAGCTTCTTGATCTTCTTGGCGTCGCCCGGGGCCATCTCGGCGTTGCCGGTGAGGCGACGCGTCAGCTTGGACGACTTGTGCTCCAGCAGGTGGCGCTTGCCGGCCCGCTCGCGCAGCACCTTGCCGGAGCCGGTGATCTTGAAGCGCTTGCTGGCACCGCTGTGCGTCTTGTTCTTCGGCATGGCGCCGTTCTCTCCTCGTCAGTGGCGCTCCCTGCCGGCCGGTCGGGCCGGCGCGCGGGAGCGTCAGATCTCTGGTGGTTTCCGGACCGGAGCCGTGGGCCGCCTGGATGGCGGCCCCCCGGATCACGCTTCGGAAGATGCCTCGGCCGGAGCCTCCGCGGTGGAGCCCGCCGACTCCTCGGCCGCGCCGCCCTGGCGACCGGCCTTGCGGGCCGCCTGGGCCTCGCGGGCCTCGGCCATGGCCTCGGTCTTCTTCTTGTGCGGGCCAAGGACCATGATCATGTTCCGGCCGTCCTGCTTCGGGTTCGACTCGATGAAGCCGAGTTCCTCGACGTCGGAGGCGAGCCGCTGGAGCAGCCGGAAGCCCAGCTCGGGACGGGACTGCTCACGGCCACGGAACATGATCGTGATCTTGACCTTGTCACCCTGCTTGAGGAACCGGACGACATGACCCTTCTTGGTGTCATAGTCGTGCGGGTCGATCTTGGGCCGGAGCTTCATCTCCTTGATGACCGTGTGCGCCTGGTTCTTGCGCGCCTCACGGGCCTTCATGGCCGACTCGTACTTGAACTTCCCGTAGTCCATGAGCTTGCACACGGGCGGACGGGCGTTCGCCGCGACCTCGACCAGGTCCAGGTCGTACTCCTGCGCAAGCTCCAGGGCCTTGGCGAGCGGCACAATGCCCACCTGCTCGCCACTGGGACCGACAAGTCGCACTTCGGGAACGCGAATCCGGTCGTTGATGCGGGGCTCGGCGCTGATGGATCCTCCTCGGTAGCACCACACGACTGTCTGGCAGACAGCCGCGTAACGTCTGTTTCATAGGACCAACCGCGGCGGAACACGAAAAATGCCCCGAACGGCACACAGGCAGGGCTCCTACTGAATACCGGAGCACCGCCGCGCATGTACCACGGGGCGCGTCGGGCGGCTCCATCGTCCGTACGGAACGATGGGCACCGCCTGACCGGTGACCCGCCGCCCCTTAGGGGCAGCCAGGTGGGAGATCGGAGCCTCCACTTGTGGGCCGGGCATAAGGATGTCCGGCCGGTCGTAACACAAGGTTAGCAGTTCCCCGGAGGAGGTGCTAACCCTGTGACTCCCAGGGCTCGCCCGGGACTCGCCCGCGACTCTCCCGGGGAGGCAGGCCACCCCCGCGGGCGGGCTCCCGCGAGCGGGCCGCGCCCCTCGTACGCCTATCGTATGGGGCATGAGTGACGCCACCTCCCCCCAAGAGTCCCCCGGCTTCGACGCCATGACGCGCGACATCGCGGAGGTCCCCGCCGTCGAGGTGATCGTCACGGTCGCGGTGAACCTGATGAGCGCCGCCGCCGTGAAGCTCGGTCTGACCGAGGAGGGCGAGGAGCACAAGGACCTGGACGAGGCCCGGAAGCTGGTCCACGCGCTGGCCGGGCTGATGGACGCGAGCGCGACGGAGATCAGCTCGTTCCACGCGGCGCCGCTGCGGGACGGTCTGAAGTCGCTCCAGCTCGCGTTCCGCGAGGCGTCGGTCGTACCGGACGAGCTGGGACAGGGCCCGGGCGAGAAGTACACGGGCCCGGTCTACGGCTGAGCCGTGGCCCAACGCCTGAGCCGTTCCTCGGGCTGTCTCAGGCGCCGAGCCGTCTCAGCGCCGAGCCGTCTCAGGCGCGTACGAAGAGGGGCTCGCCCGGAGGCACGGCTCCGGCCGGCAGCAGAGCCAGGTCGAGCCCGCGCACCAGGCGGGCCCTCAGGATGTCGTCGGCCGCGAGCGCCCCGGCGATCCGGCGGGCCGCCTCGGCCGGGGGCGCGGCCGGATCCAGCACCAGCGCGAGGGTGCCGTCCGCGCTGCCGGGTCCGAGGTGCGCCCGTAGCACCGCTGGCTCGGCGGCGACCGCGGCCCGTACCGCCCCGGTCACGGCGGGGTCGTCCAGCGGATCGGTGCTCGTACGCCCCTCGGCGAGGGCGAGCAGCGCGGGCCCGGTGAGCTGGTACGGCACGGGCCCGGCCAGATCGATCACCACGGTGTCGGCCTTCTCGTGCGCGGCGGCCTGAAGCGCCTGATGCAGCGGTACGGCGACGGGCCGCGCCTCGGGGTCCCAGCGGGCCAGCGTCTCGGTGGAGGTGAAGGCGGGCAGTGCGCGCCGGTCCCCCGCCGTCAGGGTCGGCACGGCCATGTCGCTGGTCTTCTCGCGCCGCAGCCCGCGCTCGTCCTCCTCGGTCTCACCGAGCACAGCGACGACGGGCACCAGCAGCCGTGCTCCCTGGAGCGCCCCGAGCACCCGCCCCTCGGCCGCCCGGTCCTGCGCCCACGCGGCCAGAGCCGCCGCCAGCACAGGATCGGGAGAGCCGTCGTCATCGGAGAAACCGGACCCGGGAATGTTCTTGAGCGCCACGAGTGGAGCTTATGCCGTGCCGCCGCACGGCCGTCATCCGGCCGTGCGGCGACCTGGCCACGCCCGGCGTCATGGCACCGGCGTCGGGTCTCCGCGGGTCAGAGTGGTAGAGCGCTCAGCTCAGGCCCAGGGTGTACGTGCCCGTCTTCAGGGCGCCGGGATCGACGGTCACGGTGTAGACGCCGTTGGCCGGAAGGGCGGCCAGGGCGTACGAGAGCGTCGACGCGCTCATGGAGCGCTCGTTGACCAGCCACTTGCCGTCCGGGCCGGCGACCGACAGCAGCCATTCGGACGCCGGTGCGGTGATACCGAGGGTGATCTTCTGGCCCTTGGTTCCGCTGAAGGTGAGGTGGCCGTGTCCGCCCGGCGTGCTGATCGTGACCGGCTTCGGGGCGCCTCCCACGGTGACCGCTCCCGCGTCCGTGTCCGGGACGAGAGTCGCTGTCGTACGGCCGGTCGCGGGGGTGCTGGGCTGGACCAGGATCCGGTGGGTGCCCGCGGCCAGCGGGGCGCGCAGGGCGATGTCCAGGTCCGCCGTGCGCAGCGAGCCCAGCGAGACGTCGGACGACGCTCCCGGCGGAAGGTGCCGGACGGCCGACGGGGCGGTCAGGGTGGTCCCGGAGAACACCAGCGCGGCGCCACCCCCGGCCACCACGTCGGTGGTGTACTCCAACTGCTGGCCGGGCCTGGTGAGTTCACTCGTGACGGAAGGGCTCGCCGCGGTCAGCGCGCCGGCCGCCACCGGCTTCGACAGCCACAGCGTGAGGGAACCGGTCGCCACGGACCCGGGCGTCAGCAGCAGGGTGTACCGCTTGCCCGGGGTGAGCCCGGCCAGATACTGGACGCCGTCCGCGTTCTTGGCGAACGAGCCGACGGCCTGCGACGTACCGCCCTCGGGGATCAGCCGGACATCGGTCGACTGCGGCACGCTGTTGCCCGTAGCGGCGAAGCCCAGTGACGCCGTGTCGGGCGCGGTGAAGTCGATCCGCGCGCGCTGTCCGGGCCGGGCCAGCTCCGCCTTCGCAGACGGGCCGTCAGCCGCCAGGGGCACGGCGAGATCCTCGCTCAGGGTCAGGGTGAGGCTTCCCCCTGCGCCCTTGTTCGGATTCAGGATCACGGTGTACGCGCCCGACTCCGGCAGCCCGGACTCGGGCAGCTCGATCGTCGCCGACTTACCGGCCGCAACGGTCTTTCCGTTCACGACCGCCGCGCCGGACGGCGCGAACACGCTCACGCCGACGGTCTCGGTGAAGGCGTTGCCCGTGACGGCCAGGGTGAGCTGGGCGCCTGCGTCCGCTGTGAAGGCCGTTTGCGCGTTCTGTCCGAAGCGGCCGATGCTCACCGCGACCGGATCACCGGTGGCGGAGAGCGGGGCGAGCGCCACCGGGCGCGACAGTGTCAGCGCCAGCCCGCCCGTCGCCAGCGGATTGTCCGGCAGCGCGGCGATCGTGTACGTACCCGAGTCCGGCAGTACGGAACTGTCCCACTCGGCAGCGGAGTTGTCGGGAACCGTGAAGAAGTCCAGCCGGGAACCGTTGGGACGCCGGATTTCCATCCGCGTATAACCGCCCAGCCCCGACGCCGCCGTTCCCAGCGAGACACGCTGCCCGGCGGTGGCGGTGAAGGTGGCGCGGCCGTCCTGGCCGATCCGGTCGATCGGCAGCTCCACGGCGGGGGCGGCCAGATCGAGGATCCCGGCATCCGCGTAGTGCGAACCGGTCACCTTCACCGTGCCCGTGGCGCCCCCATCGGGGTCGAGGGTCAGTGTGTACGGACCCGCCTGCGGCAGCGCGTCGATGTCGAGGGCGCCCGCGCCCCTGGCGGCCACGTACCGGCTGAGGACCTGGCTGCCGTCCGGACCGTACAGGCGCGCGTAGAGGCTCTTCTCCATGCCGGCCGCGTCGACGCCCAGGCTGAGCGAATCGCCCGGCTGCGCCGAGAAGGTCAGTGCTCCGTCCTGCCCGGCCCTGGAGAGCGTGGTCAGGGCCGTGGGGCCGGTGAGATCGAGCGGTCCGCTCACCCGCTCGGACAGCGTCACCGTGGCCGAACCGCTGTTGCCCGTCCCCGGCTTGAGGATCAGTGAGTACCGGCCGGCCAGCGGCAGATCGCTGACCTCCCAGTCATCGGCAGCACCGGTCACGGTGCCGTTGATGCCGACCTTGGCGCCCTGGGGGTCGTACAGCTCAAGGGCGACCGAGGAGTTGAAGGTCGAGCCGGTGACGGCGAAACCGATGTCGTCACCCGCGTCGGCGTCGAAGAGGACCTGCGCCCTGTTGCCAGGGGTGGTGACCGAAAGGACGGGCGGGGTCTCGTCCGTGAACGATGTCGTCGCCGACGAGTCGATGTCCCCGTCCCCACTGCCGCTGACCGCGTTTGCGTTCGCGGGTCCAGCGGCCGACAGTGCCAGTACGAGCGCACCGACGGCCAGCGATCGCCGGCGCGTGGACAACCTTGATCCGAACTGCTCTCTGTGCATACGCACATGCCCTCCCCAGAGCAACACCAGATGGCCACAGATGGCCCAACCTGCCCACGCTTCTCACGCAGGCCGTCACAACGTACACACATCCAGTGACAGTCGCATGGGAAATAAGATCATCGCGCCGCATCGTACGGTCGTGGGGTGGATCTTTCTGTCGCGATGTACGACATGGCCGGCGGGCGCGAGGCGGCGTACGGCGAGGACCGCCGGTATGTGTGTGCCAGCGTGGTGAAAGTCGCGGTTCTGGCGGCGCTGCTGTTGCGGGCTCAGGACGCCGGGGAGTGGCTGACCTGCGGTCAGGAGCGGCTCGCCGCAGCCATGATCGAGCGCAGTGACAATGACGCGGCGACGGTGCTGCGCGCGGCGGCCGGTGGGGTGGCGGGGCTGGACGCGGCGTATGCGCGGCTCGGGATGGGGCGGACGGCGGCCGCGCCCGCGTGGGGGCTGACCCGTACCACCGCCCGCGATCAACTCACGCTGTTGAAGGCCGTGTTCGATATGGACACCAAGAATTCACCCTTGAACGGCCGGTCGCGCCGGTTCATCGCGGGCCTGATGGAGCGGGTGGTGCCGGGGCAGGACTGGGGCGTGTCGGCCGCCGGTGACGACTGGGCACTCAAGAACGGCTGGCTGCCCAGGACCGCGAGCGGTCTGTGGGCGGTCCACTCGGTGGGGCGGGTGCGCGACTGTCTGATCGTGGTCCTGTCCGACGGCCACGCCACCAAGGACGAAGGCGTCGCACGGGTCGAGACGGCCGCCGTCAGCGCCGTACGCCGAATGTGCCGGAGCGCCTGACGCCGCCGCGCCACAGCACCACCGCACAGGCCAGCAGCACGGCACCGACCGCGCCTGCCGTGGGGGCGAGCCAGGAGACCGGTTCCGGCTCCGCGCGCGGCACGGAGGGCCCGGCGCCGAAGTACCGCTTGCCGTATCCCGCGGACCGGCCCCGGACCTCCGTACGGGACAGTTCGCCGCCCGCCTCGATGGCCGCGGCCGGGTCGACGATCCCGTACCCCCTGGCATCGTCGCGACCGCCCTGGGGAGCGTCGCGCGCGGTGTCCGCGAGCAGCTTCTTGATCTGCGCGGGGGTGAGGTCGGGGTGGGCGGACCGTACGAGGGCGACGGCTCCGGAGACGAACGCGGCGGCGGCGCTGGTGCCCCAGCCCTCGTAGTAGCGGCGGTCCGGGTCCGCTATCACCACGTCGACACCCGGGGCGCTGACGGTCGCGTACCAGCGGCTCGTGGAGAACGCGGCGTGCGTTCCGTAGCGGTCGACGGCCGCCACCGCGATCACTCCGGGATAGGCGGCGGGGTACGAGATGTGGTCGCCCTTCTCGCCGCCGTTGCCGGCCGAGGCGACGACGACGGCGCCCTTGGCGAGGGCGTATTGGACGGCCGCGTCCTCGGCCGGCTCCGGGTGGGCCGACTCGCTGTCGTCGCCGAGGGAGAGGTTGATGACGTCGGCGCCGTGGTCGGCGGCCCAGCGGATGCCTTCGGCGAGGGCGCCGCCCTTGGAGTTGCGGGCCTTGGCGCGGGCGGGGTCGGTGCCTTCGAGGATGACCCGGACGGGAAGAATCTTCGCCTGGGGCGCGATCCCGAGGACACCCTCGGAGCGGTCCGGCCCGTGGCCGTGCCCGGCGATGATGCCGGCCATGGCGGTGCCGTGGCGGGCCCAGGAGCGGTCGCCGTCGGAAGCGCCGAAGCCGATCAGGTCCTTGCCCTGGAGCACCTGTCCGTCGAGATCGGGGTGGGTGGGGTCGACACCGGTGTCGAGGACGGCGACGGTGACGCCATGGCCCTGGGAGGTGCGCCAGGCACGCTCGGTGTGCAGCGCGTCGAGGGCCCACTGCTGAGCGCGTATCTCGTCGGCGTGCGCGGGGGTGGTAGGCACGAGCAGGAAGGAGGCGGCGGCGAGCACGGCGGCGAGGCGGTGACGGCCTCGGGGGCTCCGGGGCGTCCGGGTCTGCGGGGGCGGCGGGGTCTTCGGCGAATTCGGGGTCATCGACGGCCTCGACGGCTTCGGGGTCACTCGGGGGCCACCGCGCCGGCGCTCACGGTCGCCCGCAGCCCCCGTTCGATACGGTCCGCGATCCCCTTCGCCTCATGGCCGAGGCCGGCCTGCGCGGGCGCGCTCGTGGCGCCCTTGGCCGTGGCCTTGTCGACGGGCTGCGGCGCGGTGACCGTACGTCCGTCCGCGAAGCCGGAGACGGCGTACACGACGACGGGCGCCTCGGTGAGGACGTTCACCGTCCAGCTCGCACGCTGCGCGGGACCGAACCGGGCGGCGGCTGTGCCCTCGACGGGGAAGGTGAGGGGCATGAGGTCGGTGCGTTCGGTGAGCCGCTCGCCGCGGAAGCGGGCGTTCAGGGCCTGCATCCCGGCGGGCTCGGCCCGGGTGAAGACGAGCCCCACGGTGGTGACGCTGCTGGAGGTGGCGTCCGCGTAGGTCGCGCGCAGGACGCGCCCGCAGCCGACCGGACGCAGAGTGCTCAGCAGGAGCGGGTCGAGGGTGCCGGCGCAGTCGCTGTCTGGCGCGACCGCGATACGGGTCCACTCCCGGTCCGCGCCGCCGGGGCCCGCGCCGTCGCCCTTGAGGGTGCGGGGGAACAGGGTGTCGACGGGGACGCTGTGCCAGAGGGCGCGGGCGGTGGTGTACGCGTCGCGGGCGGCGGGTTCCGCGGCCGAGTCGCCGGTCAGCCAGGTGCCGGTGGCGGCGCCCCCGATCAGCCCGAGTCCGAGGACGACACAGACAACGGCGGAGACCGTCCTGACCGGGCGCCGGGCGGGTACGGGCCGGAGCCGGGTCGTGGTCTCCATGGGGGTCTCGGGGACCTGCGGGCCGCGCGCGAGACCGATGCCGCCGAGGGGCCGGCCCCAGGGCAGCGGCGGTACGGGCGGCCGCGGGGGAACCGGCCGCGAGGGGATCGCACGCAGCCGGGTGGTGACCTCGGAGGGGGGAGGCTCGGTGGCGCGCGGGCGCCCGGGGGACGTTCGGTGGTCGTACGGACGCTGCTCGCCCACGCGCTGCCCGACCGTCGGCGGACCGGGGGGCGGCGGAGGTATCCGGGGCGGCCCCGGCGGCTGCTCGGGCAGCAGCAGGGCGTCGGTGATGCGCGAGGCCGCGGGCGGGCGCGGGGCGTCGGTGGCGCGGGGAGCCACGGGCGGACGTCGGCTGTCCGTGGCGCTCGGGGCCGCGGGCAGGCGCGTCGTGTCAGTGGCGCTCGTTACCGTGGCCGCACGCGGGGTGTCGGTGCGCGGGGCGCCCGTCGGGGCGGTGTCCGGTGAGGTGGCGGGCTGCGGTGTCCGAGGGGTCGCCGGGGGTGTCGTGGGGCGCGGTGGTACGGGAGCGCGTGGTGCTTCGGTGCTCATCCGCCCCCCTGTGCCGCCCGTACCGACTGATCCACTCCGTCGCACACCGGCCGCGCGCGTATCTGGTCCCGCGCACACCGGTCCAGCCGTACGGGACAAGCCCGTTCGACACTGCGTGTGCGTCACTCTACGGGCTTGCGACGGCCCGGCGGGAACGTGCGGCAAGGACCGGGGCGATCTGCCCCGATCATCCCCCTACCGTGCGGTAATCCGGTCTGGCAGGCTCTGGCCATGACTCCGCGCGCCACCGACCGGGCCCGGTACGACCGGGCCACCGCTCATCTCGACGCCCCGCTCGCGATCGTCGACCTCGACGCGTTCGACGCCAACGCCGACGATCTCGTACGGAGGGCCGGGGGCAAGCCGGTCCGGGTGGCCAGCAAGTCGGTGCGCTGCCGCGCGCTGCTCGAACGGGTGCTGGGCCGCGAGGGGTTCGCGGGCATCATGTCGTTCACGCTCGCCGAGTCGCTGTGGCTGGCGCGGTCCGGGTTCGAGGACGTCCTGCTCGCCTATCCGTCCGCCGACCGCGCCGCGTACGCGGAACTCGCCGCCGATCCCAAGCTCGCCGCCGCCGTCACAGTGACCATCGACGACCCGGCCCACTTGGATCTGATCGACGGAGCGCGGCAGGGCGGCCGGGAGGAGATCCGGGTCTGTCTAGAACTCGACACGGCCTTGCGGCTGTTCGGCGGCCGGTTGAGGATTGGTGCACTGCGTTCCCCGCTGAGCGAGCCGGCCGACCTGGCCGAGCTGGCCAGATCTATAGCCCGGCGCCCCGGATTCCGGCTCGTCGGACTCATGGCGTACGAAGGTCATATTGCCGGGGTAGGGGACGCCCTGGCAGGACAGCCGCTGCGCTCGCGGGCCATCCGGCTGATGCAGTCCGCGGCCCGCAAAGAGCTGACGGAGCGGCGCGCCGCTGTGGTGCGTGCCGTACGGACCGTCGCCCCCGAGCTGGAGTTCGTCAATGGCGGCGGCACAGGAAGTGTCCAGCACACGGCTGCCGAGGAAGCGGTGACGGAGATCGCCGCGGGCTCGGGGCTCTATGTTCCACGGCTCTTTGACAACTACACATCGTTCACGGGCCGTCCGGCGGCGCTCTTCGCCCAGCCCGTGGTCCGCAGGCCGGGCGTCGGGGTGGTGACGGTGCTCGGCGGGGGCTATCCGGCGTCGGGGGCGGCGGGGCGGGACCGGCTGCCGGTGCCGTATCTGCCGGAAGGGCTGCGTTATGACGGGCAGGAGGGGGCCGGTGAGGTGCAGACCCCGCTGCTCGGACCGGCCGCAGACGATCTGCTGATCGGCGACAAGGTGTGGTTCCGGCATGCCAAGGCCGGTGAGCTGTGCGAGCGGTTCGACACCCTGCGGCTGGTGGAGGGCGACCGCGTGGTGGCCTCGGTGCCGACCTACCGGGGCGAGGGCCGTACGTTCCTCTGAGCCGCGGGCGGACAGGGCCGGCCGGGGCTCAGAGGACGTCGTATCAGGGGCTCATAGAGGGTTCGTCAGGGGCTCATCGGGGCCTAGAGCGGGGTGACGTACGCCCCGGAGATACCGCCGTCGACAAGGAAGTCGGTGGCGTTCACGAACGACGCGTCGTCGCTGGCGAGGAAGGCGACCGCCGCCGCGATCTCGTCCGCCTCGGCGAACCGGCCCACCGGGATGTGCACCAGTCGGCGCGCGGCACGCTCCGGGTCCTTCGCGAACAGCTCCTGGAGCAGCGGGGTGTTGACCGGCCCCGGGCACAGGGCGTTCACGCGGATTCCCTCGCGGGCGAACTGCACCCCCAGTTCGCGGGACATGGCCAGCACCCCGCCCTTGGACGCGGTGTACGAGATCTGGGAGGTCGCCGCACCCATCCGGGCCACGAAGGACGCCGTGTTGATGATGGAGCCCCTCTTCTGCCGCCGCATATAAGGGATGGCCGCCTTGCAGCAGAGGTATACGGAGGTGAGGTTGACGTCCTGGACCCGCTTCCAGGCGTCGAGGTCGGTGGTGAGGATCGAGTCGTCCTCGGGGGGTGAGATCCCCGCGTTGTTGAAGGCGATGTCGACACTGCCGTAGGTGTCGTACGCGGTCTTGAACAGCGCCTCGACCTCATCGGCCTTGGTCACGTCGACGCGTACGAAGGTCCCGCCGACGGCGTCGGCCGCGGCCTTGCCCGCGGTCTCGTCAATGTCGCCGCAGACGAGGTGCGCGCCCTCGGAGGCGAGCCGGCGCGCTGTGGCCAGTCCGATGCCGCTGCCGGCTCCGGTGATGACGGCGGTACGGCCGACGAGCCGGCGGCAGACGGTGTCGTTGGTGGGGGCGGTCATGGTGGTTCAGGCCTCCGTGCTGATGAAGACGTTCTTGGTTTCGGTGAAGGCGGCCAGGGCGTCAGGGCCCAGTTCCCGGCCGAGGCCGGACTGTTTGTAGCCGCCGAACGGGGTCCCGTAGCGGACGCTGCTGTGGGAGTTGACGGACAGATTGCCCGCGGCGACGGCGCGCGAGACCCGCAGGGCGCGGCCCAGGTCCCGGGTCCAGACCGATCCGGCGAGGCCGTAGTCGGTGGCGTTGGCCAGCCGGACGGCGTCCTCCTCGTCCTCGAAGGGCAGGACGACGGCGACGGGTCCGAAGACCTCCTCCGTCGCGACCGGGGAGTCCGGTCCGGCGTCGGTGAGGACGGTCGGGGGGAACCAGAAGCCGGGGCCGCGGGGCGCGCTGCCGCGGATGCCCTTGACGCCCTCGGGGACGTACGACCGTACGCGCTCCAGTTGGACCGCCGAGATCAGCGGGCCCATCTGGGTCCGCTCGTCGGTGGGGTCGCCGACGACGACCGATGCGATGGCAGGGGCGAGCAGTTCGAGGAACCGGTCGTGGACATCGCGCTGGACGAGGATGCGGGTGCGGGCGCAGCAGTCCTGGCCCGCGTTGTCGAGAAAGGCCATCGGGGCGGTGGCGGCGGCCTGTTCGAGATCGGAGTCGGCGAAGACGATATTGGGGCTCTTGCCGCCGAGTTCGAGGGTCACGCGCTTCACCAGGGCGGCGCTCTTGGCCATGATCCGCTTGCCGACCCGGGTGGAGCCGGTGAATACGATCTTGGCGACCCCGGGGTGCTCGACAAGCGCGTTGCCCGTCACCTCGCCCGCGCCGGGCAGGACTTGGAAGAGATGCTCGGGAAGCCCTGCCTCCAGGGCGAGTTCGGCCAGCCGCAGCGCGGTGAGCGGGGTGGTCTCGGCGGGCTTGAGGAGTACGGCGTTGCCGGCCGCGAGCGCGGGGGCGGTGCCCCAGGCGGCGATCGGCATGGGGAAGTTCCAGGGGGCGATCACCCCGACGACACCGAGCGGTTCCAGCAGGGTGATGTCGATGCCTCCGGCGACCGGGATCTGCCGGCCGGTCAGCCGCTCCACTCCCCCGGCGCTGTAGTCGAGGAGGTCGCGGACATTGCCCGCCTCCCAGCGGGCGTTGCCGAGGGTGTGGCCCGCCTCGCGGACCTCCAGCCGGGCCAGCTCCTCGTTGTGCTCGTCGACGACGGCGGCGAAGCGGCGCAGCAGCCGGGCGCGGTCGGCGGGGGCGGCTGCCGCCCATCCGCGCTGGGCGGCGGCGGCCCGGCGTACGGCCGTGTCGACCTGCGCCGGGCTGGTCGCGGGGACCGTGGCGACGGTCTCTCCGGTGGCCGGATTGAGGACCTGATGTCCGGCGGCATGGTGTGCGTGCACGTCGTTCCTCACAGACGTTCGAAGGAGCGGCGAAGCTCCCAGTCGGTCACCGCGGCGTCAAAGGCCTTCACCTCGACGCGCGCCATATTGCTGTAGTGCGCCACGACCTCGTCGCCGAAGGCAGCGCGGGCGAGAGGGCTGTTCTCCCAGAGGCCGGCGGCCTCGCGCAGGGTGGTCGGGACCTGCTCGTAGGCGGCGGTGTAGGCGTTGCCCGCGCAGGCGCCGGGAAGTTCGAGTTCGTTCTCGATGCCGTGGATACCGGCGGCGATCATTCCGGCGACGGCGAGATACGGGTTGACGTCGCCGCCGGGGAGCCGGTTCTCGAAGCGCATGGACCGGCCGTGGCCGACCACCCGGAGGGCGCAGGTGCGGTTGTCATGGCCCCAGGCGACCGCGGTGGGGGCGAAGGAGCCCGGCTGGAAGCGCTTGTAGGCGTTGATGGTGGGCGCGTACAGCAGGGAGAAGTCACGGAGCGCGGCGAGCTGCCCGGCCAGGAAGTGACGCATGACGGCGGACATGCCGTCCGGTCCGTCCCCGGCCATGACGCTGGTGCCGTCCTGGTCCTGGAGCGAGAGATGGATATGGCAGGAGTTGCCCTCGCGCTCGTTGTACTTGGCCATGAAGGTGAGCGAGACGCCTTCCTGGGAGGCGATCTCCTTGGCGCCGGTCTTGTAGATGGCGTGGTGGTCGCAGGTGATGAGGGCCTCGTCGTAGCGGAAGGCGATCTCGTGCTGGCCGGGGTTGCACTCGCCCTTGGCGGATTCGACGGTCAGTCCCGCGACGGCCATCTCATTGCGGATCCGGCGCAGCAGCGGTTCGATACGGCCGGTGCCGAGGACGGAGTAGTCGACGTTGTACTGGTTGACGGGGGTGAGGTCCCGGTAGTGGCGGTCCCAGGCCTGTTCGTAGGTGTCCTTGAAGACGATGAACTCCAGCTCCGTACCGACATGCGCGGTGTAGCCGAGTTCGGCGAGCCGGTCGAGCTGGCGGCGCAGGATCTGGCGGGGCGCGGCGACAACCGGTGAGCCGTCGTGCCAGGCGAGGTCCGCGAGGACCATGGCCGTGCCCTCGTTCCAGGGGACGCGGCGCAGGGTGGTGAGGTCGGGCCGCATGGCGAAGTCGCCGTAGCCGCTGTCCCAGGAGGACATCGCGTATCCGTCGACGGTGTTCATATCGGTGTCGACGGCGAGGAGGTAGTTGCAGCCCTCGGTGCCGTGTTCCAGGACTTCGTCGAGAAAGAAGCGCGCGGCGAACCGCTTGCCCTGGAGCCGGCCCTGCATATCGGGGAAGGCCAGGACCACCGTGTCGATGTCGCCGCTGTCGACCAGGATGCGCAGCCGGTCGACGGCGAGCGGGGGTGTGCGGTCTGCCACGGGACAAGTCCTCCTTCGGCCATCCGGAAGCCATAAGGTATTCCTGGAGACCTTTGGTTGGGAAGGGGAAACGGCGACGTGGCGAAGAACAACGAGCCGATGGACCCGCTGACCACGGTCCTGCGGCCCGTGCGCGCGGGGAACGGTTTCGAGGAGGCGCTGGAGCAGATCCTCCAGGTGGTCAGGCTGGGCCTGGTGGCCGATGGTGAACGGCTGCCCGCGGAGCGGGAGTTGGCGGACCGGCTGCGGATCAGCCGGGTCACGCTCCGCGAAGTGCTCAAGGTGCTCCAGGACCAGGGTCTGCTGGAGAGCCGGCGCGGCAGATACGGCGGGACGTTCGTCCGGCCCAGACCCGGGGCACCGGCCGGGGGCGCCGGGCAGGAGCTGCGCCGACGGGTGGCCGGGGTGGACATCGAGGACGTCCTGCGCTTCCGGGAGGTGCTGGAGGTGGGTGCGGCGGGGCTGTGCGCGGCGGACGGACTGGCCGGGGAACGGGCGGAGCGGCTGCGGTCGGCGCTGGCGGCGACGCATGACGCGCCGCTCGCGGAGTACCGCAGGCTGGACACCCTGTTCCATCTCACGCTCGCCGAGCTGGCCGGTTCGGCGACCCTGACCGCGCAGTACGCCGCCGTACGCGCGACCGTCAACGATCTGCTGGACTGCATTCCGCTGCTCGTACGGAATCTGGAGCACTCGCAGCGCCAGCACACCGCGCTGGCCGAGGCGGTGCTCGACCAGGACGCGGACGCGGCGCGGGAGATCGCGCGGGAGCACTGCGGCGGTACGGCGGCGCTGCTGCGCGGTTTTCTGACCTGAGCGCGGGGAGCGCGCCGGAAGCGGTGGGATCCGGTGGCGAACGGAGTCGTAACAGCCGTTTAACGCCTGAGTCTTGCGCGCGGCCGGACGGGAGCGCAAAGGTATGGCCCCACACCTTTACCCCCGAGGCAGGAGCTGCTCATGTCCGACGGCACCGACGCGCGCACCCCACCGGCCGCCACGGCCGAGGACACGGCCCAGCGGGACGCCGACTATCTGCGGCGGCGGACGCTGCGCCGGGGCAGCGCGGGGTGGCTGCTGCTCACCGGCCTCGGTGTCGCCTATGTGGTCTCCGGAGACTTCTCGGGCTGGAACATCGGGCTCGCCGAGGGGGGCTTCGGCGGTCTTGCGATCGCCACTCTGCTGATGGGGGTCATGTACGCCTGTCTGGTGTTCTCGCTCGCCGAACTCTCCGCCATCCTGCCCACCGCGGGCGGCGGTTACGGCTTCGCCCGGCGCGCGCTCGGCACCTGGGGCGGCTTTCTGACCGGTACGGCCATCCTCATCGAGTACATCCTCGCGCCGGCCGCCATCTCGATCTTCATCGGTGACTATGTCGAGTCACTGGACCTCTTCGGGCTGACGGCGGGCTGGCCGGTCTTTCTGGCCTGCTTCGCGATCTTCATCGGGATCCATCTCTGGGGCGTGGGCGAGGCGTTGCGGTTCAGTCTGGTGGTGACGGCGATCGCGGTGGCGGCCCTGCTGATCTTCGCGGCCGGTGCCTTCACCGAGTTCGACGCGAGCGGACTCAACGACATCCCGGTCGACAAGGAGGCGTTCGGCTCGGGGTCCTGGCTGCCGTACGGAGTGCTGGGCATCTGGGCGGCCTTCCCCTTCGGCATGTGGTTCTTCCTGGGGGTGGAGGGGGTGCCGCTGGCGGCCGAGGAGGCGAAGGACCCGGTGCGTTCGATGCCGAGGGCGCTGTCGATCTCCATGGGTGTGCTGGTTCTGCTCGCGCTGATCACCTTCTTCGCCGCGACGGGCGCGCGCGGCTCGGCGGCCGTCCAGGACGCGGGCAATCCGCTGGTGGTCGCGCTCCAGGGGGACGGTGAGCCGACCGCGCTGAGCCGGTTCGTCAACTACGCGGGCCTCGCCGGTCTGGTGGCCTCGTTCTTCTCGCTCATCTACGCCGGGTCCCGGCAGCTCTTCGCGCTCTCCCGCGCGGGCTATCTGCCCCGCTTCCTCTCCCTCACCAGCAGCCGCAAGGCGCCCTACCTGGGCCTGCTGATCCCGGGCGCGCTGGGCTTCGGGCTCGCCGCGGGCACCGGGGACGGCGGGCGGATGCTCAATGTGGCGGTGTTCGGCGCCACCATCTCGTACGCGCTGATGGCACTGTCGCATCTCGTGCTGCGCCGCCGCGAGCCGGGCCTCGACCGGCCGTACCGCACTCCGGGCGGGATGCTCACCTCGGGCGCCGCGTTCGTGCTCGCCCTGTCGGCGCTGGTGGCGACCTTCCTGGTGGACAAGGACGCGGCGTTCATCGCGCTGGGGGTCTATGTCGTCGCTCTGGCCTATTTCACCTTCTACAGTCGGCACCGGCTGGTCGCGGCGGCCCCCGAGGAGGAGTTCGCGGCCCTGGCCGCGGCCGAGGCCGAACTCGAACGCGGCTAGCGAAGTGGCCCTGCCGAGAGCCAGCCCGTCCGGCGATTGAGGACAACGCGAGCAATGGAGGACCGCAGCGCATGAAGCCGCTCATCGGGATCAGCACCTATCTGGAGGAGTCCGCCGCGTGGGGCGTCTGGGAGCTGCCCGCGGCTCTGCTGCCCGCCGGCTATCCCCGGATCGTCCAACGGGCCGGCGGGCTCGCCGCGATGCTCCCGCCGGACGACCCGGCCGCCGCGGCCCCGGCGGTGGCCCGGCTGGACGGGCTGGTGATCGCGGGCGGCCCGGATGTGGAGCCCGTACGGTACGGAGCCGAGCCGCATCCCCGTACCGGACCGCCCGCCCGCGAGCGGGACGCCTGGGAACTGGCCCTGATCGACGCCGCGTTGGCGTCCGGCACCCCGCTGCTGGGGATCTGCCGCGGCATGCAGTTGCTCAATGTGGCGCTGGGCGGAACGCTCCTCCAGCATGTGGAGGGCCACACCTCGCAGGTCAGGGGGGCCTTCGGCGAGCATCCGGTGAAACCCGTGCCCGGCACCCGCTACGGCGCCCTGGTGGCCGAGGAGTTCGGCGTACCGACACACCATCACCAGACGGTGGACCGGCTCGGGGCGGGGCTCACCGTATCGGCGTTCGCAGCGGACGGCACGGTCGAGGCCGTCGAACTGCCGGGCGCGCACTGGGTGCTGGGGGTGCAGTGGCATCCGGAGATGGCCGAGGACACCCGGGTGGTGAAGGCACTGGTCGAAGCCGCCGCCTCGCGGGCAGCGGGCGCCTGAGCCCCCCGGCCGACAAGAACCCCGTACTCAGTCCAGGGCGCCACGGGTCAGGGTGAGCAGGTCGCGGGCGGGGCCCGCGGGCCGGGTGCCGGCCGGCCAGACCGCGCGCAGATCGCGGCGGAGCCGTACGCCCTCCACCGCCACCCTGACCAGCCGGCGGGCCGCCAGCTCCTCGCCGACCGCGAGTTCGCTCAGGACGCAGGGCCCCGCGCCGCTCACCGCGGCGGCCTTCAGGGCGGTGGTGGAGGCGAGTTCGAGCAGGGGCTCGGCGACTCCGCCGTACGGGGCGAGCCCGGCGTCCAGCACCTGACGGGTGCCGGAGCCGGGTTCCCGCAGGATCAGCGGGCTCGCGGCCAGTTCGCGCGCATCGATCGGTCCGCGACGGCGGGCCCAGGGATGGCCTGGGGCAACGATCACCACCAGCCGGTCATGGCCGATGACGGCCGAGTCGAGGCCCTCGGGCGCCTCGGGGCCCTCCACGAAGCCGAGATCCGACTCATGGGCCAGCACCCGCGCGGCGACGGCGGCGGAGTTGCCCGCCTGCAGCGAGACCGCGGTGTCCGGCCGGGCCCTGTGCAGCGCTATCAGCCAGCCGGGCAGCAGATACTCGGCGATCGTCATACTGGCGGCGACCCGCAGCCGTGAGTCCCTGCGGCCACGCAGCGCTCGCGCCCCGGCGTCAAAGGCCTCGGCGGCCTCCACCACCCGTCGGGCCCAGTCGGTGACCAGGCTTCCGGCGTCGGTGAGCCGGGACCCACGCGGGGAGCGGTCCACCAGGGCCACCCCGAGCAGCCGCTCCATCGCCCGGATCCGGCTGCTGGCGGCGGGCTGGGTGATGCCCAGCTCACGGGCCGCCCGGCCGAGACTGCCCAGCCGGGCGACGGCGAGCAGCAGTTCCAGCGCGCCGAGGTCGGGCACCCGGTGGGCCAGTGGAGTGGCGGGGCGCGCGACGAACGGGGCATCGGCCATAAGTCCAGGTTATGACCTCATAGGGACAAGGGGCCTGGTGGGGGCCGTGCCCCGGCGGCACCGTGGATCCATGGCCACTCTCGCGCACCCCCGCACACGGCCCGGGGCGGCGCGTCCCGCACCGGATCCCGCACCGCCCCTCGGCACACCGCCCGGTACGCCGCCCGGAAATCGCCCCGGAACGCGGCTGCCCCGGCTCCGGCATCTCGGGCCCAACTGGTACGCCATGGTGATGGGCACCGCGATCGTCGCGACCGCGGGCGCCGGGCTCCCCTTCGACGTGCCGGGGCTGCGGGCCGGTTCGATCGTGGTGTGGGCACTGTCGGCGGTGGCGCTCGTCGTCCTGCTGATCGCCAGGACGGGCCACTGGCGGTACCACCCCGACCAGGCGCGCGCGCATCTGCGCGACCCGGCCATGGCTCCGTTCTACGGCTGTGTGGCCATGGCGCTGCTGGCCGTCGGGGCCGCCACGCTGGCGGTGGGCCAAGAGGTGCTCGGCCAGGGGGCGGCGGTCGTCGTGGACGCGGTGCTGTTCAGCGCGGGGACGCTCCTCGGGCTCCTGGTCGCCGTGGCCATGCCGTATCTGCTGGTCGTACTCCACCGGCCGAGGCCCGCGGAGGTGTCACCCGTCTGGCTGCTGCCGGTGGTGCCACCCATGGTCTCGGCGGCGGCCGGTCCTTCGCTGCTGCCGTATCTGCCCGCGGGGCAGGGCCGGGAAGCGCTGCTGTTCGGCTGCTACGCGCTGTTCGGGCTGAGTCTGTTCGCGACGCTGACCATGCTGCCGCTGATCTTCGGCCGGCTGGTGCACCACGGTCCGCTGCCGCTCGCGCTGACCCCGTCGCTCTTTCTGGTGCTCGGCCCGCTGGGGCAGTCGACCACGGCGTTGAGCCGGCTCGCCGATGTGGCGCACGGCGCGGTGAGCGCTCCGTACGCGCGGGCGCTGGGCGGCTTCGCGGTGCTGTACGGCGTACCGGTGATGGGGTTCGCGCTGCTGTGGCTGGTGTTCGCGACGGCCCTGGTGGTGCGGGCCTGGCGGCGCGGGATGCGGTTCACGATGGCCTGGTGGGCCTTCACCTTCCCGGTCGGTACGTGTGTCACGGGCGCGGAGGGACTGGCCGGGCGTACCGGTCTGGTGGCTCTGGAGTGGCTGGCGGTGGGGCTGTACGCGCTGCTGGTCACGGCCTGGGCGGTGGCGGGGTGGTGCACCGCGCGCGGTCTGCTCGCCGGAGCGCTGCCCGCAGCATCTCCGGCGCCCGCACCAGCGACGGCCCGTACCACGTGAGGTACCGCCCGTCGACCAGGGCGGCGGGCAGCCCGGGGAAGGCCTCGGGGCCGTCGTCGGCGGTGAAGCGGTACGGCTCGTCGGGCAGGACGACCAGACCGGCGCCCGACGCCCGCAGCTCGTCCAGCGGGATCCGCGGATAGCGCTCGGGGTGGGCGCCGTACACATTGGCCACCCCCAGCCGGGCGAGCAGATCCCCGGCGAAGGTGTCCCTGCCGAGGACCATCCAGGGCCTGCGCCAGACCGGTACGACCGCCGCGCGCCGCTCGTACGGGGGCGGCTCGGGCGCCTCCCAGGCGCGCCGGGCGTCGTCCAGCCAGCGCGGTACGGCGAGGCCGCAGCCCGCCACCAGGACGCGTTCCAGTTCGGTGAAGGCCTGCTCCAGCGTTCTGACCTCGGTGACCAGCACGGACAGCCCGGCGGCCCGGAGAGCGGCGAGGTCGGGTGCGCGGTTCTCCTCCTCGTTGGCGATCACCAGATCGGGGCGGAGCGCGGCGATGGCGGCCACGTCGGGGTTCTTCGTGCCGCCGATCCGTACGGCGTCGAGGCCGGCGGGCCGTACGCACCAGTCGGTGGCGCCCACGAGCAGGCCGGGCGCGCTGACCGCGACGGCCTCGGTGAGCGAGGGGACGAGCGAGACGACACGTGGACCGGGCACGGCGTGGGGCCGCTCAGCGACGCGGGTCGACGGTCGCGTCGATGTGCTCGGCGACGGCGACGACCAGGATGCGGGTGCCGGGCTCGGTGGCGCGCCAGCGGTGCCGTACGCCGCCGGAGAGATACAGCGTGTCCCCGCGCTCCAGACGGTACGCGCGCCCTTCGGCCTCGACCTCGGCGGCGCCGTCCGCGATGTACATGATCTCGTCGTTGCGGTGCTGGTACTCGCGGCCGGTGTCCTGCTCGCCGGTGAATTCCTTGGCGTTGAGCTGATGCCCGCCCCGTACCACCCTGCGGACTCCCGTTCCGCCGTCGGAGGCCCGTACGACATCGACGGTGCGTGCGGAGTCGGCGGCGGCGTGCAGCCGGGCGGGGGTGGTTTCCAGGGCGTCGGCCACCCGTTCCAGCGAACGGGTGCTCGGTCTGGCCCGTTCGTTCTCGATCTGGCTGAGGAAGGGCACGGACAGCCCGCTGCGGGCGGCCACCGCCGCCAGGGTCAGGCCCAGGGACCTGCGCCGCCTGCGGACGGCCGCGCCCACCCTGAGCGCTTCCTTGTCGTCCATGACTGGCTCCCTCCCGACCGGATCGTCATCTTCTCAGAGTTGACGCCGGTACAAGGGCTGTCCTGCCGCACCCGCTGCCGAACCCTTGCCGGTACGAACGCATGGGCAAGGAGGCGGGCGACCCCCCGGATCAATGATGCGCGCCTGCGGGTGATTCGCAAAGAGCCCGGATATCCGTTCCAGCACACGGAAGGGGCAGGTCCGCCCGCAGACGGACCCGCCCCTCACTGCGACCGCGCCCGGCGAGGCCCTGGTTACTGCCCCGACGCCGAGCCGCCGACCGGGGTCCATCGCTCGGCCAGACCGGGATGGTCCTTGAGCCAGGTCCGGACGGCCTCCTGCTCCTTGCCCTTGCCCGCCGACTGGATCGCCGCCTCCAGGCCGGTGAGCTGCTCCTCGCTCATGCTGAAGTCCTTCAGCCAGGAGGCGACCCGCGGCTGGTCGGCGGAGAAGCCCTTGCGGGCCAGCGTGTGGACTCCGTCGCTCTCCGCGCCGAAGGCCTTCCTGGGGTCCTTGAGCTTGGTGAGGTCATAGGTGCTGTACGCCCAGTGCGGCGACCAGAGCACCACGACGACCGGCTCCTTCTTCTCGTACGAGCGCTTCAGCTCGGACAGCATCCCGGGCGTGGAGCCGTCGACGAGGGTGTACTCGCCCTCCAGGCCGTACTCCTTGAGGACCTTGTCCTTGAGGAGGCCCATCTCGCCCGCGCTGGGCTCGATGCCGATGATCCGGCCCTTGAAGGTGGAGCCCTTGCCCTTGAGGTCGTCGAGCGAGTCGAAGCCCTTCATATAGGCGGGTACGGAGAGTTCCAGCGACGTCCGGTCGTACCAGGAGCCCATGTCCTCCAGGCTGTTCTTGTACTTCGCCCAGTAGGCGGCGTGGGTGACCGGGAGCCAGGAGTCGGTCTGGATGTCGATCTGGCCGCCCGCCTGCCCGGTGTAGAGCGAGCCGGCCTCGTACTGCCGGGCGTCGACCTCGTAACCGCGCCGCTCCAGCAGTTCCTTCCAGAGGAAGGTGGAGGCGATGCCCTCGTCCCAGGGGATGTATCCCATGGTGATCTTCTGGCCCTGGCCGACGTTCCCGGCGCCCGAGGCGGTGGTGCTCTGCGGGGAGCCGCCGAAGACGCCGATGCCGCCGGCGACCAGTGCGAGGACGGCCACCCCGGCGAGGGCGACGACGGGCTGGGGGCGGTGGTTCCAGAGCCGCACCCCGCCGGTCAGTTCCTTCGCCTTGGCGACGGCGCGGCGGCCGAGCGGGGAGACCTGGAGGCTGAGCGCGCCGGTGACCCGGTCCAGATACATGGCCAGGATGACCACGGAGACACCCGCCTCGAAGCCGAGGCCGATGTCGACATTGCCGATGGCGCGGTAGACGGCGCCGCCGAGTCCGCCGCCCCCGACCATGCCCGCGATGACCACCATGGACAGGCCCAGCATGATGACCTGGTTGATGCCGGCCATGATCGTCTGGAGTGCCAGCGGAAGCTGGACGCGCAGCAGGGTGTCACGGGGGCTGGTGCCGAACGCCTCGGCGGCCTCGACCAGTTCGCCGTCGACCTGCCGGATGCCCAGCTCGGTCATCCGGACGCCGGGCGGCAGCGCGAAGATGATCGTCGCGATGATGCCGGGGACCACGCCCACGCCGAAGAAGAAGACGCCCGGGATCAGATAGACCATGGCGGGCATGGTCTGCATGAAGTCGAGCACCGGCCGGGTGACCGAGCTGACCGTTCTGGAGCGCGCGGCCCAGACGCCCAGCGGGACGGCGATGAGCAGGGTCACGACGGTGGCGACGAGCACCAGCGAGAGGGTCGCCATCGCGTCGTCCCACAGCTCGACCGAGTCGATCAGCGCGAAGCCGGCGAAGGCGAGGACGCCGGCGACGAGGCTGCGCAGCCACCAGGCGAGGACGGCGAGGATGCCCGCGAGGAGCAGCGGTTCCGGCGCGGAGAGCACCGCGTCGATGCCGTCGTACATGCCGGAGACGACGGAGCCGATCGCGTCGAACAGCCAGGAGAGATGGCGCTGGAGGAAGTCGACGGCGGAGTCGACGCCGTCGCCGAGACGGAACCTAGGCACGGGCGGCCGCCTTGCCGGTGGTGGTACGGCCAGGGGCGTCACCGACGGCGGTACGGGCAGCGGCCGGCGGGGCTATCGGCTCACCCAGCGCGGCCAGCAGCCTGGCGCGCGGAATGACTCCGACGAGCTTGCCCTTGCCGTCGGTGACGGCGACCGCGACCCCACTGGTCGAGCAGGGGGTGAACAGCTCGCCGACCGGGGTCGAGCCGACCACGCTGGCGGGCGCGGCCGAGATCACGTCCTCGGCGGTACGGAGTTCCCTGCCGTCGTCGGTACGGGTGCCGTAGGCGGTCTCCGGTTCGGCCATGATCGCGGCGGCGGTGAGCACCCGGGAGCGGTCGACGTCCTGGGTGAAGGAGGCGACATAGTCGTCGGCGGGGGTGACGAGGATTTCCTCGGCGCTGCCCTGCTGCACGATCTCGCCGTCACGCATCACCGCGATCCGGTCGCCGAGGCGCATCGCCTCGTTGAGGTCGTGGGTGATGAACACGATGGTCTTCCTGAGCCGCGTCTGGAGTTCGAGGAGCTGGTCCTGCATGTCCCGGCGGATCAGCGGGTCGAGCGCGCTGAAGGACTCGTCCATCAGCAGCAGATCGGCGTCGGTGGCGAGCGCGCGGGCCAGTCCGACGCGCTGTTGCATACCGCCGGACAGCTCGTCCGGCCAGGACGTCTCCCAGCCGCCCAGGCCGGTCAGCTCCAGCGCCTCCGCGGCGCGCCGCTCGCGCTCCGCGCGCGGGACTCCCTGGACCTCCAGGCCGTACGCGGCGTTCTCCAGGACGCTGCGGTGCGGGAACAGGGCGAAGTGCTGGAACACCATGCTGATCCTGGTGGACCGGACCTGGCGCAGCTCGCGCGGGCTCAGGGCGGTGAGGTCCTGGCCGTCGAAGAGGACGCGGCCCGCGGTGGGTTCGAGCAGCCCGTTGAGCATGCGCAACAGGGTGGACTTGCCGGATCCGGACAGGCCCATGACGACAAAGATCTGGCCCGGCTCGACCGAGAAGGAGGCATCGATCACCGCCGCGGTGGTGCCGGCGGCGCGCAGCGCGTCACGGTCCGTACCGTTCTTGAGCCCGGTCACGGCTTCGGCGGGTCGTCTGCCAAAGATTTTGTACAGGTGTTCGGCTTGGAGCCTGGACACATACACCTCTCGCGTTGAACGGAAACGGCCCGCCACCCCCGCGGGCAGGCCGTGGAACGGGGCGGGTCCGGCCCGCTTCATCCGGATATGGGACTGGACCAATGGACGGTCCAACCGGGTTCGCTCCGGGTGCGCGCCTGCCCGCGCTTCCATGCGGCAAACGATGAAGTGGCCCAGGTCACAACGGGTTCGGCGTACATCGGCGAGAAAACGCCTTCCGAGGGACAAGGGGTGACAGCCGGTGATGGCGACGGCAGTAGAGCGGCCCGGGGCCGTCCTCCGGAGCCGCGGCCCGGGCTGTCCGGCGAGAGCGGCTGTCACGAGAGCGACTGTCAGTGGGCTGGGGCATCATCGGGGATGTGACGCCACGCCTGATGCTCCTCGACACCGCCTCCCTCTACTTCCGCGCCTATTTCGGGGTCCCCGACTCCGTACGCGCCCCGGACGGCACCCCGGTCAACGCGGTGCGCGGACTGCTGGACTTCATCGCGCGCCTGGTCCAGGACCACCGCCCCGACGAGCTGGTGGCCTGCATGGACGCCGACTGGCGGCCCCAGTGGCGGGTGGATCTGATCCCGTCGTACAAGGCCCACCGGGTGGCCGAGGAGCGCGCGGAGGGCCCCGACGAGGAGGAGACCCCGGACACGCTCGCGCCCCAGGTCCCGGTCATCGAGGCGGTGCTCGACGCGCTCGGCATCGCGCGGGTCGGTGTGGCGGGGTACGAGGCGGACGATGTGATCGGCACCCTCGCCGGCCGGGCCACCGGCCCGGTGGACATCGTGACCGGCGACCGCGATCTGTACCAGCTCGTCGACGACTCCCGCGGTGTCCGGGTGCTCTATCCGCTCAAGGGGGTCGGTACGCTCCAGCTCACCGACGAGGCGTTGCTGCGGGAGAAGTACGGCGTCGACGGGCCCGGATATGTGGATCTGGCGCTGCTGCGCGGCGACCCCAGCGACGGTCTGCCCGGTGTGCCGGGGATCGGCGAGAAGACCGCGGCCAAGCTGCTCGACAGCTTCGGTGATCTGGCCGGGATCATGGCGGCGGTCGACGACCCGCGCTCGAAGCTCACGCCGTCGCAGCGCAAGCGGCTCGACGAGGCCAGGGACTATGTGGCGGTGGCGCCCAAGGTGGTGCGGGTCGCGGGGGACGTACCGCTGCCGGAGTTCGATCCGGCGCTGCCGTCGGGCCCGCGCGATCCGGCCATGGTCGACGCGCTCGCCGCGCGGTGGGGGCTGGGCGGAGCACTGCGCCGGCTCCTGGTGACGCTTGAGGGCTGACGGCTGTAGGCGCTGACGGCGCCGCCGAAGCGGACGACCGCGTTTGAATGCGTCAATGCGCTGAGCATTGCCGTCCCCGGGCGAAGTGTTAGCTTAGGTAAGCCTAAGAGCAGCGTGCGAGAGTCTGGGGAGACACCGTGGCGGAACAGCCGGCCCGCAAGGCACCGAAGGCCCGTGAGGCACAGGTCGTACGCACCGAGTGGCTCACCCCGCACATGGTGCGGGTCGTTCTCGGCGGTGAGGGACTGGACACCTTCGAGGCCGGCGAATTCACCGACCACTACATCAAGCTGCTGTTCGCGGCGGAGGGTGTGACGTATCCCGAGCCGTTCGACATGGAGCGGATCCGCGCCGAGTACCCGCGCGACCAGTGGCCCACGACCCGTACGTACACGGTCCGCGCCTGGGATCCGGACGCCCGGGAGATGACCGTGGACTTCGTGGTGCACGGCGACGAGGGGCTGGCGGGCCCCTGGGCGGCGCGGGCACGGGCGGGCGAGACCGTACGGTTCCTCGGCCCGGGCGGTTCCTACGTACCGGATCCGGCGGCGGACTGGCATCTGCTGGCCGGGGACGAGAGCGCGCTGCCCGCGATCGCCGCGGCCCTGGAGCGGGTTCCGGCCGGATCGACGGTCCATGCCTTCGTCGAGATCGCGGGCCCCGAGGAGGAGCAGAAGATCACGGCGCCGGACGGCACCGGGGTCACCTGGCTGCACCGCGGTGACCGCCCGGTCGGTGAGGCGCTGGTCGCCGCCGTACGCGGACTGGACTTCCCGGCCGGTGACGTACAGGCGTTCGTGCACGGCGAGGCCGGCTTTGTGAAGGACCTGCGCCGCCTCCTGCGGGTGGAGCGCAACATTCCGCGCGAGCGGCTTTCGGTCTCGGGGTACTGGCGACTCGGCCAGACCGACGAGGCCTGGCGCGCCGTCAAGCGCGAGTGGAACGAACAGGTCGAGCGGGAGCAGGAGGGCGCGTAGCCCCGTACCCGTACCCGTACAGGCCGCCCGCACCCGGGCGGCCTTTCGCGTACGCCGACAAGTAAGCCCAGAGCGTGCGCCAGGCGCGTGTTCAAGCGAGCGCCCCGCCGTACGCCCGTAACGCGCCGTCAGGCCGTCGGGAGCTGTGACTCCTTCAGCTCGCCGTCCGGGTCGTACACCACGCACATGATGTCCCGGTCGCCGTCCGCCCAGGTCTCCCCGGTCGGCAGGACCGGATAGAAGTCGAGCCCCGACTTCTCGCGGCTGGTCCAGTAGTGCCGGAAGCCGCGCTCGCACCCCCGCCACGCGAAGTCCGCCAGTACCGCGCGGTCGTACGGTCCTTCATCGGCCGAGAGGAAACCGTACGACTGGTTCGCCGCGCCCTCCCGGCACGCGCGGTAGAGCACGATCTCGTCGTCCGCGGTCACGGAGTACGTGGGGTCGGTGAAGCACTCCGCCCCCTCGATGTTGAGGATGCCCGAGGTCTCCGCCGTGATGAAGGTGTCGTCCTTGTGCACCGCCGCCGGTGACGGTTCGACCAGCAGGGTTCCCAGCGCGAGAAGGCTGGGAACGGCGGCCAGCAGACGGCGGGCCGGGTGCCGCGCGGCGGCGGTGCGGGCGACGGGCATGGCGGACACCTGAGGGGTGAAGAGGGCGGACGGCCGGATGAACGGCGCCCCGAGGAGCGGGCGGCCCTCGGTTCCTGCATCCAGACATCCCCCGGTGAACACCGGATTCCGCACACTCAACGGCCGGGGGCACGGCCGGAGTCGAGCCGGAACGGATGCCGCGGCGGCTCCCCCGGGCCGCGCCCTCCGGGCGACCCGGATTCGTATGGCGTACATCCCGCAAGCAGTAAAAGTTAAGTCAATCCCGCTTAAATTCCCGGCAATCCAGGCAGCCGCCGTGGAACGCGCATTCACTTCCTTAAGGGGTACACCTCCTCGTGAACGACGTCAGAAGAAGACCCTGGGCCCATGCCTCGCGCCGCGTGAAGATCACCACAACCGGTGTCGCCGCGCTGGTCGTCGCCGGTGTCATCGCCGGCCCCGTCGCCTTCGGTGATGATTTCCCCGCCCCCGTCAAGGTCCCCGCGGCGGAGATCCACAAGCCGTCCGCCATGCCGGACCGCATCATGCTCACCCCCACCACCACTCCGGCCACCAGCCAGAAGGTGACCTGGCGCGCCAACGCGGACGCTCCGTACGCGCAGGCCCAGTTCCTGGAGGCGCCGCGCGCCCTGGGGCAGGTCGCCCCGGCGGCGGGCGCCGTCACCACCGTCCACGCCGAGTCGACCACCCCGGTCAACACCTCGCTGGGGTACGCCTCCACGTACCACACCGCGCTGCTGTCCGGCCTCAAGCCGGCCACCCGCTACACCTACCGGGTCGGCGACGGCACCAACTGGAGCGCGTGGACCGACTTCACCACCGCCGCCGCGGAGCTGAAGCCGTTCTCCTTCATCTACTACGGCGACGCGCAGAACTACATCGACTCGGCCGTGCCGCGCGTCTTCCGCCAGGCGTTCTCGGACCGGCCCGAGGCGAAGGTCATCGTCAACGCCGGTGACCTCATCGACTCGGCCAACAGCGAAGAGCAGTGGGGCCAGTGGTACCAGGCCGGCGGCTTCATCGACTCGCAGATCAACAACATCTCGGTGCCGGGCAACCACGAGTACAGCAACGGCCTGTCGAGCTTCTGGCGCCCGCAGTTCCCGTACCCGGACAACGGCCCGGGTGACGCGGCGCTGAAGCAGACCGCGTACAGCGTGGACTACCAGGGTGTGCGCTTCATCGCCCTGGACTCCAACGTGCAGAGCAATGCCGCGCTGATGGCCTCTCAGACCGCCTGGCTGGAGGGCCTGCTCAAGAACAACCCCAACAAGTGGACCACGGTGACCTTCCACCACCCGGTCTACTCCACGACCGGCACCCGCAACAACCCGGCCGTGCGCGACCAGTGGGGCCCGCTGTTCGAGAAGTACGGCGTCGACCTGGTGCTCCAGGGCCACGACCACAGCTACGGCCGCGGCAACAAGACCGCGAACCGCAAGAGCGTCACCACGCACAACGGTGTCACCTATGTGGTCTCGGTCTCCGGCGGCAAGATGTACGCGCTGAACGACGGCGCCAACTGGACCGGCAATGGCGCCGAGCCGGTCGTCAACAGCGAGAACACGCAGCTCTACCAGCTGGTCGACGTGCAGAACGACCAGCTCCGGTTCGAGGCCCGCTACGCCAACGGCCAGCACTTCGACGGATTCACCATCCTCAAGAACAGCAAGGGCGAGAGGACCGTCAACGAGCTGCCCACCCCGGAGAACTCCGTGGGCGAGCAGGTCGCCGTCGACAGGACGACGGTGCCCAGGGACGGCTCCCTGACCATCTCGGCCTACGGCTTCGACGCGTACGAGTCGGCGTCCATCTACATGCGCCGGGTCAGCGAGGGCAAGCCGGTGAAGCAGGAGCTGGTCGGCGAGGTGAAGGCCGATGAGCTGGGCCGGCTGAACGAGTCGTTCCCGCTGCGCCGCGTCACGTCGACGAAGGACGACTACGTCGTGTACGTGGAGAGCAAGAACCGGAAGATCACCAGTCCGGTCGTGTACGTCACGAAGTGATCCCACGCCGGGGCGAGGGCAACTCGGCCGCGCCCGCGTGCGCCGCCGTTCCTCGCCCTCGCCCCGGCCCGTCCGTGGCGCATCCCGCCCCGGCCGTCCAGGCCCGCCTGCCGTCCGGGCCCCGTCGCCAAGGCCCCTGGCCGTCCGGGACCGCACAGGAGAACCGATCCCTTGACCACCTTTCAGACCCGCGCCCGCTTCAGGGCCGTATGTTCCCGGGCCGTATGTTCCCGGACCGTACGGTTCCGGGCCACGCGTATCCGGGCCACGCGCCTCCGGTCCGCCAGCTTCCGTGCCGTACGCGCGCTGCTGGCCGGTGCCGCGCTGGCCTGCTTCGGCGCGCTGGCCGCTCCGGCTCCCGCCGCGGTCGCCCATCCCTTCGGGCCGCCGTCCACCGCCCGGATCAGCGCGGACGGCTCCCGCGTGTCCATCGCCTGGCGGGCCAACGCGGACGACTGGGTGGCGCTCGGCCAGTCACTCGGCGCCTTCGAGGACCCGGAGAGCGGCACCGTCTCGACGGAGCTGACCGGCGAGCAGAAGCTCCAGCGCTCCCCCGCCGTGCACACCTATCTGCTGCGGCACATCACGGTCGCCCAGGACAGCAGCGCCTGCAAGGGCGAGGTGGCCGCGCTGGAACGGCTGCTCGACGAGGGTGCCCGGCTGACCTTCGACTGCCCGGCCCCTCTGGTGGAGGCGGATGTCACGGTCAGTGTGCTCACCGATCTGAACGAGGCGTACCGCACCATGCTCATGGCGGACGGCACCGCCACCCCGCGGCAGACGCTGTTCACCGCCGTCGACCGCACCCACCATCTGCGGTTCACCGCGTCCGGCGGGGGCGTACCGGGCTCGGTGGCCGTCGTCGCCGGCGGCACCGCCGTCGCCGTACTGGCCGTAGCGGCCGGCCTGTTCGTACGCCGGTCCCGCCGCCGTACGGCAATCGCGCCCGCGACCGGGACCGGAGCCGGGGGCCTGTCATGACGGACCTCGGCGGACTCGACAGCCGCCTTGTCGCTCTCTTCGACGGCCGCGCGGTCTTCTGGATCGCCCTTGTCGTCGCCCTGGGCGTCGGCGCGGCGCACGCCGTCGCGCCCGGCCACGGCAAGGCGATCACGGCCGCGTATCTGGCGGGTACGCGAGGCCGCGTCCGGGACGCAGTACGCCTCGGCGTGATCGTCGCGGCGATGCACACCTTCTCCGTGCTGGTGCTGGCCCTGGTCTGGGTGGGCGTCAGCGGGACGGCGGCGTTCGGTACGGAGACGGCGACCGCGTGGATGCAGGCGGCGGCCGGCCTCATCGTGGTCGCCGTAGGGGCGGGCCTGGTGTACCGGCACCTGCGGGGACACGGCGGTCATGGCCACGGACACGAGCACGGCCACAGCCACACGCATGGGCACACGCACGGGCACCACCCCGCACATCCCGAGCACCATCACCCCACCCACTCCCACGAGTTGACCGATCCCTGGTCCCGTCGCGGTCTGGCGGCCCTCGCACTCTCCGGCGGCCTGCTGCCCTCCCCGTCCGCCTTTCTCGTCCTGGTCAGCGGCCTGCTGACCGGCCGCGCGGCGGGCGCCGTGGTCCTGGTCGTCGTCTTCGGAGTCGGCATGGCGGTCACCCTGACCGGCGTCGGCGTCATGAGCATCCGCGGCTTCGCCTTCCTGGAGAACCGACTGCGCGGCAAGACGGCCGCCGCCAAACTGGCAGCCTGGACCCCAGTGGTAGCCGGCCTGACAGTCGCAACAGCCGGCTGCCTCTACCTCCTGGCCGCCGTCTCCACCCTGTCGACCTGACACCCGCCACGCGCGGCGCCCCGGCCCGTACCGGAGGTGAGGACTTGGGCGCCGCACGGATACGGCCGTGTCACGCCGGTGAAACAGCCCCTCCCTAATTTCTGTCACTCGACAGGAATCAGTGAGCAGAAGTGAGCAGACAGGGGCCGTCATGACCGGTACCGCCACTAGTACGGGCACGGCCGCTCCCGGTACCGGCACGGCCGCCGCCCACCGCGACGCCGCCGAGCTGGCCGGTTTCGGCTACCGGCAGGAGCTGCACCGCAGCATGGGCCGGTACGCCTCGTTCGCCGCCGGGTTCTCCTTCATCTCCGTGCTCACCACCGTCTTCCAGTTCTTCGCCTTCGGCTTCTCGTTCGGCGGCTCGGCCTTCTTCTGGACCTGGCCCGCGGTGCTCCTGGGACAGCTCCTGGTGGCCGCCTGCTTCGCCGAACTCGCCGCCCGCTACCCGCTGTCCGGCGCGATCTACCAGTGGTCGACCCGGCTCAGCAATCCCTCCTTCGGCTGGTTCGCCGGATGGATCATGGTGATCGGCCAGATCGTGGTGGTGGCCGCGGCGGCCCTCGCGCTCCAGGTCGTCCTGCCCGCGATCTGGAGCGGATTCCAGCTCGTCGGCGGCGATCCGGCGCCCACCTCCGCAAGCGGCGCCGCCAACGCCGGGCTGCTCGCCGTCGTCCTGCTCGCCCTCACCACCGTCGTGAACCTGCTCGACAACCGGGTGATGTCCGCCGTCAACCGCATCGGGGTCACCGCCGAGATCATCGGGGCCGCGCTGATCGTCGTCCTGCTCCTCACCCACACCGAGCGCGGCCCCGGCGTCACTTTCCACACCGGCGGCCAGGGCGGCGCCATCGGCGCGCTGCTCGTGGGCTCCTTCACGGCGGCGTACGTCCTGATCGGGTTCGACAGCGCGGGCGAGTTGAGCGAGGAGACGCGCAGCCCCCGGCGTACCGCGCCCCGTACGATCCTGCTCGCCCTCGCGTCCGCCGGGGTCCTCGGCGGACTGCTCCTGCTGGGCGGGGTACTGGCCGCGCCCAGCCTCACCGACGGCCGGCTGGCCACGGAGGGGCTCTCGTACGTCCTGACCAGCACCCTCGGCGACGGCCCGGGCCGACTGCTGCTCGCGGATGTCGCGGTCGCCATCGCCGTGGCCACCCTCGCCATCCAGACCTCCGGCTCGCGCATGCTGTTCTCGATGGCACGGGACGGCGTCCTGCCCGCCGCGGCGCCGCTGGCGAAGGTCTCCGCGCGTACGGGTATGCCGACCGGCCCGGCGCTGGTGGTGGGTACGGGCGCGGCTGCGCTCTGCCTGCTCAACCTGGCGTCCCCGGAGGCCTTTCTGGCGATCGGCACGACCTGTATCGCCATGCTCTACCTGGCGTATCTGATGGTCACCGGCCCCATGCTGCTCCGCAGAATCCGCGGCACCTACGGCACGGGCACCGGCCTCGACGAGACGGGCCGCCCGCTCTTCTCCCTGGGCCGCTGGGGCCTCCCGGTCAACGCGCTGGCCTGCCTGTACGGCGCGGTGATGACGGTCAACCTGGCCTGGCCCCGAGCCACGGTGTACGACCCGGCGGGCGGCCACTGGTACTTCCAGTGGTTCACGCTCCTCTTCCTCGCCGTCACCACAGGCGCGGGTGCGGCCTGGCTCGCGGTACGCGCCCGGCGGACCACAAAGGGCGAGGCCCTACGCTGACCGGATGAGCCTTACCCCGATCGACCGCGCGACCGGAAGCGTCATCGGCTCCGCCGTGGGCGACGCGATGGGCGCACCCTTCGAGTTCGGGCCTCCGGGAGTGTTCACCGCCCGGTTCCCCGACGGGGCGGGTGAGCTGTGCGGAGGCGGCGGCTGGGATCCCGGCGAGGCGACCGACGACACGCAGATGGCGGTGCTCGTCGGCGAGTCACTGCTGGAGCGGGGCGGACTCGATCTCCCGGACATCTTCGGCCGGTTCCAGCGCTGGGCTGCGGCCGATCCCAAGGACATCGGGCTCCAGACCGAGGATGTCCTGCTGAGCGGAGATCCCTGGGATCTGGCGGCGCCGCTGCACTTCCAGCAGACCGGACGCGCGGCGGGCAACGGCTCGTTGATGCGCGCGGCAACCTCCGCCGTGTACTTCGCGTCGGCCGGGCAGCAGGCCACCATGGCCGCCGCCCACCGGATCGCCGCGCTCACCCATGGCGACCGCGCGGCGTGGGAGGGTACGGCCGTCCTCCATGAACTGATCCGGGTGGCCATGGCCGGCGGCGACCCGCTTGCGGCCGTACCGGACACGCTCGCTCTGGTTCACGAGGACCATCGCGAGCGCTGGGCCACCGTACTCGCGTCCGACTGGCGTCCGGATCTGGCCACGGAGTTCAACGGCGCGGTGTGGCCGTGTCTCGGCTCGGCGCTCTGGGCGCTGCGTACGACGGATTCGTACGAGCGGTCCATCGCCGTGGCGATCGACCTCGGCGAGGACACCGACACGGTGGCGGCCGTCACCGGTGCGCTCTCCGGCGCGGTCCATGGCTTCGCCTCGATCCCACGGCGCTGGACGGAGCGGCTGCATGTGCCACTGCCGGGGTTCGGCGGCCGGGTGCTGCGTACGGAGGAACTCATCGCGCTGGCACACGCCTTGGTGCACGGCGCCGACGGAAGGACCGGCGCCGCCCCGACCCCGTAAGCCCTAGAGTCCCGCGATCCGCAGCGCCGCGTCCGCCGTTGCCTCCGCGAAGGCCGCCACGGGGCGTTCCGGGTCGGAGCGGTGGACCAGGATCACGCCCTCGATCAGGCCGAAGACCAGGTCGGTACGGAGGGCCAGCTCGGCCTTGTCGAGTGCGGCGCCCGGCTCCGTCCCGGCGAGGAGCTGTCCGTACGCGTCCTTCAGCTCCGCCCGTACATGGTGGAAACCCGCGAAACGCTCCGCCCGCACCTCGGGCAGCAGATAGAGCCCTCCCAGGTTGTGCGGTCCGCCGCAGAGCAGCTCGACGTCCGAGCGGCACAGCTCCCACAGCCGGCTCCCGGCCGGCCGGTCCTCGTCGGCGAGCAGGTCGCGGGCGAGGAGCAGCGACGGGGTCACGGTCGATTCGAGCAGCTCGGCGAGCAGGTCCTCCTTGCCGCCGAAGTAGTGGTACATCGTGGCCTGCCGCATCCCCGCCCGCTCGGTGACGGCCCGGGTGGTGGTCGCCGCGTACCCGAGCGTGGTGAACAGCTCGGCCGCCGCCCGCAGCAGTTCGTCCCGCGCGGACAGCCCGCTGTCCGGCCGCAGCTCCGCGCGCGGCCGGCCCACCCGTCGTCCCGTCGTCGTGCCCATGCGACCGATCGTCGCACACGCCCCACCGCCCGGATCTTGGCACCGCAGGGGCACTGCGGGGGTGAGCACCCGGTAACTCCCGTGCAATCGACGGGTAATGGCCCCGACTCGCCCCGCCCTTAATTTCTGTCGGTCGACAGAAACAGGGGCAGAAGCAGTCGGGAGGCCGAGCCATGGCGACAGCGACGACCTACGGGGCCAGGGACCATGCCCGCGCCCAAGCGGGCACCAAGGCCGGGACCATGCCCGTGGTGCCCGCCACCGACTGGCCCGATCCCCCCTGCGAGGCCGGGCATCTCGTCTGGGCGGAGACCGTGGCGGGCGGCGGCTACACCCATCGTGCCGTGGCCCGCGGCACCGAGATCCGGCTGACGGATCCGCACGGCGACGCCTGCGCGCATCTGGTGCTGCACGCGGACGGCCGCCCCTGGGAGCGGCTGAACACCGCCGACACGGTCAAGGTCCAGTGGAACGCCTATCTCGGGGCGGGCCACCTCCTGCTCTCCGGCCAGGGTCGCGTTCTCGCCTCGCTCGTCACCGAGACCACCGACGGCCGGCACGACGCCCTCTGCGGCACCTCCACCCTCGCCAGGAACACCGCCCGCTACGGCGACGGCGCCCCCCACTCCCCCACCCCCGCCGGCCGCGAGCTGCTGAAGCTCGCCGCCCTCAAGAACGGTCTTGAGCCACGCGATCTGCCGCCCTCCGTCTCCTTCTTCCAGGGAGTGGCGGTACGGGAGGACGGCACCCTGGACTTCACCGGCTCGGCGGGCCGCGGCGGCTCGGTGACCCTGCGGGCCGAGCAGGATCTGACCGTACTGATCGCGAATGTGCCGCATCCGCTCGATCCGCGCCCGGAGTACCACAGCACCCCGCTGGAGGTGCTGGCCTGGATCGCCGCGCCGACGGCTCCGGGCGATCCGCTCTGGGACGCCACCCCCGAAGGCCGCCGCGCGTTCCTCAACACCGCCGAGTTCCTGGCCACGAGGGGGACCCGATGACCTCCGCGGCAATCGAGGCCACCCCCGCCGGCTCGGTCGTGATACCGGCCCGCGCCCCCTGGTCCGCCGGCGTACGCGCCGGCTCGTACCTCACCCTCACCGATCTGCACGGCAATCAGGCCGTGGACTTCCTGGTGTACGACGCCCATGACACCGCCGTCCGCTACAGCGCGCCCGACACGATCCATGCCCAGGGCGGTGTGTTCCTCACCACCGGCAGTGTGCTGCTGTCCAACGAGCACACCCCGCTGATGACCGTCACCGAGGACACCTGCGGCCGGCACGACACACTCGGCGGCGCCTGCTCCAAGGAGTCCAACACCCTGCGCTACGGCCATCACACCTGGTCGCAGCATGCCTGCATGGACAACTTCCTGATCGAGGGGGCGCGGTACGGCCTCGGTCCGCGCGATCTGGTCTCCAACATCAACTGGTACATGAACGTGCCGGTGGAGAAGGACGGCACGCTCGGCATCGTCGACGGCCTCTCGGCGCCCGGTCTGCGTGTCACCCTGCGCGCCGAGACCGATGTGCTGGTCCTGATCTCCAACTGCCCCCAGATCAACAACCCGTGCAACGGCTTCGAGCCCACCGCAATCGAAGCGACGATCACCGCCGAAGCCCCCGAACCTACCGAGGCCGCCGAGTCCACCGAAGCCACCGAAGCCACCGAAGCCACCGACGAGAAGACCGGCGGGGACGGCGGATGACCTTCGACACCCTGCTCGTCGCCAACCGCGGCGAGATCGCCGTACGGATCATCCGTACCGCCCGCCGCCTCGGCCTCCGTACCGTCGCGGTCTTCTCCGACCCCGACCGCCCGGCCCCCCATGTGAGGCTCGCGGACACCGCCGTACGGCTCGGTCCCGCGCCCGCCAGGGAGTCCTATCTCGATCCCGCGCTGATCCTCGCGGCGGCCAAGGACACCGGAGCGGGCGCCGTCCACCCCGGCTACGGCTTTCTCTCCGAGGACGCCGGATTCGCGCGGCGCTGCGAGGACGCGGGCATCGCCTTCGTCGGCCCGACCCCCGAACAGCTCGCGCTCTTCGGCGCCAAGCACTCCGCGCGCGCCGCCGCCGAGGCCGCGGGCGTCCCGCTCGCCCCCGGCTCCGGACTCCTCCCGGACCTCACCGCCGCACTGGCCGCGGCGGACCGCATCGGCTACCCCGTGATGCTCAAGGCGACCGGCGGCGGGGGCGGGATCGGGATGCGCGCGGTGTACGACGCGGCCGGACTCGCCGACGCCTGGGAGAGCGTACGACGCGTCGCGGCGGCATCGTTCTCCTCGGCCGGACCCTTCCTGGAGCGGCTCGTCGAGGGCGCCCGCCATGTCGAGGTGCAGGTCTTCGGCGACGGACAGGGCCGGGTCGTCACCTTCGGCGACCGCGACTGCTCCCTCCAGCGCCGCCACCAGAAAGTCCTCGAAGAGGCCCCGGCGCCGGGCCTGCCCGACTCCGTACGGCGGCGACTCGCGGACGCGGCAAGGGAGTTGTGCGCGTCCGTCGCCTACCGCTCCGCCGGTACCGTCGAGTTCGTGTACGACCCGGTCCGCGAGGAGGCCTCCTTCCTGGAGGTCAACACCCGGCTCCAGGTGGAACATCCGGTCACCGAGGCGGTCCACGGCGTCGATCTCGTCGAGTGGATGCTGCGGCTCGCACAGGGCGAGACCGAGGTCGTACGGGAACCGGACCCGCCGCGCGGACATGCCGTGGAGGCACGGGTGTACGCGGAGGATCCCGCCCGGGACCACCGCCCGAGCGCCGGACTCCTCACCCGCGTCGCCTTCCCGCCCGAGTGTGACGGCGTACGCGTCGACTCCTGGGTGGAGACCGGTACGGAGGTGACGACGGCGTACGATCCGCTGCTGGCCAAGGTCGTCGTGCACGGCGAGGACCGCGCCGCCGCCCTCGCGGCCCTGGACCGGGCCCTGGCCGCCACCCGGATCGACGGCATCGAGACCAATCTCGGGCTGGTACGAGCCGCCCTGCGCGACCCGGCCGTCACCGCCGCCACGCACTCGACGGCGACGCTCGCGACGGTCACCGATCCGACCCCCCGGGTCGAGGTGACCGCGGGCGGCACCCTGACCACGGTGCAGGACTGGCCCGGCCGCACCGGCTACTGGCAGGTGGGCGTCCCGCCGTCCGGGCCGATGGACAGCCTTTCGTTCCGGCTGGGCAACCGCGCGCTCGGCAACGACGAGGGCGCGCCCGGCCTGGAGTGCACGCTCCAGGGCCCCACCCTCCGGTTCGGCTGCGCCACCACGGTCTGTGTCACCGGTGCCCCCGCGCCGGTCACCGTGGACGGCGAGCCGGTCCCGCAGTGGGAGCCCGTGACCGTCCCGGCAGGCGGATCGCTGGCGGTCGGCGCCCCTGCCGAGCGAGGACTGCGGACGTACGTACTGTTCGGGGGCGGGGGCCTGGACGTCCCCCCGTTCCTGGGCAGCGCCGCCACGTTCACCCTCGGCCGCTTCGGCGGGCACGGCGGGCGGGCCCTGCGTACGGGCGATGTGCTGCACCCGGGTTCCGTACATGACGGCGCGGCGCCCGTACCGCGAGCCGCCACCGCTCCCGTAGCGCACTCCGAGCGGCCCGGCTTCCCCCATCAGTGGGAGATCGGAGTCGCCGAAGGCCCGCACGCGGCACCGGAGTTCTTCACCGAGGACGACATCCGCGCCTTCTACGCGGCCGAGTGGAAGGTCCATTTCAACTCGGCCCGTACCGGCGTCCGGCTGATCGGACCGAAGCCGCAGTGGGCCCGAACGGACGGCGGCGAGGCGGGACTTCACCCCTCCAACATCCATGACACGCCCTACGCGGTCGGCGCCGTCGACTACACCGGGGACATGCCGGTGCTGCTCGGCCCCGACGGCCCCTCGCTCGGCGGCTTCGTCTGCCCGGCCACGGTGGTCGTGGGCCAGCGCTGGAAGCTCGGCCAGGTCCGCCCCGGCGACACGGTCCGGTTCGTCCCCGTCACCACCCGTACCGCCGGGGCCCTGCGCCGCTCCCCCGCCACCACACCCGCCCCCGACCGGCCGGCCATCGGCGACGGCGGCGTCCTCGGCCGCGGCCCCGGCGTCCTCTACCGCAGGAGCAGCGACGACAACGTCCTGGTCGAGTACGGCGAGATGCGCCTCGATCTGGCGCTCCGGATGCGGGTCCACGCACTGGCCCGGGCGGTGGCCGCCGAGGACCTGCCGGGGATCACCGATCTCACCCCGGGCATCCGCTCGCTCCAGATCCAGCTCGATCCCGAGATCCTCTCCCAGGAAGCGCTGCTCGGCGTCCTGACCCGGATCGAGACGGAACTCCCGCCCACGGACGAGCTGGTGGTGGAGTCCCGCACGGTCCATCTGCCGCTGTCCTGGGACGATCCGGCGACACGCGAGGCCATAGCCCGCTATATGGCGGGGGTACGGGACGACGCGCCCTGGTGCCCCTGGAACATCGAGTTCATCCGCAGGATCAATGGCCTGGACTCGCCCGAGGATGTCTACCGCACGGTCTTCGACGCCGAATATCTCGTCCTGGGCCTGGGCGATGTGTACTTGGGCGCGCCGGTCGCCACCCCGCTCGACCCCCGGCACCGGCTCGTCACGACGAAATACAATCCGGCGCGCACCTGGACCGCCGAGAATTCCGTGGGGATCGGCGGCGCGTACCTCTGTATCTATGGGATGGAGGGGCCTGGCGGCTATCAGTTCGTGGGCCGTACGACGCAAGTGTGGTCCGGCTGGCAGCAGCGCGGGGCGTTCCGCGCGGGCAAGCCGTGGCTGCTGCGCTTCTTCGACCGGATCAAGTGGTATCCGGTCGGCGCGGACGAACTCCTGGCGCTGCGGGCCGACATGGCGGCGGGCCGCTTCGTACCACGGATCGAGGAGGGGACCTTCTCGATCCGCGACCATCAGCGGTTCCTCGCCGGGAACGCGGCGTCGATCGAGGAGTTCCGGGCCCGCCAGAGTGCGGCGTTCGCGGCGGAGCGCGCCGCGTGGGAGGCGTCGGGGGAGTTCGCCCGCGCGGAGGAGGTGGCGGTACCCGCGCCGGCGCGCGCCGCCATCGCCATACCGTCGGGCGGGCGGCTGCTGGAGGCCGAGTTCGCGGCGTCGGTGTGGCGGATCGATGTGCGCCCCGGCGATTCCGTACGGGCGGGTCAGCCGCTGCTCGCGCTGGAGGCGATGAAGATGGAGTCGCGGGTCCGTGCTCCGGTGGACGGGGTGGTGACGGAGATCCTGATATCCCCGGGGGCACAAGTGGAAGCGGGAAGTCCGCTGTTGGTCCTGTCACCCTCGCCGTCCCCGTCCGCATCTCCGCCCGAGTCCCCGTCTCTGCCCGAGTCCCCGTCTCCGTCATAAGGAGCCCGACCGATATGCCCACCCCCGCCTTCTCAGCGGTCGACCGCGTCCGCGCCGCCTATGACCGCATCGCGAGCGCCGACCGCCCCGAGATCTGGATCACCCTGAGGCCCCGGGCGGAGGTGGAGGCCGAGGCCCGCGCGCTCGACGCCCGTACCGACGGCGCATCACTTCCGCTCGCCGGTCAACTGCTGGCCGTCAAGGGCAATATCGATGTGGCCGGGCTCCCCACCACCGCCGGCTGCCCTTCGTACGCCCGTCTCCCCGAGCACGACGCCCCGGCCGTGGCCATGCTCAAGGCGGCCGGTGCGCTGGTCCTCGGCACGACCAATATGGATCAGTTCGCGACCGGTCTGGTCGGTACCCGCTCGCCCTACGGCGCGGTACGGAGCGCCCACGATCCGGAGCGGATCTCCGGCGGGTCCAGCTCGGGGTCCGCGGTCGCCGTGGCCCTCGGCCTCGTGGATCTCGCCCTGGGCACCGACACCGCGGGCTCCGGCCGGGTGCCCGCCGCCTTCAACGGTGTCGTCGGGCTGAAGCCGTCCCGCGGTCTGGTGCCCACCGAGGGCGTGGTCCCGGCGTGCGCGAGCCTGGACTGCGTCAGCGTCTTCGCCCGCACCCTCCCCGAAGCCAGGCTGGCGCTCGCGCTGGTGTCCGTACCGCCCGGCCGCGAGGCCCCGCACCGTACGCCAGGCCCCTGGCGGATCGCGGTGCCGCCGCTCGCGGCGCTCGGGCCGCTGGACGACGGCTGGGCGGAGGCGTACGAGGGTGCCGCGGCGCGGCTCGCGGCGGCGGGCGCGCGGCTGGTGCCCCTCGATCCGGCGGCCTTCACGGAAGCCGGAGCGCTGCTGTACGAAGGGGCCTTCGTGGCCGAGCGCTATACCGCGGTCGGCGAATTTGTCGACAAGCACGCCGGTTCCGCCGATCTCGATCCCACCGTCGCCGGGATCATCCGCCGGGCCCGTGACATCCCCGCCCACCGCCTTTACGCCGATCAGGTCCGGCTCGCGGCCCTGCGCACGGCCGCGCTCGGGGCCCTGGGAGACGCGGACGCGCTGCTGCTGCCCACCACTCCGGGCCATCCCACCCTCGCGGAGGTGGCGGCCGACCCGCTGGGGGTCAACGCGCGGCTCGGCCGGTTCACCAACTCGACCAATCTCTTCGATCTGGCCGCGGTCGCCGTCCCCGGCGGCGAGGTGCGCGGCCGGCCCTTCGGTGTGATGCTCATCGGCCCCGCGGGTACGGACGAGCGCCTGGCCGATCTGGCCGCGCTGCTCACCCCGCCCGCCAGGCTCGCGGTCGTCGGCGCGCATCTCACCGGCCAACCGCTCAACGGGCAGCTTCTGGCCCTGGGCGCCCGGCTGGTCCGTACGACGACCACCGCACCGGTTTACCGGCTGCACGCCCTGCGCACCGACCCGCCGAAGCCGGGGCTGGTGCACACGGGCCCGGCGGGAGCGGCGATCGAGGCCGAGATCTGGGAACTGCCCGCCCAGGGTCTCGGCCTGCTCGCCGCCGCGCTCCCCCGGCCCATGACGCTCGGCCGGGTGGAGCTGGCCGACGGCTCCACGGCCACCGGCTTCCTCTGCGAACCCGCCGCGCTCGACGGCGCCGAGGACATCACCTCGTACGGCGGCTGGCGAGCGTACAGCGACCGGCGCCCGACAGACTGAGCGCCGGAGCGCCTCAGCCCACCGAGCTGTACGCCACGACTCCCCGCAGCACCGCGTCGACCGCCTTGCGTGCGTTCTTCGCGACCGTGCTGTTGTCGCGGGGGGCCGCCGCCGCGATCTGGCCGAGTACGTCGATGACCTGCTTGCACCACCGTACGAAGTCACCGGCCGGCATCTCCGCCTCGCGCAGCACCTCGTCGAGGCCCCGGCCCGAGGCCCACATGTAGACCGCCCAGGCGAAGCCGAGGTCGGGCTCGCGCTGGCCGACGCCCTCCGCCTGGTTGATCTTCAGCTCCTCCTCCAGGGCGTCGAGCCTGCCCCAGATATGGATCATCTCGCCGAGCGCGGCCTTGGCCTTGCCCGAAGGGAGCTTGGGCGCCACGGCGTCATCGGCCTGCCGGGCCTCGTACACCAGCGCCGAGACACAGGCCGCCAGCTCGGCCGGGCCGAGATCCTCCCAGACCCGGTCCCGGAGGCACTCACTGGCGAGCAGGTCCAGCTCGCCGTAGAGCCGGGCCAGCCGCTTGCCGTGCACGGTGACCTCGTCGCCGCGCAGATAGTCCAGCTCGGTGAGGAGCGCCACGATCCGGTCGAAGGTACGGGCGATGGTGTTCGTCCGGCCCTCGATCCTGCGCTCCAACTGGCGGGTGTCGCGCTGGAGCCGGTGGTAGCGCTCGGCCCAGCGGGCATGGTCCTCGCGCTCGTCGCAGCCGTGGCAGGGGTGGGCGCGCAGGTCCGAGCGCAGCCGGGCGATCTCGCGGTCGTCGGCCGCCGCCGCGCGCTGCTTGCGGTGGCGCTCGGGCACGATATGTCCGGCCTTGGAGCGCAGCGCGGACGCCAGATCGCGGCGTGACTGCGGCGAGCGCGCGTTGAAGGACTTGGGGATCCGCATCCGCTCCAGCGGCTCGACCGGTACGGGGAAGTCCATCGTGGCCAGCCGCTTGACCTGCCGCTCCACGGTCAGCACCAGCGGCCGCGGCCCGTCCTGGTGCTCGAAGCCCCGGTGCCCGTTGGCCCGGCCGGCCGGCAGCCCCGGGTCGAGGACCAGCGCCAGACCGGCGAACTTCCCGGTCGGTACGTGGATGACATCGCCCGCCTTGAGCTTCTCCAGCGCCGTGGCCGCGGCGGCCCTGCGCTGTGCGGCGCCCTGCTTGGCCAGATCGTTCTCGCGCTCCTTGAGGTCGCGGCGCAGCCGCGCGTACTGCTCGAAGTCCCCGAGGTGGCAGGTCATCCCGGCGCGGTAGCCGTCGAGCCCCTCCTCGTTCTTCCGCACCTGGCGGGAGATCCCGACGACCGACTTGTCGGCCTGGAACTGGGCGAAGGAGGTTTCCAGCAGCTCACGCGAGCGGTGCCGCCCGAACTGGTGCACAAGATTGACGGCCATGTTGTACGAGGGCCGGAAGCTGGAGCGCAGGGGGTACGTACGGGTCCCGGCCAGTCCGGCCAGCGCGCCCGGGTCCATCCCGCGCTGCCAGAGCACCACCGCATGGCCCTCGATGTCGATGCCCCGGCGCCCGGCCCGGCCGGTGAGCTGGGTGTACTCGCCGGGGGTGATGTCGGCGTGCTGCTCGCCGTTCCACTTGACGAGCTTCTCCAGCACCACGGACCTGGCGGGCATATTGATGCCGAGCGCCAGGGTCTCGGTGGCGAAGACCGCCTTGACCAGCCCGCGTACGAACAGCTCCTCGACGACCTCCTTGAAGGTCGGCAGCATCCCCGCGTGGTGCGCGGCGATGCCCCGCTCCAGACCTTCCAGCCACTCGAAGTAGCCGAGGACATGGAGGTCCTCGCCGGGGATCGAGGCCGTGCGCTCCTCGACGATCTCGCGCACCCGCCGCCGCGCCTCGTCGTTGTTGAGCCGCAGCCCCGCGTACAGACACTGCTGGACGGCGGCCTCGCAGCCGGCCCGGCTGAAGATGAAGGTGATCGCGGGCAGCAGCCCCTCGGCGTCGAGGCGCTCGATGACCTCGGGCCTGGAGGGCGTCCAGATCCGGCTCCGCTGCCGGCGCTCGCGCTCCCGGTCGGCCTCGCGGACCATCTTGCCGCGTCTGCGGTCGCGCGGGTTGTACGTCCGCTGGTTCTCCATCCGGGCCAGCCGGACGAGATCCGGGTTGACCTCCCGCTTGCCCGCGCCCCGGCCGCCGTGGTCGGTCTCCTCCTCGAAGAGGTCGTACATCCGGCGGCCGGCCAGCACATGCTGCCAGAGCGGCACGGGCCGGTGCTCGGAGACGATCACTTCTGTGTCACCGCGGACGGTGTCCAGCCAGTCACCGAACTCCTCGGCGTTCGAGACCGTCGCGGAGAGTGAGACGAGCGTCACCGACTCGGGGAGATGGATGATCACCTCTTCCCAGACGGCGCCCCTGAACCGGTCGGAGAGGTAGTGCACCTCGTCCATCACCACATAGCCGAGACCGAGCAGTGACTGGGAGCCCGCATAGAGCATGTTCCGCAGCACCTCGGTGGTCATGACGACCACCGGGGCTTCGGCATTGACGCTGTTGTCACCGGTCAGCAGGCCGACCTTGCCCGCGCCGTAGCGCTTGACGAGATCGGCGTACTTCTGGTTGGAGAGCGCCTTGATGGGCGTGGTGTAGAAGCATTTGCGGCCCTCGGCCAGGGCCAGGTGCACGGCGAACTCGCCGACGATCGTCTTGCCCGAGCCGGTGGGCGCGGCGACCAGCACGCCCTTTCCGGCCTCCAGGGCCTCACAGGCCTCGATCTGGAACGGGTCGAGGCCGAACTCGTACATCTCGCGGAAGGGTGCGAGCGCCGTGGCCTGCTCGGCGGCACGGATCCGGGCAGCGGCGTACCGCTCGGCTGGGGAGAGGTCCTCTGTCATCTTGCTGTCGAGCCTACCCGCCGCTTCTGACAGTCAGCCGATCTTTAATCGTCCTTGGAAACCACCCGTACGGCGGCCGGTGGGCCGCCGCACGAGAAGGTCAGGTGATGTCGTCGTACCCGTTCAGCCGGTCCGTCCGCCCGCCCTGCTCGGGCAGCGACGACGGCGGCGAGACCGGTTCGATCGCACCGACGGACTCCGGGGTCAGATCGAGGTCGGAGGCCTCGTCGTCGTCGAGATCCGCGTCCGGGTTGTTGCGCCTGCGCCGCCGGTCGTTGAGGAAGCAGACACCCAGCGCCAGGAAGTACAGGAACACGATGGGGGCGGCCAGCGTCAGCATGGTGAGCGGGTCACCGGTCGGGGTCGCGACGGCCGAGAAGAGTGTGATCCCCAGCACCATCAGCCGCCACCAGGAGGCGAGCCGCTTCGCCGACAGCACCCCGGTGAAGTTCAGCAGGACCAGCAGCAGCGGCAGCTCGAAGGCCAGCCCGAACACGATCACCATGCGGACCACGAGATCGAGATACTCGTCGAGCGGCAGCAGGTTCCGCGCGTTGTCCGGTGTGAAGTCGAGCAGGATCGTGGCGGTCTGCGGAAGGATCTTGTACGCGAGGACGGCGCCGCTGAGGAAGAGCGGAACGCCGATCCCCACGAAGGCCAGCGCGTACTTCTTCTCATGGCTGTGCAGACCGGGCGCCAGGAAGCCCCAGAGCTGGTACAGCCAGACCGGTGTGGACAGCACGACGCCCGATACGAGGGAGACCTTCAGAGCGATCGAGAAGGGCGAGATCAGACCGTTGACGGTCATGTCCGCGCACGGCTGGCCGTTCTTCTGGGTCAGCGTGCCGCTGACACAGCCCACCGAGTCCAGGATCGGCTGCATCATGAACTCGATGAGGTCCTTGTAGTAGAACGCGGCGATGATCGTGATGACCAGGATCGCCAGGACCGACTTCAGCAGGCGGTTTCGCAGTTCACGCAGGTGCTCGGCGAGGGGCATGCGCCCCTCGACGTCCTTCTCCTGCTTCCGGGCAGACTTGAGCAACCCGCGTCCCTCGTCTCGTAGCGGCAGCCGTCAGTGGGGGGCGGTCAGCTCTGGGCGGTGCGGTTCGGCTCGCTCACCGGACGGGAGCTGGTGACATCGCCGGGCGAGGCCTGGATCGTCCTGGGCGCGGCCTGCTGCTGGGCGGTCGCGTCGGCGGCGGTGGCGGTGGCCTGGTCGGCCGCGGGAGCCGCGGTGTCGTCGTCCTTCTTCATGGCCTTGGCCTCGCTCTTGAGGATGCGGGCCGACTTGCCGAGCGAACGCGCCATGTCGGGCAGCTTCTTGGCACCGAACAGCAGCAGGATGACAACGATGATCAGAACGATCTCTAGGGGCTTCAGATTGCCGATCATGTCCGACTTCCTTCTCGCTGAGGCGGCTGGGACGGGGGCTGCCCGTACAACCGAACCGGTGTCCGGCCTTTGTACTCGCAGCGATCGTAACCCGCAGGGGTAAACGCGGGGCAATCCCTGTGCATACTCCCGACTGCTCCGCGTACGACCGTTCCGCGACCCGTGCGGCCCGTCCGGGTTCCTCCCGGTCCGGCCCGACGGGGGACGCGCTCGTCAGCGTACCGTCCGCCCCGGGCCGGGTGGAGAGCACGGGGGCCGTTGCTACCTCAGCGCGTCACCGGTGGAGGCGAGCCGGGTGGCCGCGCGCTCAAGATCCTCGGCGGCCCGGTTGATCCGCTCGGTGGTCGCGGCGACCTGCCGGCCGAGCCGCTGGGCCTCGACGAACACCCGGACGGCCAGCACACCGAGGACGGCGATCCCGCAGAAACCCAGGGCGATGGCGAGCATGGGCCAGAACATGGGCAGAACCTAAACCGTTCTCAGAAGATCTCAGGAAGTGGCGTGCAGGCGCAGCGTCCGCACCCCGCCGCCGGTGAGGAGTTCCACGATGCGCTCCCCCGCGGGCTTGCGCACCAGGCTCTCGCACTCGGGGCAGGTGAACGAGTAGAAGGTGGTCTTGGGCGTGGCCCCGATCGCCAGGCGCAGCGCGCCCGCCGAGAGTTCGAACCGGGCCAGGCACTCCGTACAGGACGCCTTGAAGAGCACGGGAAGCACCGCCGAGATCTCCTGAACTCCGGACGAGATCTCCGGCACCCCGGTCACCACCGACATCTTCCTCGGTCCTCCTTCTTCTCGCCCGTCCACTCCCGGCCCCCGCCCGTCCACTCCCGTCTCACTCCCGCCCGTCGTACGCCGCGAGCGCCTCGTCCGCCGCCAGCCGCGCGCTCTCCGCGAGGTCCCTCGGGGAGACGATCCGTCCGTCGCCGCCGAGCCGCAGGGCCAGCCGCCTCAGCGAGGCGGGCGCGGGCGTGCGCAGGGTGATCCGCAGTCCCCCGTCGGGCTGTTCCTCGGCGCTGTCGTGCGGGTAGTACTCGGCGACCCAGCGCCCGCCGGGGCCGACCTCGACGACGACTTCAGGATCCTCCGCCGACGGCTGTACGAGCCCCTCCGACAGATCCCTGAGCTCCAGCTCGGGCGGCGCGGCCGGGGCGTCCAGCAGCTTGATCTCGGCGACCCGGTCGAGCCGGAACGTACGCCGCGCCTCGGACAGCCGGCACCAGGCCTCCATATAGGTGTGGCCCACGGCGAACAGCCGGATCGGGTCGACCTCGCGCTCCGTCAGCTCGTCCCGCGCCGGTGAGTAGTAGCGGAGCCACAGCCTGCGGCGCTCGGAGATGGCCCGGTCGACCTCGGCGAACACCCCGCCCTCGGACTCGAAGGTCACCGAGAGCCGGGAGCTGGCGCCCGCCGCCTCGCCGGCCGCGGCCTCCAGCTTCGCGGTGGCGCGCAGCAGCGCCTGCCGGTCGCCCTCGCGCAGCCCGGGCAGCGTGGTGACGGCCCGGGCGGCCACCAGCAGCGCCGTGGCCTCGTCGGCGGCGAGCCGCAGCGGCTCTGCGACATCGTCCGGGTTGTGCCACCAGATCCGGTCGCCGTCGGTGTCGATGTCGAGCAGGTCCCCGCCGCGGAAGCTCGTACCGCACATGGGCAGGACGTCGAGGTCCGCGATCAGCTCGTCCTCGCTGATCCCGAACGCCCGGGCCACATCGCTGACATGGGCGCCGGGGCGCTCCCGCAGATAGGTCACCAGCGAGAGCATCCGCCGGGTCTGGTCGATGGCGTTGGCTGCCATGGTTGTCCGGGTCCCCCTCAGCCCTTGGCCACGGCGCGCAGCCGCTCGACGACATCGGCCCGCAGATCCGCGGGTTCCAGTACGACCACGTCCGGGCCGAACTCCACCAGCCAGGCGTCGAGACCGTGTCCGTACGGGACCTCCAGCTCGTCCCAGCCGTCGCCGAGATCCCTGGACGACAGCGCCCGCGCGCGCAGCGGATAGCCGCACCCGGAGCGCAGCCTGATCAGCGCGGAGCGGGTGGCGGTCTCCCCCGCCCAGCTCTCCACGGTCTCCCGTACGGTGACCACATCCGGTACGGGCACGGTGAACGAACCGGTACGGGAGCGGACCCTGCCGGTGATCCGGGAGAGCCGGAAGACCCGCTCGGCGCCGCGGTCCCGGTCCCAGCCGGCGAGATACCAGTGGCCGCGCCAGCACTCCAGCGTCCAGGGCTCGACCTGGCGCTGCTCGGGGCGGGCCGCGTTGGCCTTGCGGTAGTCGAAGACGACGGGCCGCCGGTCGCGGCAGGCCAGCATCAGCGGTTCGAACGCGGCCTCATGGACCGGGATACGCGGTTCGAGCGCGCTGTGGTGCGCCTCGTACGCGTCCTCCGCCTCCGGCATTCCGGCGGCGCGCAGCTTCTGGAGGGCGCCGCTGGCCGCACCCGCCAGCCGGGCCTGCTGCCAGACCTTCGCGGCGAGGCCGAGGGCCGCGGCCTCCTCGGCGTCGAGGGTGATGGGGGGCAGCCGGTTGCTGTCGCGCCGGGCGAGATAGCCGGTCTCGCCGTCCAGGTTCTCCACCGTCTCGATGACCAGGCCGAGTTCGCGCAGATCTTCCTTGTCTCGCTCGAACATCCGGTTGAAGGAGTCGTCGGTGCCCGCTTCCAGATAGGCCTCGATGGAGCCCCGCAGCTCGCGTTTGCTGAGCGGGCGGCGGGTCCCGAGCAGACACAGCGCCAGATTCATCAGTCGCTCGGCCTTGGCAATGGCCATCGACGCCTTACACCCCTTTTGATCGTTGCGGCCTCCGCCCGTCGACCGTACCGCCCCGGGGTGTCCGGACAAAAGCCGAGGGCCCGTGCGAACGGCACGGGCCCTCGGCCCTGAAGTCCTCGACGGACCTGCGGGAGCCGGACGGCTCAGACGGAGACCAGGTCGCAGACGAAGATCAGCGTCTCGCCCGGGGCGATACGGCCGCCGCCGGCGCCGCGCTCTCCGTACGCGAGGTGCGCGGGGATGGTGAGCTGACGGCGCCCGCCGACCTTCATGCCCTGGACGCCCTGGTCCCAGCCGGCGATGACCTGACCGGCGCCGAGCTGGAACTGGAGCGGCGTACCGCGGTTCCAGGACGCGTCGAACTCCTCGCCGGTGGAGAAAGCCACACCCACGTAGTGGACGGAGACGGTGTCGCCGGCCTTGGCCACCGGGCCGTCGCCCTCCGTGATGTCCTTGATCTCCAGATCGGCCGGCGGCTCGCCACCCGGGAAGTCGATCTCGGGCTTCTCGATGCTCACTGAACTGCTCCTCTAAATGATGAACGGGGCAACCGGGACAGTCTTACACCTTCGCCAGGATGTCCACGGCGAACACCAGCGTGGAGTTCTTGGGGATGCCCTGCTGCTCCTGGTCGCCGAAGGCCTGGTCCGGCGGGATCACGATCAGGATCCTGCTGCCCACCTTCTTGCCGACGATGCCCGACTTCAGGCCCTTGAGGGTCAGTTGGGGCAGCGGGAAGGTGGTGGTGCGGCCCGTCTTGTACGTGCTGTCGAACTGCTTGCTGTCCTTCCACAGATACGCCGCGTAGTTCAGCACGACCGTGTCCGAGTCCTTCACGACCTCGCCGTCGCTCTCCAGCACATAGCTGGAGACCAGCTTCTTGGGCGGGTCGGTCTTGGGGATCGTGACGGTCGGCTCCTTGCCGTCGTCGTTCGTCCCGACCTTGGGCAGCGAGATGTTGTCCTGCGCGACGACGGTGCCCTTGGCGGAGACCGGGACCTGGGTGGCCTTGAGGATGTCGACGACGAAGACCAGGGTGGCGTTGGGCTTGATCTCGCCCTGGCCCTGGGCCCCGTACCCCAGCTCCGGCGGAATGCCCAGCTCGACACGGCTGCCGACCTTCTGGCCCTCCAGGCCCTGGTCCCAGCCCTTGATGACCATGCCGGCGCCGACGGTCAGATCGAAGGGCTGCTTGCGGTCGAAGCTGTTGTCGAAGGGCTTCTCGGAGTCCCAGCTCTGGCCCAGGTAATTGACCTGGATCGCGTCCCCCTTCTTGACCGCGGGGCCATCACCCTTGCTGATGACGTCGACCTTGAGCGCCTTGGGCGGCGTGCCCTCGCCCTTGGCGAGGGTCGGCTTCTCACCGAACTTGGTGCCCGCGGTGATCGCGGGAAGTCCGTTCTTGGACGGGGCGGAGTCGGAGCCCTTGTCGTCGCCGCACGCCGCTGTCGACAACAGCAGCAAGGGGACGACGATCAGGCCGGCAAGTCGGCGCACGAATTCCTCAGATCTCAGACGGCACGGTAGTTGCACGACACTCTAGGGCGTGCCACGGGCCCTGTACGCGTACGTACAGGGCCCGGGTCGCATTGGGCGGCGATGTGTGTCACGTACCGGCCGGCCGTCGGCTACATGCCGGCGATCAGCTTCTCCACGCGGTCGTCCACGGAACGGAACGGGTCCTTGCAGAGCACCGTGCGCTGTGCCTGGTCGTTGAGCTTGAGATGGACCCAGTCGACGGTGAAGTCCCGGCGCTGTTCCTGGGCCCGGCGGATGAAATCGCCGCGCAGCCGCGCCCTGGTGGTCTGCGGGGGCACCGACTTGCCCTCGAAGATCTTCAGGTCGTTGCAGATCCGCGCCGCCTGGCCGCGCTTCTCCAGCAGGTAGTAGAGCCCGCGACGGCGGTGGATGTCGTGGTAGGCGAGGTCTATCTGGGCGACCCGCGGATGCGACATGGTCATATTGTGCTTGGCCCGGTACCGCTCGATGAGCTGGTACTTCATCACCCAGTCGATCTCGGTGGCGATACGGTCGAGATCCTCCGCCTCGATCGCGTCGAGCGTACGGCCCCACAGCTCCAGGACCTGGTCGACCGTGCCGGTGCGGATGCCCCGGCGCTCCACGAAGTCCACGGCCTTCTCGTAGTACTCCCGCTGGACCTCCAGCGCGGAGGCCTCCCGGCCGCTGGCCAGCCGCACCTTGCGCTGGCCTGTGAGGTCATGGCTGACCTCGCGGATCGCCCGGATCGGGTTCTCCAGGGTGAGATCGCGCATCACCGTGCCCGCCTCGATCATGCGCAGCACCAGATCGGTGGCGCCGACCTTCAGCAGCATCGTCGTCTCGGACATGTTCGAGTCGCCGACGATGACATGGAGCCTGCGGTACCGCTCCGCGTCCGCGTGCGGCTCGTCCCTGGTGTTGATGATCGGACGGGAACGGGTCGTCGCGGAGCTGACGCCCTCCCAGATGTGCTCGGCACGCTGGCTGACGCAGTAGACCGCGCCCCGAGGGGTCTGGAGCACCTTGCCGGCGCCGCAGAGGAGCTGCCTGGTGACGAGGAAGGGGATGAGGATGTCCGCGAGCCGGGAGAACTCTCCGTGGCGGGCGACGAGATAGTTCTCGTGGCAGCCGTAGGAGTTTCCCGCCGAGTCGGTGTTGTTCTTGAAGAGATAGACGTCGCCCGCGATTCCCTCCTCGTGCAGGCGGCGTTCGGCGTCGACGAGCAGGCCTTCGAGAATGCGCTCGCCCGCCTTGTCGTGGGTGACCAGCTCGGTCACGTTGTCGCATTCGGGAGTTGCGTATTCCGGATGCGACCCCACATCGAGGTAGAGACGGGCGCCGTTCCGCAGGAAGACATTGCTGCTGCGGCCCCATGAGACAACACGGCGGAAGAGGTAGCGCGCCACTTCGTCAGGTGACAGTCGGCGCTGTCCCCTGAACGTGCACGTGACGCCGTACTCGTTCTCCAGCCCGAAAATGCGGCGGTCCATGTCTGAACATTACGCCTGATGACCAGAGCTGAAACCGGGTTCGGCCGCTCCGCCCGGATCATTTTCCGTCCGGATGGTGGCACTCGCGACATCTCCGGGACCACCGCCGGACACCTTCCCGCGCCCGCCGCCGGGGGCCGCGAGGACCCGCTGGGTGGCCAGCAGGACCAGCAGCGCGGCGATCCCGCCGGCGCCCGCGACCGCGAAGCTCGCGGAGGTGCCGCCCAGCTCCACGGCCGGGCCCGCGGCGGCCGTACCGAGCGCGGAACCGACCCCGATCGTGGTGACGAGCCAGGAGAACGCCTCGGTGACGGTGCCGCGCGGCGCGTGCCGGTCGACGACGATGAAGGCGCAGGCGATCGCGGGCGCCAGGAAGATCCCGGAGACCGCGGCCAGTACGGTCATCGCGGGCACCCCCGGGGTGAGCGTCAGCGGCAGGTAGCAGAGGGCCAGCAGGGCGACGATCGTACGGAGACGGCGCTCGGGGGCGGACGCCCACTGCCTGGCCCCGTACACCGAGCCGCCGATCAGCGCGCCCAGCCCCAGCGCCGCCATCAGCCAGCCGTAGACGGACTCACGGCCCTGGTCGTCGGCGTACGCGACACCCGCGACGGTGATCGAGCCGAGGGCTATTCCGACGAAGAGGAACGAGCCCAGCAGGGCCAGCAGGCCCGGTGAGCGCAGGGCGCCCAGCCAGTGCGCCTCGCGAGGCGCCGAGCGCCAGGCGCGCGACGGCGCGGAGACCACCACGGAGAGCGCGCCGAGGACCCCGATCGCGTTGATGACGAGCAGCGCGGCGGCCGGGGACCAGAGCGCGACGAACAGGGTGACGAGCAGCGGGCCGATCGTGAACATGATCTCCTGGGCGACCGCGTCCATGGCGTAGGCCCGGTGCACCCGTTCCTCACCGCCCAGGACATTCGGCCACAGCGCTCGCAGCCCGCCCTCCAGCGGCGGTGTGAACAGACCCGAGACGGCCACGGCGGCGTAGGCGAGCAGGGTCGAACCGGTCCCGGCGACGACGAGGAGCACGGCGCCCAGGGCGGAGACGACAGCGGCGGGAAGCTGCACCCGGGGCTGGCCGTACAGGTCCACGGCCCGGCCGAGCAGCGGCTGTCCGATCGCGTTGGCGACCCCGTACACCGCCGCGAGCGCGCCCGCGAGGCTGTAGCTGCCGTCACCGGCGCGGACGAGCATCACGATGGCGATGGGACCCGTGGCGTTCGGCAGCCGGCCCACCAGCGTCCCGGTGAGCAGCCGCGCGGCGTGCGGCGCCTTGAGGATGTCCCCGTAGCCGGTGGCCATGGCCCGCCCCCTCTCTCCCCCGGACCCGCCGGGGTTTTACGTATAACGTCGGCGTCATACGTACCATGTGGCCAGTCCGCCGGTCCACTGCCACCGCGGCGGACGGGAACGGCCGGACCAAAGGGCCCGAGTACTTACGGAGAACAGCAGCGATGACAGAGCAGCCCGCCAGGCCCACCAGCAGGGATGTGGCCCGGGCCGCCGGGGTGTCCCAGGCCACGGTCTCGCTCGTCCTCGGTGACAAATGGCGCGGCAGGGTCTCGGAGCGCACCGCCGGGCTCGTACGGGACGCCGCGCACGCCCTCGGCTACCGGCCCAACCTCGCGGCCCGCAGCCTCCGTCTCGGTACGACCAGGACCGCGCTGCTGGTCGTACCCGCGCTCACCAACGAGTTCTTCGCCCGCGTCTACACCGGCGCCGCCGAGGTCGCCGCGGAGCACGGCTTCGGGGTGGTCCTCTACCCCTCCCCCGCCGGGGTGGGCCCCGCCAGGGACCCCTTCGCCTCGGCGCGGGCCGCGCTGGACGGGGTGATCGCCTCCTCCATGGCGACGCAGGCCCTGGACGCGATACGCGGCGCCGATCTGCCGCTGGTGATGCTCGACAGCGACCCGGAGGCGCCCGGCGCCGCCGCGCGGGTGAATCTCGACATCGCCGACGGCATCCGGCAGGTCACGGACCATCTGCTCGCCCTCGGCCACCGGCGTCTGCTCCATCTCGCCTCCGCGGTCTCCTCCTGGACCTTCGACATACGGGCCACGGCCCTGGCCGAGGCGGTACGGAACGTGCCCGGCGCGGTCGTACGGACGGTCTCCGCGCCCCTGGACGTGGGCGCCGGGCGCGAGGCCACCGAGCGCGCCCTGAGCGCCCCGGGCCCCCGGCCCACCGCACTGGTCTGCGACGACGACATCCTGGCCGCGGGAGCCTGCAAGGCGGTACGGCGGCTGGGTCTGCGGGTGCCCGAGGACATCTCCGTCACCGGCTTCGACGATCTGGCGCTGGCGACGGCGATCGAGCCGGAGCTGACCACGGTGAGCCTGCCGGCCGAGCGGGTCGGCGAACGCGGGATGTCCGCCCTGCTGGCGGTCCTGGACGGCCGCCGCCCGGACTCCGGCGACCTCCCGGTCTCCTTGGTGGTCCGCGCCTCGACCGCACCGCCGCCCCAGGACCGCTGAGCGCGGTCCGCCGAGGGCCTCCCGGACACGGCTGTGGGCCCAGTCTCCCGTTTCGGGCGGGGGGAAAAACAAAAAAAAAAAGGGGCCCCCCCTCTTGTTTTTTGGTTCTTTTTTTTCTTTGTGGGGGTGTTCTCCAACCACACCTCCCCCCCAGAACAGCGAAACGCGGTCCAACGGGGGCCTCCCGGAAATGGCTGTGCCCCGGTCCGCGCGTGCGGACCGGGGCACAGCCGAAGAACCGGCGGGCTACTTCTCGGTGCTGTCGGGCTTCTCGGTATCCGTGGCGGGCGCTTCCGCCGAACCCGAGTCGGCGGAGTCCGTGGCGTCCGGCTCCTCCGTGTCCGAGGGCGCGTCCGTCGGCGTCGACGCGGCACCGTCCGCTTCCAGCAGCCGCGAGAGCTGACGCCCCACGATCCGCTTGAACTTGCGCTTCTGCGGTCGCGTACGGTCCAGGACCGCCACTTCCAGCCGCTCCGCGGGGATCTCCCGCTCACCGCCGTTCGTATCCCTGGACAGCGCCTGCACGGCCAGCTTCAGCGCCTCCGCCAGCGACATACCCTCCCGGTGCCGCTGGTCCAGATACGTGCTGATCTGCTCCGAGCTGCCACCGACCGCGACCGAACCGTGCTCGTCCACGATCGATCCGTCGTGCGGCAGCCGGTAGATCTGGTCACCGTCCGGTGTCGCGCCCACCTCGGCGACGACCAGCTCCACCTCGTACGGCTTCTCGCCGGCGCTGGAGAAGATCGTGCCCAGCGTCTGGGCATAGACGTTGGCGAGACCACGGGCCGTCACATCGTCCCGGTCATAGGTGTATCCGCGCAGATCCGCGTAGCGCACACCGCCGATGCGCAGATTCTCGTACTCGTTGTACTTGCCGGCCGCCGCGAAGCCGATCCGGTCGTAGATCTCGCTGAACTTGTGCAGCGCGCGGGACGGGTTCTCGCCGACGAAGACGATGCCGTCGGCGTACTGGAGCACGACGAGGCTGCGACCACGCGCGATGCCCTTGCGCGCGTACTCCGCCCGGTCGGCCATGGCCTGCTGGGGTGAGACATAGAACGGCGTCGACACCGGCTATCCGTCCCTTTCTGTCAGTGGCATGTTTATTCAGAAGAGGACGGCATCAGAGCAGTGCGGCGCGCGGGCCGTCGGGCAGCTGCAGCCGGTGCTCCAGGATCGAGCGGGCGATCTCCGAGGATTCCTCGTCCGTCAGCTTCCGGAAGCCCTCGTCCGTGATGGTCGTGACGATCGGATAGATACGGCGGGCCACATCGGGGCCGCCGGTCGCCGAATCGTCGTCAGCGGCGTCGTACAGCGCCTGGACGACCAGGGTGGTGGCCTGCTCCTCCGTCAGGTCCTCGCGGTAGAGCTTCTTCATCGCTCCCCGGGCGAAGATCGAGCCGGAGCCGGTGGAGGCGAAGCCCAGCTCCTCGGAGCGGCCGCCCGTCACGTCGTACGAGAAGATACGTCCCTTCCCGCGGTCGACGTCCCAGCCGGCGAAGAGCGGGACGACGGCCAGGCCCTGCATGGCCATGGCGAGATTGCTGCGGATCATCGTGGAGAGCCGGTTGGCCTTGCCCTCCAGGGAGAGCTGCGCGCCTTCGACCTTCTCGAAGTGCTCCAGCTCCAGTTGGAAGAGCTTGACCATCTCCACGGCGAGCCCGGCGGTGCCGGCGATGCCCACGGCCGAGTACTCGTCGGCCGGGAAGACCTTCTCGATGTCGCGCTGCGCGATCATGTTCCCCATGGTCGCCCGGCGGTCGCCGGCGAGCACCACCCCGCCGTCGAAGGTCGCGGCGACGATCGTCGTCCCGTGCGGCGCCTCGATGGCACCCTGCAACGGCGGCAGCGAACGCTTGCCCGGCAGCATGTCCGGCGAGTGATGGGCCAGGAAGTCCATGAACGAGGACGAGCCGGGCGTCAGGAAGGCTGCCGGCAGACGCCCGGTGCTACGAGGGTTGGCTTCCACACGTTTCCTTCCGGATGGGCGGCGGCCCGCCGCTGGGGCCGGGCCTGTCTTGGATCTGTGCACGGACCTTACCCGCGCCGTCGCCGGTCATCCGTCCCGGTGCCACCGGCTTCCGCCGGCGCCCGGGACGGACAACGGCCTTTACTGGCCGCCCTTTTGCACGAAGGAGCGCACGAAGTCCTCGGCGTTCTCTTCGAGGACGTCGTCGATCTCGTCCAGGACGGAGTCCACGTCGTCGGACAGTTTCTCCTGGCGCTCCTTGAGGTCCTCGGAAGCCTGGGCCTCCTGGGCCTGCTCCTCGGTCTCCTCCGTGGAACGCGTCGCCTTCTGCTGGCCGCCGCCGGTGTCCTTGGTCGCCATATCCCTCACCCCGCTCGGTTCGCCCCGCTCGATGTGACCTTCAAGATCAGACCCTACAAGCAGGGTCCGACATCGGCCCCGCAGTTGCTACAACGTCCGGGTACCACCCCGATGATTCCCGGACGGGCGCTGTTTCAGCCGCCGGACAGCACCCGCACCAGTTCCTCGGCGGTGCGGCAGCGGTCGAGCAGCTCCTTGACGTGGTTGCGCGTGCCGCGCAGCGGCTCCAGCGTGGGGACTCGTTGCAGTGAGTCACGGCCGGGCAGATCGAAGATGACCGAATCCCACGAGGCCGCCGCCACATCGTCCGCGTACTGCTCCAGGCACCGGCCGCGGAAGTACGCCCTGGTGTCCTCTGGAGGCTTCGTCCTGGCCCGCTCGACGTCCTGCTCGTCCAGCAGCAGGCTGATCCTGCCCCGGGCCGCCAGGCGGTTGTACAGGCCCTTCTCGGGGCGTACGTCGGCGTACTGGAGGTCCACGAGGTGCAGCCGCGCCGCGTCCCAGTCGACGTTGTCCCGGCGGCGGTAGCCCTCCAGGATCTCCCGCTTGGTGATCCAGTCCAGCTCGCCGGACAGGCTCATCGGATCGTTCTCCAGCCGGTTGAGCGTGTCCTCCCACCGGCCAAGGACGTCCCTGGTCTGCTCGTCGGCGTCGGATCCGTACCGCTCCTCGACATACTTCCTGGCCAGCTCGTAGTACTCCATCTGGAGCTGGACCGCGGTGAGTGTGCGGCCGCTGCGGAGCGTGACCAGCCGGGCGAGCGTGGGGTCGTGGGAGACCTGGTGGAGCGTACGGACCGGCTGGTCGACGGCCAGATCGACGTTGATGAAGCCGTCCTCGATCATCGACAGCACAAGCGCGGTCGTACCGAGCTTGAGATAGGTCGAGATCTCGGACAGATTCGCGTCACCGATGATCACATGCAGTCGCCGGTACTTCTCGGCGTCGGAGTGCGGTTCGTCGCGGGTGTTGATGATGGGGCGCTTGAGGGTCGTCTCCAGCCCCACCTCGACCTCGAAGTAGTCCGCGCGCTGGCTGATCTGGAAGCCGTGCTCGTGCCCGTCCTGGCCGATGCCGACCCGGCCCGCGCCGGTGACGACCTGCCGCGAGACGAAGAACGGCGTCAGATGGCGCACGATGTCCGAGAACGGGGTCTCCCGCTTCATCAGGTAGTTCTCGTGCGTGCCGTACGACGCGCCCTTGTTGTCGGTGTTGTTCTTGTACAGGTGGATCGGCTGGGCGCCGGGAAGCTGGGCCGCGCGCTCGGCGGCCTCCGCCATGATCCGCTCGCCCGCCTTGTCCCAGAGGACGGCGTCACGCGGGTTGGTGATCTCCGGGGAGCTGTACTCGGGGTGGGCGTGGTCGACGTACAGCCGCGCACCGTTCGTGAGGATCACATTGGCCAGGCCGATGTCCTCGTCGGTGAGCTGGCTGGAATCGGCCGTCTCGCGGGCGAGGTCGAAGCCACGGGCGTCCCGCAGCGGGTTCTCCTCCTCGAAGTCCCAGCGGGCGCGGCGCGCCCGGTGCATCGCCGCCGCGTAGGCGTTCACGATCTGGGACGAGGTGAGCATGGCATTGGCGTTCGGGTGCCCCGGGACGGAGATCCCGTACTCCGTCTCGATGCCCATTACTCGCCGTACGGTCATGCGGCCCTCCTTGCCCGGCGGCGCTCCCCTCCGGAAGCGGCGCTCAAGTACCGCTCTTTCTTCAGTACGTGTGCGGTCCCCGGCTCCGGGTACCGCCACGCGGCGGTACGAAAGAGCCTAGAACGCCTCCGCGCCGGTGGGGAGATCATTTCCGTCATTGGCCTGGTGTGGTGGAAGGAGCGGGGAAAGCAACCGGCTGCGGACGCCCTTCCGGACATCCGCAGCCGGGCTGCTTTTTACAGGTACTGACCGGTGTTCGCCACCGTGTCGATGGAGCGACCGGTGTCCGCGCCCTGCTTTCCGGTGACCAGCGTACGGATGAATACGATCCGCTCGCCCTTCTTGCCGGAGATCCTGGCCCAGTCGTCCGGGTTGGTGGTGTTCGGCAGGTCCTCGTTCTCCTTGAACTCGTCCACGCAAGCCTGGAGGAGATGGGAGACCCGGAGGCCCTTCTGGTTGTGGTCGAGGAAGGCCTTGATGGCCATCTTCTTGGCCCGGTCGACAATGTTCTGGATCATCGCGCCGGAGTTGAAGTCCTTGAAATAGAGAACTTCCTTGTCGCCGTTGGCGTACGTGACCTCGAGGAAGCGGTTCTCCTCGGACTCCGCGTACATCTGCTCGACCACGGACTGGATCATTCCGTGGGCGGCGGCCTCCTTGGATCCATTGTGCTCGGAGAGGTCGTCCGTGTGCAGCGGGAGCGAGGCGGTCAGGTACTTCGCGAAGATGTCCTTCGCGGCCTCCGCGTCCGGACGCTCGATCTTGATCTTCACATCGAGCCGGCCGGGGCGCAGGATCGCGGGGTCGATCATGTCCTCGCGGTTGGAGGCGCCGATGACGATGACGTTCTCCAGGCCCTCCACACCGTCGATCTCGGCGAGGAGCTGCGGGACGATGGTGTTCTCCACGTCCGAGCTGACACCGGATCCGCGGGTGCGGAAGAGGGATTCCATCTCGTCGAAGAAGACGATGACGGGGGTGCCCTCGCTCGCCTTCTCACGGGCACGCTGGAAGACCAGGCGGATGTGCCGCTCGGTCTCGCCGACGTACTTGTTCAGCAGCTCCGGACCCTTGATGTTGAGGAAGTAGCTCTTTCCCGCGGGCCTGCCGGTCACTTCCGCGACCTTCTTGGCAAGGGAGTTGGCGACGGCCTTGGCGATCAGTGTCTTGCCGCAGCCGGGCGGGCCGTAGAGCAGGATGCCCTTCGGCGGCCGCAGTTCGTGCTCCTTGAAGAGGTCGGGGTGGAGATACGGGAGCTCGACCGCGTCGCGGATCATCTCGATCTGGCCGCCGAGGCCGCCGATCTTGTCGTAGTCGACGTCCGGGACCTCTTCGAGGACCAGTTCCTCGACCTCGCTCTTGGGGACCACTTCGTAGACGTAGCCGGAGCGCGGTTCGAGCAGAAGGGCGTCGCCGGGGCGGATGGTGATGTCCAGCAGCGGCTCGGCGAGCCGCACCACCCGTTCCTCGTCGGTGTGCCCGATCACCAGGGCGCGCTCGCCGTCCTCAAGGACTTCCTTGAGGGTGACGATGTCCCCGGCGCGCTCGTACGCCATGGCCTCGACCACGTTGAGGGCCTCGTTGAGCATGACTTCCTGGCCGCGCCTGAGCTGGTCGAGTTCGACGCTGGGGCTGACATTCACCCGGAGCTTGCGGCCCCCGGTGAAGATATCGGCGGTGCCGTCCTCGTTGGCCTGCAGAAATACGCCGAAACCGGCCGGCGGCTGAGCGAGCCGGTCGACCTCTTCCTTGAGGGCCACGATCTGGTCGCGGGCCTCACGCAGCGTATTGGCGAGCCGCTCATTCTGCGCGGACACGCCCGCCAGGTTCGTCTGCAGCTCGACGATCCGCTCTTCGAGAATCCTCGTGTGCCGCGGAGAGTCGGCGAGCTTTCGTCGCAGGACGGCGATTTCCTGCTCGAGATAGGCAACCTGGCCGGCTGGGTCTTCAGACCCCCGCCCCGGCCGGATGCCGCGGTTGATGTCGTCGTCGTGGGCTGCCACGGTCCTCACCTCCTCCAAGGGGAGCTGGACGCTTCCTGACCCTACCTGGGTGGGTGATGATTGAAACCCCTAGATCACAAAGACTGCGGGGTGTGTCCGATCTTCACCCTTGCGCTGTCCCTCACGCCAGGGGAATACCCACCCAGGAACATCAGAAAGCTGCCGGTTGTATCGTCGAAGTGTTCAACACCCGTCAGGGCTTGCGCGACTTACTTCACTACGCATCGCCCGGTGCGGCAAACGGCAGGAGAGATGACCGTGCAGCAGCAGGCTCCCACCGAAGGCGTCACCGAGTCCGGTGAGCCGCTTGAGGTCTGGATCGACCAGGACCTCTGCACCGGGGACGGGATCTGTGCCCAGTATGCTCCCGAGGTCTTCGAGCTGGACATCGACGGCCTCGCCTATGTGAAGAGCCCCGGGGACGAACTGCTCCAGTCCCCCGGTGCCACCACACCGGTGCCGCTGACACTGCTGCGCGATGTCGTCGACTCCGCCAGGGAGTGCCCGGGGGACTGTATTCACGTACGTCGCGTTTCGGACAGCGTAGAGGTGTACGGGCCCGACGCGGAACCGCAGTGAGCGGTATCACGGACCCCGGTCGACCCGCTGCGACCGGTCGCGCACTCCGCGCTCAGGGCCCCTCGTAGGTCCTCAGGGCTACTCGGTACGTGCTCGGGGCTGTTCGGTACGTGCCTCGGTACGCGCTCAGGGCTGTACGGCGCGGACGAAGGCGGCGTTCTGCCACTGCCAGGTGACGTGCTCTTCCTCGTCGGGGCAGCAGCTCGGCACATCGGGGCTGGAGTAGCCGAGCAGAGTGGCGAGAATCACTCGGTCACGGATCGCGAAGTCGGAACCGACGCTCCGCTTGTCCTTGGGGTCGACCAGGGTCGCCACGATTCTCGGTTTGCCGTCCGCGCCTCTGGTCAGTACGTATACGCCCTGGGGCGGGGTTCCTGAGCCCGCGGCGCAGCGGACCGCGGCCACGGTCTCGGGATTCCGGTCCCCGTCGATGTCTCCGGATGCCTGGCGCGCCACGACGGTGTCCGCTCCCCCGCATGCCAGCGGGTAGTCCACCGCGGCCGGATCGGGTGCGGGCAGCGGGGCGGCCTCCGGTGCGGCCTTCGTGGGCTTGGAGCCGTCCTGGGAGGCGGTGGCGGGGCCGGGCTGCAACAGGCCCGCCAGGGCCACGACACCGGCCATCGCGGTGGCCGTCGCGAGCCAGTGCATGGGGTGGGGCCGGGTGTGCGCGAGGTCCGGGACGTCGGAGATCTGCACGCGGAGTGTCTCCTGTGAGGGGTGCCGTCGAGTGACCAACGGTGGGAGGTGGCCAACGGTGGGAGGGAGACAGCATCGTGCCACACGTCACAGGGAGGCGGAACAGTGGGGTCCGTAAGACCAACCCGAAGCCGCGGCCGCCCAGTTCCCCTCTCCGGTGGGGGAACTGGGCGGCCGTGTTGTCGTAGTTGAGGGTTCGGTGGCGGGTCAGCTCCGGGAGCCGCTGCCCGGACCCTCGTAGTCGTCTCCGTACGCGCCCTTGGCGGGCCTACGGCGGCGCAGGGGCGGCTCCACACCGTCCGCGAGCCTGCGGGCGGTCACGAGGAAGCCGGTGTGGCCGATCATGCGGTGGTCGGGACGTACGGCGAGGCCCTCGACATGCCAGTTGCGGATCATCGACTCCCAGGCGGCCGGCTCGTTGAAGGTGCCGAACTCCCGGATCGTCTCGACGGTGCGGGCGAGCTGGGTGGTCGTCGCGACATAGGCGCAGAGGATGCCGCCGGGGACGAGGGCCTTGGAGACGGCCTCGATGCACTCCCAGGGGGCGAGCATGTCCAGAATCACGCGGTCGACATCCGTGTCCGACAGGTTGTCCTGAAGGTCACCCACGGTGAGCTGCCAGGCCGGGTGGGGTTCGCCGAAGTAGCGCTCCACGTTCTGCTGGGCGATCTCGGCGAAGTCCTGGCGGCGCTCGTAGGAGTGCAGCATGCCCTGGTCGCCGATGACACGCAGCAGGAAGCTGCTGAGCGAGCCGGAGCCCACACCTGCCTCGACGACGCGCGCGCCGGGGAAGATATCGGCGAAGGCCAGGATCTGGCCGGCGTCCTTCGGGTAGACCACGGCGGCGCCGCGGGGCATGGACAGGACATAGTCGGGGAGCAGGGGGCGCAGCGCGAGGTAGGCGACGTTTCCCGTGGTACGGACAACACTGCCCTCGGGAGCACCGATCAGCTCGTCGTGCGGGAAGGACCCTTTGTGGGTGTGGAAGTTCTTCCCGGCTTCGAGCGTGAACGTGTAGTGGCGTCCCTTGGGGTCGGTGAGCTGGACCTGGTCCCCGACCTTGAAGGGCCCGCGTCGGCGGGCGGCACCGGTCGGTTCGGACATGCCTTCCACCTTAGTGCCTGTTTTCAGGGGCTCGGTTCGCCTCCGGGCGTCTCAAGCCCCTGTCGACGGTCGACCGTGCTCGGTCCGCTCGTACCTCGCTGCCCTGCGCCCGCGCGGCGGAGCCGCATATCGAGCACTGCCTCCCTTTCGACAGCGGCCGGCGCCCTTCGGCTCACTCGCCGGCGGCCGTGCGGGAGCCGGGAAGCTACTGAGGGCGGGCCATCGCGGATACGAAGGCCCGCTCGACGTCGGCCGTCGAGAGGACTCCGTAGATCGCGCCGGACTCCTCCAGCACCAGGTACTCCGTCGCCGGATTGGCCCTGAGGCGGTCCAGGAGGGCCTCGCCCGCCAGTTCCGCGGGGACCTTCATGCCCTCCGTGAGGTCCTGCGCGAGCCCGCTCACCGCGACCCAGGGGCGGCGGTGCTGCGGGACTCCGACGATCGCCGACTCCCGTACCAGGGCGGTCGGATCGCCATGGCCGTCGACGATGACCAGTGCGCGGGCGCCCGCCTCGTTGGCGCGGCGCAGCGCCTCGGACAGCGGGGTGCTCGACTCGACGGGCACCGCACGGCGGGTGAGAGCGCGCGCCTGGAGTTCGGGGAGGTGTTCGCGGAGCCTGGCCATTCGCAGGCTGTTGCCCGCGCCGGTCCAGATGATCGCGGCGAGGATGGCCGCGAGCAGCGCGTCGGTGACCGTCTCCATGCCGCTGACCTGCGACGCGGATGTGCCGAGCGCTCCGGTCTGGGTGAGCAGCGGAAGGCCGATGAGGACCGCGACGGCGAGGCCGCGGCCGACCCAGGCGGCGGCGACGGTGCCGCTCATGGGCTTGCCGGTGATCTTCCAGACGACCGCGCGCAGCATCCGGCCGCCGTCCAGCGGGAGGCCGGGCAGCAGGTTGAAGACGGCGACGATCAGATTGGAGACCATCAGCCCGGCGAGCAGGACCCCGGGGACCGTACCGGCCTCGACGACCAGCAGGCCGAGGTAGAAGAGACCCGCGAGGATCAGGGAGAGCAGAGGTCCCACGAAGGCCAGCACGAATTCACGGCCCGGTGTCTCGGATTCCTTCTCGATCTCGGAGACTCCGCCGAAGAACTGGAGCTGGATACGGCGCACCGGCAGTTTGTAGCGCAGCGCGGCGACCGTATGGGCGAGTTCATGGACGAGTACGGAGGCGTAGAAGGCGACCGCGAAGAACAGGGAGACCAGGTAGCGCAGTCCGCCCAGGTCCGGCAGGACGCGTTCGAGCTGACCGCCGAAGATCCAGGTGATCAGCGCGGCCACCAGGAACCAGCTCGGGGCGACATAGACGGGCACCCCGAAGGGGCGCCCCATGAGGATGCCGCCGCCCGGGTCCTCCCGCTTCACCGGCTGCCCGTCGGAGCCCGTGTCCCCGTCGCCGGGCTGCGGCCGCTTGCTCTCGCCGCTCTCGTCGTCCTCTTTCACGGGTTCCCTTCGTTCGCGCCAGCGTCTCGTTCGCGGCAGCGTCGCCCGCTCGATCATGCCAGTGCGAGAGGCTCCGTAGTCGATGGTATTCGGCTGGGTGGGGTCCCACAGGACAGGGTCTCGCTGTCAGTGTCGGGCCATAGGGTTTGCGTCATGAGTACGAGCCTGCCGTCTTCGGCGCCGACGCCTGTCGCGCTGCCGCCCGCCTCGCTCTCGCCGTCGCGGGCGAGCGACTTCATGCAGTGCCCGCTGCTGTACCGGTTCCGGGTGATCGACAAGCTGCCGGAGAAGCCCAGCGAGGCGGCCACGCGCGGCACGCTGGTGCATGCCGTGCTGGAGCGGCTCTTCGACGCCCCGGCCGTGGAGCGTACGGCACCGCGCGCGAAGGCGCTGATTCCCGGTCAGTGGGACCGGCTGCTGAAGTCCCGTCCCGAGCTGGGCGAGCTGTTCGCGCGAGACGAAGAAGACGGGGCAGGCGGGGCCGGCGAAGCGGGCGAGCGGCTGGCGCGCTGGCTGGGGCAGGCGGAGGAGCTGGTGGAGCGCTGGTTCGCGCTGGAGGATCCGACGCGGCTGGAGCCCGCCGAGCGGGAGCTGTTCGTCGAGACGGAGCTGGAGTCGGGGCTGCGGCTGCGCGGGGTGATCGACCGGGTCGATGTGGCGCCGACGGGCGAGGTGCGGATCGTCGACTACAAGACGGGCAAGGCGCCCCGGCCGGAGTACGCGGAGGGTGCGCTGTTCCAGATGACCTTCTACGCGCTGGTGGTGTGGCGGCTCAAGCGGGTGCTGCCGCGCCGCCTCCAGCTCGTCTATCTGGGCAGCGGCGAGGTCGTGACGTACGACCCGGTGGAGGCGGATCTGAAGCGGGTGGAGCGCAAGCTGCTGGCCCTGTGGGACGCGATCAGGGAGGCGACCGAGACGGGCGACTGGCGGCCGCGGCCGACCAAACTCTGCGGCTGGTGCGACCACCAGGCCTTCTGTCCGGAATTCGGCGGTACGCCGCCGGTCTATCCGCTGAGCGTACGGCCGTCGGATCCGGCGCCCGAGAGCGCCCAGGGCGGTTCGCGCCCGGCGGAATGACGGCGGGGGCGGTCAGGGCAGAATGGGGCCGGTCTAGTGAAGGAGTTCCCCGTGACTGTCCGCGTCCTACTGGTCGATGACCAGCCGCTGCTGCGCACCGGCTTCCGGATGATCCTGGAGGCCGAGCAGGACATCGCGGTCGTCGGCGAGGCCGGGGACGGCCTCCAGGCCATCGACCAGGTCCGCGCGCTCCAGCCCGATGTGGTGCTGATGGACATCCGGATGCCGCGGATGGACGGGGTGGAGGCGACCCGTCAGATCACCGGCCCCGGCCGGGACGGTCCGGCGAAGGTGCTGGTCCTGACGACCTTCGATCTCGACGAGTACGTGGTGGAGGCGCTGCGCGCCGGGGCCAGCGGGTTTCTGCTCAAGGACGCCCCCGCCAACGAGCTGGTGCAGGCGATCCGGGTGGTCGCGGCGGGCGAGGCGATGCTCGCGCCGAGCATCACACGCCGGCTGCTCGACAAGTACGCGGACCATCTTCCGTCCGGCGAGGAGCCGGTGCCCGACACCCTGCACACCCTCACCGAGCGCGAGGTCGAGGTGCTCAAGCTGGTGGCGCGCGGGCTGTCGAACGCGGAGATCGCCGCGGATCTCTTTGTCAGCGAGACCACCGTCAAGACGCATGTGGGGCATGTGCTGACCAAGCTGGGGCTGCGTGACCGGGTGCAGGCGGCGGTGTACGCGTACGAGAGCGGGCTGGTGCGCCCCGGCGCGCAGTAGCAGTAGGAGGGAAGCAGCACACGTGCAGTGGTAACGGCAGAGGCCGGCCGGGGCGTGCCCCGGCCGGCCTCACGTTTGCTGCCCGCTCGCTCCCCGGTCAGGAGGACGGCGCGCTCGTACCCCGGCGCAGCTCCCAGAGCTGCAGCTCCGCGGACGAGTTGACCGCCCACTCGACCCGCGCGATGTCGTCACGCGCGGCCACGTACTGCTTGCCCTGCCACAGCGGCAGCACCGGCACCTCCTCGGCGACGATGTCCTGGATCTCCGCGAAGGTCTTCGAGGCGGCGCTGCGGTCGGCCTCGCGGCGCGACTGCGGGATGAGCTGGTTGCGCAGCTTCGGGTTGTTGTACGGGGTGTTGAGGAAGTTGTCCTTGTCGAAGAAGGGCCCGACGTAGGTGTCCGGGTCCGGGAAGTCCGGGAACCAGCCCATGCCGTAGATCGCGTACTCCCGCTTGGTCTGGTTCGGCCGGAAGACGCTCCACTCCTCGCCCTTGATCGAGACATCGAAGAGCTTGCTGCTGTTGAGCTGCTCCCGGAGGGTCTCGAACTCCTTGACGGTGGCTTCGCCGTAGTGGTCGGTGGTGTAGTCCAGCGTGAGCTTCACCGGGGTGGTGATACCGGCGTCCTCCAGCACCTGCGCGGCCTTGGCCGGATTCGCGTCACCGTACTTGTTGAAGAACGAGTTGGTGTGCGTCGCGACGCTCGACGGGATCGGCGAGTACAACGGCTCGGCCATCGCGCCGTACACCTTGGTGACGAGCTGGCCGCGGTCGATGGTGTACGCCATGGCCTGGCGTACCGCCTTCTCCTTGGCCACCGGGGCGTCGGTGTTGAAGGCGAGGTAGCGGATCTCCAGGCCGGGCATCTCGGTGAGCTGGATGTTCTCCTTGGGGTTGTCGATCATCCCCTGGACCTGCTCGGGCGTCATGGCGCGGGTCATCACATCGATGTCACCGGAGTCGAGCGCCGTGCCCATGTCGTCGGCGTCCTTGAAGGGCACCAGCTCGACCTTGTTGTTCTGAAGGGTGAGATCGCCCTTGTACTCGGGGTTCTTGGTGAAGATCGCCTTGACGACGGTGTCGTTCTTGACTTCCGCCCTGAAGGTGTACGGGCCCGAGCCGTCGACGCCGAAGCCGTCGCGGAGCTTCTTCGGGTCGTACGACTTGCGGCTGACGATGCCGGCCGGCGGGGTGGAGAGCTTGTACGGGAAGGTCGCGTCGGGCGACTTGAGATGGAAGACGATCTCGGAGTCGCCGTTGGTCTCCATGGTGTCGATATTGCTCACCAGACCGGAGACACCGCTGGGGTCCTTGATGTCCAGGACGCGCTGGATGGAGTACTTCACGTCCTCGACGGTGACGGGGTCGCCGCTGGAGAACTTGAGGCCCTCCCGCAGGGTGCAGCGGTAGCTCTCGTTCTCCCGGTCGGTGAATCCGCACCGGGAGGCGGCCTCGGGCACCGGCGCTCCGCCACCGCGCGGTACGTGCATCAGCGTCTGGATGGTCTGGCGGAGCACGTTCCAGGAACCGGTGTCGTACGCGTAGGCCGGGTCCAGCGGGGCGGGGCCCTCCGGTGTGGCGATGTACTGATCCGTGGTGCCCACGACAATGGCATCACCGCCGTCGGACCCACCGTCCGAGCCGCCGCAACCGGCGAGCACGGGCGCAAGCAGGCCGATCACGGCCGACAGCGCCAAAGTCTTGCGGTTCATCCTGGACGTACTCCCTCATCCGGCACTGAGATACAGCGGTGCTATCGGAGACTCCGCCGCGCCCACCCGTTCGGGGCAGTGCGATCGGGCCGGGATACAGGGCGATCGGTCCTGTGTGCATGGCGACTTGGTGGGCCGTCGGGACACGTCGTTGATGCGGCGAAGTGCTCGCGACGAGATTAGTCGGAGGCTCCGGTATTGCCGGAACGGGCCTGATCTGAAACGTAATCACACAGTGATCGGCAATAGCGGCGTGTGGATATACGAGCACCGGAATGTTTCGTACACGCCTCCACCAATCCGGACACAAGGGCACGGGAAGACCCGGCCCCGGCGGCCATGGAGCAGCCCCGCCCGCGCCTGTCGACGAGAGCGCAAGTGATAAAGCTCACTCCGGGATTCGTTTAGCGGGACGGCGATTGCCCGCCGCGAGGGTAACGGAAAATACCCGCGCCAATGCCCAGAGTTTCCGTCCGTATTCCGGTGCGACGCTCTGTACGCGGATCAGTGTCCTCGCGTCATCATCCCGCGCAGAAATACCAGATCCACCTCTTCGAGCGAACCGACCACGATCCGTCCCGCGGCGGGCGCGATCGGCGCGACGGACGGTACGGCGACGACCCGGCAGCCGGCGGCCTCGGCGGCGGCGACCCCGGTGGCGGTGTCCTCGATGACCGCACACCGCGTGGGATCGGCGCCCAGACCGCGGGCGGCCAGCAGATAGGGGTCGGGGTGGGGTTTGGTACGGGGCACCTCGTCGCCCGCGACGGTGAGCGAGAAGTACTCGGGCCCGAGGGAGGCCAGGACGCGGTCGATGATGCGCCGGTGCGAGGCGGAGACCAGGGCGGTGGGCACCTCGTGCGCGGCCAGTTCGGTGAGCAGGCGCGTCGCGCCGGGCATCAGCGGTACGCCGCGCCCGATGCGGTCCTCGAAGGTGTCGTTGAGCAGTACGGTCAGTTCGGCGAGGGTGATGGCGGCGCCGGTGGCCTCGATCAGGAAGGTCGCGCTGCGGGTCATGGGTCCGCCCACCACCACATCGCGCCAGGTCTCGTCGAGGACATGTCCGAGGGCTTTGAAGACCTCCACCTCGGCGTCCCACCAGAATCCCTCGGTGTCGACCAGGGTGCCGTCCATGTCGAGCAGGACTGCGTCGAGGGCCGACCCTTCGGCCGTACGGGTCAAGGACGCGGGGACCGTACTGGTCATCCGGCACACCTCCATGAGGGACGAGAAGGCCGGTCACCTTTCCCACGGGGGTACCCCGCCGGGACAGGCGACCGGCCTGCACTGGACCGATAAGTGTACGACTCGTCCGGGCGCCGCGCCGAACGGTATCCGCGATCCCGCCGCGGCCCGGGGTCCGGCCGGGTTCAGCGTGCGTTGAAGTACTTGGCCTCGGGGTGGTGGATCACGATGGCGTCGGTGGACTGCTCGGGGTGGAGCTGGAACTCCTCCGAGAGCTGGACACCGATCCGCTCGGGCTCCAGCAGCGCGGCGATCTTGGCCCGGTCCTCCAGGTCGGGGCACGCTCCGTAGCCGAGCGAGAAGCGGGCGCCCCGGTACTTCAGGGCGAACATGTCCTCGACCTCGGCCGGGTCCTCACCGGCGAAGCCCAGCTCGGAGCGGACCCGGGCGTGCCAGTACTCGGCGAGGGCCTCGGCGAGCTGGACGGAGAGGCCGTGCAGTTCGAGGTAGTCGCGGTAGGCGTCGGACTCGAACAGCTCGGCCGTACGCTCACCGATCTTCGAGCCGACGGTGACGACCTGGAGGCCCACCACATCGGTCTCGCCCGACTCCTCGGGACGGAAGAAGTCCGCGAGGCAGAGCCGGCGGCCGCGGCGCTGTCGCGGGAAGGTGAAGCGGGTGCGCTCGGAGCCGTCGTCGTTGAGGATGATCAGGTCGTCGCCCTTGGACACGCAGGGGAAGTAGCCGTACACGACGGCGGCTTCGAGCAGGTTCTGGGTGTGCAGCTGGTCGAGCCAGCCGCGCAGATGGGGCCTGCCCTCGCTCTCGACCAGCTCCTCGTAGCTGGGGCCGCCCTTGCGGGCTTCCTTGAGGCCCCACTGGCCCTTGAAGAGGGCACCCTCGTCCAGCCACGAGGCGTATTCCTTGAGCTGGATGCCCTTGACGACGCGAGTGCCCCAGAACGGCGGGGCGGGTACGGGATTGTCGACGGCGACGTCCGAGCGGGCCGCGCCCTGCTCGGGGCGTTCCTCGACCACCGTGCCTGCCGTCGCCCTGACCCGGCGCTGCTTCAGCTCGGGGAGGACCGCGCCGGGCACCCCGCGCTTGACCGCGATCAGGGCGTCCATCAGCCGCAGGCCCTCGAAGGCGTCGCGCGCGTAGCGGACCTCGCCCTCGTAGATCTCGTGCAGATCCTGCTCGACATAGGCGCGGGTGAGGGCGGCGCCGCCGAGGATGACCGGGTAGTCGGCGGCCAGCTTGCGCTGGTTCAGCTCCTCCAGGTTCTCCTTCATGATCACGGTCGACTTCACCAGCAGACCGGACATCCCGATGACATCCGCCTTGTGCTCCTCGGCGGCTTCCAGGATCGCGGAGACGGGCTGCTTGATGCCCAGATTCACCACGTTGTAGCCGTTGTTGGAGAGGATGATGTCGACCAGGTTCTTGCCGATGTCATGGACGTCCCCGCGGACGGTGGCCAGCACGATCGTGCCCTTGCCCTCGGCGTCGGTCTTCTCCATGTGCGGTTCCAGGAACGCCACCGCGGTCTTCATGACCTCGGCGGACTGGAGCACGAACGGAAGCTGCATCTGGCCGGAGCCGAACAGCTCGCCGACGACCTTCATGCCTTCCAGCAGCGTGTCGTTGACGATGTCCAGGGCCGGGCGGCTCTCCAGCGCCTCGGTGAGGTCCGTCTCCAGGCCGTTCTTCTCGCCGTCGATGATGCGCCGCTGAAGGCGCTCGTCCAGCGGCAGCGCCAGCAGTTCCTCGGCCCGGCCGTCCTTCATCGACTTGGTGTTGACGCCCTCGAACAGCTCCATCAGCTTCTGGAGCGGGTCGTACCCCTCGCTGCGCCGGTCGTAGATCAGATCGTGCGCGACCTTGACCTGCTCCTCGTCCAGCCGGGCGATGGGGAGGATCTTCGAGGCGTGCACGATCGCGGAGTCGAGCCCCGCCTTGACGCACTCGTCCAGGAAGACCGAGTTCAGCACGACCCGGGCGGCCGGATTGAGACCGAAGGAGATGTTCGACAGTCCGAGGGTGGTCTGCACCTCGGGGTGGCGGCGCTTCAGCTCGCGGATCGCCTCGATGGTGGCGATGCCGTCGCCCCGGGACTCCTCCTGGCCGGTGCAGATGGTGAAGGTGAGGCAGTCGATGAGGATGTCCGACTCATGGACACCCCAGTTGGTGGTGAGGTCGGTGATCAGGCGCTCGGCGATGGCGACCTTGTGCTCGACGGTACGGGCCTGGCCCTCCTCGTCGATGGTCAGCGCGATCAGCGCCGCGCCGTGCTCCACCGCCAGCTCGGTGACCTTCGCGAACCGTGACTCCGGGCCGTCCCCGTCCTCGTAGTTCACCGAGTTGATCACGGCACGGCCGCCCAGCTTCTCCAGACCGGCCTCGATCACCTTCAGCTCGGTCGAGTCCAGCACGATCGGCAGGGTGGAGGCGGTGGCGAAGCGCCCCGCCAGCTCGGCCATGTCGGCGACACCGTCGCGGCCGACATAGTCCACACAGAGGTCCAGCAGATGCGCGCCCTCGCGGATCTGGTCCCGGGCCATCTCCACACAGTCGTCCCAGCGGCCGTCCAGCATGGCCTCGCGGAACTTCTTCGACCCGTTGGCGTTGGTCCGCTCGCCGATCGCGAGGTACGAGGCGTCCTGCCGGAACGGCACGGTCTGGTAGAGGGAGGCGGCGCCCGGCTCCGGGTGCGGCTCGCGCTCCGTCAGCGCCGCGCCCCGTACCCGCTCGACGACCTGGCGCAGATGCTCCGGCGTCGTACCGCAGCAGCCGCCCACCAGGGACAGCCCGTACTCCCGTACGAAGGTCTCCTGCGCGTCCGCCAGCTCACCGGCCGACAGCGGGTAGTGCGCGCCGTCCTTGCCGAGGACCGGAAGGCCCGCGTTCGGCATGCAGGACAGCGGGATACGGGAGTGCCGGGCCAGATAGCGCAGGTGCTCGCTCATCTCCGCCGGGCCGGTCGCGCAGTTCAGGCCGATCATGTCGATGCCCAGCGGCTCCAGCGCGGTCAGCGCCGCGCCGATCTCCGAGCCGAGCAGCATGGTGCCGGTCGTCTCGACCGTCACGGAGCAGATGACCGGCAGGTCGGTGCCGGTGGCGGCCAGCGCGCGGCGCGCGCCGAGGACGGCGGCCTTCGTCTGGAGCAGGTCCTGGGTGGTCTCCACCAGCAGCGCGTCGGCGCCGCCCACGATCATGCCCTCGGCGTTCTGCTGGTAGGCGTCGCGCAGGGTGAGGTACGGGACGTGCCCCAGCGTGGGCAGCTTCGTGCCCGGGCCCATGGAGCCCAGCACCCAGCGCTGCTGCCCGGTGGAGGCCGTGAACTCGTCGGCGACCTCACGGGCGATCCGCACGCCCGCCTCGGACAGTTCGAAGACCCGCTCGGGGATGTCGTACTCGGAGAGGGCCGCGTAATTCGTACCGAAGGTGTTCGTCTCCACGCAGTCCACACCGACCGAGAAGTACGCCTCGTGGACGGACCGGACGATGTCCGGGCGTGTCACATTCAGGATCTCGTTGCAGCCCTCCAGATTCTGGAAGTCCTCCAACGTCGGATCCTGCGCCTGGAGCATCGTGCCCATCGCGCCGTCGGCCACCACCACCCGGGTGGCGAGTGCCTCACGGAGGGCTTGGATACGGGTCCGGCTGTCGGTGGACGGGGTCGGCGACGAGGCCATGAAAGTACTCCCGGGGATGCGACGGCTGTCGGCTTTGCGCCCTCTGATCGAAGACGCACCCGGCCAGCGTAGCCGGGCGGGCCCCTTCGTGGTGGTGCATCCCGGCGAGCGGACAAGATCCGCGGCGTGCGGCAGCACCGGCACCGGGCGGTCCGGGGCCGGATGGCGGATCATCGGTAGGGGACGGGGTTCCGGGAGCGGATCCCGCGCGCACCGAGCAGGAGCGGACACCGTGAGCGACGCAACCACCACCGGCACCGCCCGCGCGGCCGGGCCGTTCATCGCGGCCATCGACCAGGGCACCACGTCGAGCCGCTGCATCGTCTTCGACCGGGAGGGCCGGATCGTCGCGGTCGACCAGAAGGAGCACGAGCAGATCTTCCCGAGGCCGGGGTGGGTGGAGCACAACGCGGTCGAGATCCGGGCCAATGTGCGGGAGGTCGTGGCGGGCGCGGTGGCGAAGGCGGGGATCACCTCCGCCGATGTCCGCGCGATCGGGATCACCAATCAGCGCGAGACCACCCTGCTCTGGGACCGGAACACCGGCGAGCCCGTCCACAACGCCATCGTGTGGCAGGACACCCGTACCGACGCGCTCTGCCGGGAGCTGGGCCGCAATGTCGGCCAGGACCGGTTCCGCCGTGAGACGGGCCTGCCGCTGTCCAGCTACTTCGCGGGCCCGAAGATCCGCTGGCTGCTGGACAATGTCGAGGGTCTGCGGGAGCGCGCCGAGCGCGGGGAGATCCTCTTCGGCACGATGGACTCCTGGGTCATCTGGAATCTGACCGGCGGAGCCCACGGCGGCGCTCATGTCACGGATGTCACCAACGCCTCCCGCACGATGCTGATGAATCTGCGCACCCTCGAATGGGATCCCAAGATCCTCTCCTCGATGGGGGTGCCGGCCGCGGTCCTGCCGAAGATCCGGTCCTCGTCCGAGGTGTACGGCACGGCCAAGGGCGGCGTCCTCGACGGTGTGCCGGTCGCGTCGGCGCTCGGCGACCAGCAGGCGGCGCTCTTCGGGCAGGCCTGTTACGCCGAGGGCGAGGCCAAGTCGACGTACGGCACCGGCACTTTCATGCTGATGAACACCGGCGCCAAGCCCGTCAATTCGTACAGCGGGCTGCTGACGACCGTCGGCTACCGGATCGGTGACGAGCCCGCGGTGTACGCCCTGGAGGGGGCCATCGCCGTCACGGGCGCGCTGGTGCAGTGGATGCGCGACCAACTGGGGCTGATCGGCTCCGCGGCCGAGATCGAGGCCCTGGCGGCCTCGGTCGACGACAACGGCGGCGCGTACTTCGTACCCGCCTTCTCCGGTCTGTTCGCGCCGCACTGGCGCGCGGACGCCCGCGGGGTGATCGCCGGACTGACCGGCTATGTCACCAAGGCGCATCTGGCCCGCGCGGTGCTGGAGGCCACGGCCTGGCAGACCCGGGAGATCAGCGACGCCATGTCCAAGGACTCCGGGGTGGAGCTGACCGCGCTCAAGGTCGACGGCGGGATGACCGGCAACAATCTGCTGATGCAGACGCTCTCCGATGTCCTGGACGCGCCGGTGGTGCGGCCGATGGTCTCCGAGACCACCTGTCTCGGCGCCGCCTATGCCGCCGGTCTGGCGGTGGGCTTCTGGCCGGACACCGACGCGCTGCGTGCCAACTGGCGCAGGGCCGCCGAGTGGACGCCGCGGATGGACGCGGCGACCCGCGACCGCGAGTACAAGTACTGGCTCAAGGCCGTCGACCGCACCATGGGCTGGCTCGACGACGGCGACGGCTGACCGGCACCGACGGTCGTCGGCCCGAGCCGACGCCCCGGCTGATCCCCGGCTGACCCGGCCCGGCGACGGGTCCTGGTGCGACGGCACAATCCGTACATCCGCGCGATACGCAGGGGCATTTCGGCGCGACGGCACATCCGTACGGCATGACAGATGTACGAAATCGAGGGGCGCTCCTTTTCCGGGGCGCCCCTTCTCCGGCTTCCGGGACGCATAATGAAGGCCGATACATCGGATGTATGGAGGTCGCCATGGCAGTCACCGACGAGGCCATCGAGAAGATCAAGGGGATGATCGTCTCCGGTGCGCTGCGGCCGGGAGACCGCCTCCCGAAGGAGAGCGAACTCGCCGCCGATCTGGGGCTGTCGCGCAACTCGCTGCGCGAGGCGGTACGGGCGCTGTCGCTGATCCGCATCCTCGACGTACGGCAGGGCGACGGCACGTATGTCACGAGCCTCGACCCCCAACTCCTGCTGGAGGCACTCAGCTTCGTGGTGGACTTCCACCGGGACGACACCGTGTTGGAGTTCCTCGCCGTACGCCGGATCCTGGAGCCGGCCGCCACTGCGATGGCGAGCGCGCGGATCACGGCGGCCGAACTGGACGTCCTGGACGCACAGTTGGACGAGCTCGGGGCCTGGCCCTCGGTGGAGCAGCTCGTCGCGGCGGATCTGGAGTTCCACCGGGGCATCGTGCAGTCGTCGGGGAACTCGGTGCTCTGCTCGCTGCTGGACGGGCTCTCGGGGCCGACCACCCGGGCCAGGATCTGGCGCGGGCTGACCCAGGAGGACGCGGTCAGCCGTACGCTCCACGAGCACCGGGCGATCCTGGCGGCGCTCAGGGACCGGGACGCCGAAGCGGCCAGGTCCTGGGCGACCGTACACATCGCGAGTGTGGAGATGTGGCTGAGGTCGACCCTCTGAGACGCCTGAGGCCCCTGAGACCAGCGGGTCTCAGGGGCCGGGAGCGGCGGTACGTACGGGCCCAAGGCGGCGTTACGTACGGTCAGTCCTGCTTCTCCCCGCTCGCGAAGCGCGAGATGACCAGCGCGACGATGATGATCGCGCCGTTGAGGAACTGGTTCCAGAGCGCGGGCACTCCCCCGAGCGTCATCACATTCACCACGAGCTGAAGGGTCAGCACACCCGTCAGCGCCCCGAAGAGCGTGCCGCGCCCGCCCTTGAGGCTGATCCCGCCGATGACGGCCGCGGCGAAGACCTGGAAGATCCAGCCGTTGCCCTGGGTGGCCGCGACCGACCCGTAGTGGCCGGTGTAGAGGATGCCCGCGAAGGCCGCCAGCAGCCCGCCGATGGCCAGCACGATCCAGGTGACCCGGTCCACCCGGATACCGGCGGCGCGGGCCGCCTCCGGGTTGCCGCCGATGGCGTACAGCGACCGCCCGTGCCGCAGCCAGGCCAGCGCCGCGCCGCCGACGGCGAACAGCGCCAGACAGATCCAGACCGCGGCCGGGGCCCCCAGCCAGTCGGTCTTGCCCAGGTACCGGAAGGACTCCGGGACATCGGTGATCGACTTGCCCTCGGTGATACCGATGTGCAGACCGCGCAGCATGGTGAGCATGCCGAGGGTCGCGATGAAGCCGTTGACCCGCAGCTTCAGCATCAGGAAGCCGTTGATCGCCCCGATGGCCAGACCGACCAGCAGACAGGCGGGGATGGCCATCCAGACCGGCAGCAGACCGAGTCCGGCGAACCGGCCGCCCTCCGTGGGCAGCACCAGCCACATGGCGACGACCGGCGCGATACCGATCGTCGACTCCAGCGACAGGTCCATCCGGCCGCAGATCAGGATCAGCGCCTGGCCGAGGACCAGCAGGCTCAGCTCCGAGGACTGCTGGACGACACTGATCAGATTGCTGGAGGTGAGGAAGACCGGCGAGACGATGAAGCCGATCACCATCAGCACCAGGATCACCGGCACCAGCGAGAAGTCGCTCCACCGGATGAGCTGGAGCCGCCCCGGCGCCTTGGCCGCCGCGGCCGTCTGTTCCGCCACCGGCGGTCGTATCGTCCCGGTCATTCCCGCTCTCCCACACCTTCCATGGCGGCGACGAGTTCCCCGTCGGTCCACCCGCTTCCGAACGACGCCACCACGCGGCCGTGGAACAGGGCGAGCACCCGGTCGCACACCCGCAGATCGTCCAGCTCGTCCGAGATGATCACGGCCGCGCTGCCCTCGTCCGCCACCCTGCGCACCACGCCGAGCAGCGAGTCCTTCGACTTCACATCGACGCCCGCGGTGGGCCGCAGCGCGACCAGCGCGCTCGGGCCGCGCGCCAGGGCGCGGGCGACGACGACCTTCTGCTGATTGCCGCCGGACAGCCCCGAGACCGGCTGCTCGGGCCCCTGGGTCTTGATGTCCAGCGAATCGATCATGCCCTGGGCGAACTCCCGGGTCCGCGACGGCAGTACGGTCCCCCAGGGGCCGAGCTGGTCGGTGACCGTCAGCGTGGCGTTCTCGGCGACGCTGCGGTCCAGGACGAGGCCCTGGCGGTGCCGCTCCTCGGGGATGTAGCCGATGCCGGCGTCCAGCGCGTGCGGGACGCTGCCGGGCTTGACCGTACGTCCCCGTACGGCGATCCGCCCCGCGGTCGGCGCGCGCATCCCCACCAGGGTCTCGCCGAGCGCCGTGTTGCCGCTGGCCGCGGAACCCGCGAGACCGAGCACCTCGCCCGGCCGTACGGCGAGATCCAGCGGCTCGAACTCGCCGTCCAGGGCGAGCCCTTCGGCCTCCAGTACGGGCGCGGCCTCCGTCTCCGGCGCGGTTTTCCGCGCGGCGTGCCAGGCCACGGCCGTGCCCGCGGACTCCCCGGTCATCGCCGACACCAGATCCGCCTTCGACAGCTCGGCGACCGGGGCGGTCAGCACATGCCGGGCGTCACGGTAGACGGTGACGGCGGTGCACAGGTCGTACACCTCCTGGAGATGGTGGGAGATGAACAGGAACGCCACTCCCTGGCTCCGCAGTTCGCGGAGCTTGTCGAAGAGCCGCTGGATACCTCGGGCGTCGAGCTGCGCGGTGGGCTCGTCGAGGATGATCAGCCGGGCCCCGAAGGACAGCGCCCGTGCGATCTCGACGAACTGCCGCTGCTCGACCGGGAGATCCTTGGCGCGGGCGTTGGGGTCGACATCGACTCCGTACTCCGCGAGCAGCGCCCGCGCCCGGGCACGCAGCCCGCGCCAGCTGATGAACCGGCCGCCGGATCCCCCGGCGGCCCGGTCCAGGCCGTAGTGGTTCAGGAACAGATTCTCCGCGACGGTCAGGTCGGGGACCACCATCGATTTCTGGTAGACGCAGGCGACCTTGGACTGCCAGGCCGTGGTGTCGCCGAAGGCCGGTGCGGGCTCGCCGCCGAAGGTCACCCGGCCCGCGTCCGGCCTGTGCAGCCCGGTGACCACGCTGACCAGGGTGGACTTGCCCGCGCCGTTGCGTCCCACGAGAGCGTGGGACTCACCGGGTCGCACGGTGAGCCGGACACCGTCGAGCGCCAGGGTGGGACCGAAGCGCTTGACGATGCCTTCCGCGTGTACCGCAGCCGGAGCTTCCTGCCGCTTGGAGTCCATCGCTAGCTCTTCTTCTCCAACTGGTTGGCCCACAGCTTCGGGTCGTCCACGTTGTCCTTGGTCACGAGCGGCGCGGGGAGCTGGTCCTCGAAGCCGTTCGGGATCTTGATGATGGTGGAGTCGTGGTCGGTCGGGCCTTCCTTGGGAGTCACGCCCGCGAGTGCCTGCTTGGCCCAGTACAGCGCGTAGTTGGCGTAGAGGTCGGCCGGCTGGGAGACGGTGGCGTCGATCTTCCCCTCGCGGATGGCGTCCAGTTCCTCGGGGATGCCGTCGTTGGAGATGATCGTGATGTGCCCCGGGGTGCCGGGCGCCTTGAGGAGCTTCTTCTGCTCCAGCAGGGCGAGGGTCGGCTGCAGGAAGACACCGCCGGCCTGCATGTAGATGCCGTTGATGTCGGGGTGGGCGGCCAGCGTGGACTGGAGCTTGGCGGAGGCCACATCGCCCTTCCACTCGGTGGCCAGCTCGAAGACCTGGATACCGGGGAACTTCTGGTCCATGCAGGACTTGAACGCCTCGGAGCGGTCCCGCCCGTTGATGGAGGCGAGGTCGCCCTGGAACTCGACGACCTTGCCCTTGCCCTTGAGCTGCTCGCCCAGGTACTGGCAGGCCTTCTCGCCGTACGCGCGGTTGTCGGCCCGTACGACCATGTAGACATCGCCCTTGTCGGGGCGGGTGTCCACGCTGATGACGGGGATCTTCTTGTCGCTCAGCGTCTGGAGCGTCTCGGCTATCGCGCCGGTGTCCTGCGGGGCCATGATGACGGCCTTGGCGCCCTGGTCGGTGAAGACCTGGACATTGGAGACGAGCTTTCCGATGTCGTTCTGCGAGTTGGTCAGGGAGAGCGCGTCGACCGTGCCCGCGTCGACGCCCTTCTCGATGTACTGCTGGTACGAGTTCCAGAAGTCGCTGTCGCTGCGCGGCAGGTCGATACCGACCTTGCCGCCGCCCGCGGCGTCGCTGCCCTGGTCACGGTTGCAGCCGGCCAGCGCCGCGACGGCGAGGACGACGGCGCAGGCCGAGGCTCCCGTCGTACGGAGCCGCCGGAGTGGAAGTCTGTGCGGGGCGGTGCGTCCCGTGAGGTGTCGCTGCATGATGTCCCGATTCCTTGATGGGTGAGGTGCGGCTCAGTTGGCGGGCCGCAGGCGCAGTCCCTGCATTCCGCCGTCGACCGCGAGCGCCGTCCCCGTGACGGCGGCCGCGGCGGGGCTGGCGAGATAGGCGACGGCGGCGGCGACCTCGGCCGCGGCGACAAGCCGTCCGGTGGGCTGGCGGGCTTCGAGGGCGGCGCGTTCGGCCTCGGGGTCCGCGGCCTGGTCGAGCAGCCGGCCCACCCAGGGGGTGTCGGCGGTGCCGGGGTTGACGCAGTTGACCCGGATGCCCTCGCGGACGTGGTCCGCGGCCATCGCCAGAGTCAGCGACAGCACCGCGCCCTTGCTGGCGCTGTAGAGGGCACGCTGCGGCAGTCCGGCGGTGGCGGCGATCGAGCAGGTCTGGGTGATCGAGACGCAGCCGGGCCGCTCGGGCGCCGAGCGGCGCAGATGGGGCAGGGCGTGCCGGGCGGTGCGGACCATGCCGAGGACGTTGATGTCGAGGACCCGCCGCCACTCCTCGTCGGGGTTGTCCGCGACCGTTCCGATGGCGCCGAGTCCGGCGTTGGAGACCACCGTGTGCAGCCCGCCGAACTCCGCGGCGGCGGTGTCCACGGCGGTCCGTACCGCCTCGTCGTCGGTGACGTCCGCCTTGAGCGCCAGGGTCCCGGCGGGCGCGCCCGCGCAGTCGCGGTCCAGTACGGCGACCTGAGCGCCCCGGGCCAGCAGCAGCGTGGCGATGGCCGCGCCGATGCCCGATGCACCGCCGGTCACCAAGGCGCCGAGCCCCTCGAAGTCCCGTACGTCCGTCATCGGTTGCTCTCCTCTGTGGTGCTGCGGCGGGCCTGCCAGACGGGCCCCTCCGGATAGCTGTGTGCGGCGATCGACCCGGGGAGCATGCGGGCGGAGAAGCCCGGCGCGCTCGGCGCCTCATAGCGTCCTGAGGTGATCACCACGGGGTCGGCGAAATGCTCGTGGAGGTGGTCGACGTACTCGATGACCCGGTCCTCCCAGCTCCCGGAGACGGCGACGTAGTCGAACATCGAGAGATGCTGGACGAGTTCGCAGAGCCCGACCCCGCCGGCGTGCGGGCAGACGGGTCTGCCGTACTTGGCGGCGAGCAGCAGGATCGCCAGATTCTCGTTGACGCCGGCCACCCGGGCCGCGTCGATCTGAACGTAGTCGACGGCCTCGGCCTGGAGAAGCTGCTTGAACATGACCCGGTTGGCGACATGCTCGCCGGTGGCCACCTTGACCGGCTGACCGGCCCGTACGGCGGCGTGGCCGAGGATGTCGTCGGGGCTGGTGGGCTCCTCGATCCAGTGCGGTTCGTACGGGGCGAGGGCAGCCATCCAGCGGACCGCGTCGGCGACGTCCCAGCGCTGGTTGGCGTCGACGGCGATCCGGATGTCCGGGCCGACGGCGGCGCGCGCCAGCTTCATCCGGCGTATGTCGTCCTCCAGGTCACCGCCGACCTTGAGCTTGATCTGCGCGAATCCGTCGGCGACGGCCTGCTGGGCGAGGGTGACGAGCTTGGTGTCGGAGTAGCCGAGCCAGCCGGGCGAGGTGGTGTACGCGGGGTAGCCCTCGGCGCGCAGCCGGGCGGCCCGTTCGGCGCGGCCCGGCTCGGCGGCGCGCAGGATGGCCAGCGCCTCGTCCGGGGTGAGGGCGTCGGTGAGATAGCGGAAGTCGACGAGCGAGACGAGTTCCTCGGGCGTCATGCCGGCGAGGAACTCCCAGACGGGCTTGCCCGCGGCGCTCGCGGCCAGGTCCCAGGCGGCGTTCACGACCGCGCCCGCGGCCATGTGCATCACGCCCTTCTCCGGGCCGAGCCAGCGGAGCTGGGAGTCATGGGTCAGCTCGAAGTAGAGGGCGGCGAGAGCGGCCGCGGTGAGCGGGGCCGGTCTGCCGAGTACGTACGGCCGCAGCGCCTCGATGGCGGCGGCGGTGACCTCGTTGCCCCGCCCGATCGTGAAGCAGAATCCGTGCCCCTCCGCTCCGGTGTCCGTACGCAGCACCACATAGGCGGCCGAGTAGTCGGGATCCGGGTTCATGGCGTCGGAGCCGTCGAGCTGTTCCGAGGTGGGAAAACGGATGTCGTGAACCTCGAACCCCGTGACGGTCTGACTCATGCACGCTCCCTGAGAAGTACATCCGACCTGATGCGGTCATCCGATGTATAGCGTCGGGGAGGCGTGATCGTCCAGAGTTAGAACGAAAAATACGATGACAGCTCGGATGAATCTTCAGAAAGAAGCATCGGTTGTCCGGCCTATGCCCCGGTTCGCCGAAGTTCACCCGGGCGTGCACGGGGCTGCGGGCGGGCACACGGAAAGCCGTAAGGTTGGTCCGTACGAAAGGGAACTTCGGAAGGAGGCACTGGGTGATCGAGCTCGAGGGGGTTCCCGAGCTGATCGACCCGGTCATGGTGGCCGCGTTCGAGGGCTGGAACGACGCGGGCGACGCAGCCTCCACAGCGGTCGCGCATCTCGACCGGGAGTGGAAGGGCGAGGTGTTCGCGGCGCTCGACGCCGAGGACTACTACGACTTCCAGGTCAATCGGCCCACGGTCTATCTGGACGGCGGCCTGCGGAAGATCACCTGGCCGACCACCCGGCTCTCCGTGGTGCGGGTCGGCGGCGAGAAGCCCCGTGACCTGGTGCTGGTCCGGGGGATCGAACCGTCCATGCGCTGGCGGTCGTTCTGCAACGAGCTGCTGGGCTTCGCCCATGAGCTGGGCGTGGAGATGGTGGTCATCCTGGGCGCGCTGCTCGGTGACACCCCGCACACCCGGCCGGTGCCGGTCAGCGGTGTCACCTCGGACACCGACCTGGCGCGGACGATGGATCTGGAGGAGACCCGGTACGAGGGACCGACCGGCATCGTCGGCATCCTCCAGGAGGCCTGCACCCATGCCGGGGTCCCCGCGGTGAGCCTGTGGGCGGCGGTGCCGCACTATGTTTCGCAGCCGCCGAACCCGAAGGCGACACTGGCCCTGCTGAACCGGCTGGAGGACCTGATCGGGCTGCGGATCCCGCTGGGCGAGCTGGCCGAGGACGCCCGGGCCTGGCAGCTCGGGGTGGACCAACTGGCGGCCGAGGACAGCGAGGTGGCGGAGTACGTCCAGTCGCTGGAGGAGGCACGGGACACCGCCGAGCTTCCCGAGGCGTCCGGCGAGGCCATCGCCCGGGAATTCGAACGGTATCTGCGGCGGCGCGACGGCGGTCCCGGTCCCGGCCAGGCTCCGGGAGGCCATGCCACGGAGAGCGGTGAGGGCCCGTCATATCTGCGGGACGCCTCGGGCGGGCGCGGCCGTGCGCAGCGCCCGCCGCGCGGCGGCGCCGAGCCGGGCAAGGACACCGACCAGGGCTCGGAGCCGGGTACGGGAGGTCCTCGGCCGGGGCCGGACGGCGAGGACGATTCCTCGGAGGACTGACACTCCGCGGCGACGGAGCGTACGGAGCGGGGCGGTGCCGATGAGGCGCCGCCCCGCTCCGTACGTGCAGAGACCCACGTGCAGAGACCCGCGTCCGGAGACCCGCGTCGAGAGGCCGAGGCCTGCGTCCGGCGGCTCCGTACGTTCAGAAGCCCGCGTCCGGCGGCTTCGTGCTCCGTACGCCCGGAGCGGTTCTTGACCACTCCTGGATCAGGCCTGGATCAGGCCTGGAGTGCTTCTAGAGCGCGACTCCCAGCAGCGCGTCGACCGCCCGCGAGACCACGCCGGGCGCCCCCTCGTCCGTACCGCCCGTGGAGTCCTGGAGCGCCGCCCAGCGGTCGACCGCCGCCAGCGCCGCCGGGGCGTCCAGATCGTCCGCCAGCGCCTCGCGGATCTCTTCGAGCAGCCCCTCGGCCGCCGGTCCGTCAGGTCTCGACACCGCGGCCCGCCAGCGCCCCAGCCGTTCCTCGGCCTCCTGGAGGACCTCGTCGGTCCACTCCCAGTCGGAGCGGTAGTGGTGCGCGAGCAGCGCGAGCCGGATCGCCGCCGGGTCCACGCCCTCACGGCGCAGCGTGGACACGAAGACGAGATTGCCCTTGGATTTGGACATTTTCTCGCCGTTGAGGGCGACCATCCCGGCGTGCACATAGGTGCGCGCGAAGGGGTGCTCGCCGGTCAGCGCCTGGGCGTGCGAGGCGCCCATCTCGTGGTGCGGGAAGGTCAGATCGCTGCCGCCGCCCTGGACGTCGAAGCCCATCCCGAGGTGGTCGAGGGCAATGGCCACGCACTCGATGTGCCAGCCGGGCCTGCCGTGGCCCAGGGTGCCCCCGTCCCAGCTCGGCTCGCCCGGGCGGGCTGCCAGCCAGAGGACCGGGTCGAGGGGGTTCTTCTTGCCCGGCCTGTCGGGGTCGCCGCCGCGCTCCGCCGACAGCAGCCGCATGGCCTCGGCGTCGAGCCGGGAGACCTCGCCGAAGTGCGGGTCGGCCGCCACCGAGAAGTAGATGTCGCCGTCGAGTTCGTACGCCGCCCCGGCGTCACGCAGCCGCTCCACCAGCGGCACGATGCCCGGTATCGCCTCGACCGCGCCGATGTAGTGCTGGGGCGGCAGCATCCGCAGCGCGGTCATGTCCTCCCGGAAGAGCGCCGTCTCGCGCTCCGCGAGCCCGGTCCAGTCCACTCCGTCGCGCCGCGCCCGCTCCAGCAGCGGATCGTCGACATCCGTCACGTTCTGGACGTACTGAACCTGCCGCTTCGTGTCGAGCCACACGCGCTGAACGAGGTCGAACGCGTTGTAGGTCGCCGCGTGACCCATGTGGGTCGCGTCGTACGGGGTGATGCCGCAGACGTAGATACGGGCGACGGGACCGGGCTCGAGGGTGACTCGGCCATTGGTCGAGGTGTCGTGAATCCTGAGGTCGCGGCCACTGCCAGGCAGGGCGGGGACCTCGGAAGCGGGCCAGGCATACATGCCATGAGCGTAACCGGATGGAAGTTCCGGATACGAACCGGATGGGTGCCCCCGTGGCCGGCCGGGCCTCTTGCGCCCCGGGCCGGAACATGCTTGTGCCGTCCGGGAGATACGCGCGCCGGACGGGACCGGGCTCGGCCTACACGGGTGGCCAGGGGATCGCCGGCCACTGGCCCGAGGGCTGCGGGTGCCGGCCGGTACGGAGCAGCTCGCGGACCCGGGCCCGTACGGCGTCGGTCTCGGCCGCCGTGATGAGTTCGGCCAGCCGGGTGGCGAGGGGCGCCGACTCCGCCAGGGCGTCCTCCAGCCGCGCGAGCACTTCGAGGACCTCCGCGGGCAGCGGATCGCCGGCCCAGCCCCACAGCAGGGTGCGCAGCTTGTCGTCCACATTGAAGGTGACACCGTGGTCAATGCCGTACAGCTTCCCCCCGGCGGCGGACAGCAGATGTCCGCCCTTGCGGTCGCCGTTGTTGATGACCGCGTCGAGCACCGCGAGCCGGCGCAGCCGCTCGTCGTCGGCGTGCACCAGCAGCGCCGTACGCCCCTCGCCGACCTCGGCGAAGCCGACCGCCTTCCAGCCGTCGTCCGGCTCCTCGCCCTCGACCAGGGCCAGCAGCGGCGGGGCCGCCCCCTCCTCCTCGGACTCGATCCAGAGCTGGCACATGCCCTGTCCGTACGGGCCGTCCCGCAGCACGGTCGGCGGCACCAGGGCCCAGCCGGTCGCCTCGGAGACCTCGTACGCGGCGACCTCGCGCTGGGCGAGCGTGCCGTCGGGGAAGTCCCACAGGGGCCGCTCCCCCGCGACCGGCTTGTAGACGCAGTGGGCTTCCTCGCCGTCGTACGAGACGGAGCAGTAGAGCACCGCGTTGGACGCCTCACGGATCTGTCCGCGCACGGTCAGCTCGCCCTTGGCGAGCAGATCGGCAACGGTCACGCTCCGCGGCGGTATCCGTTCTGGCGCGGGCATACATGTCCTTCCGGATCGAGCGGCAGACTGCACAGCGGACACGGCGGCCGGCCCGCGTTGACCACGTCCAGGGCGCGCTTGGCGAAGGCCCTGGCCTGGGCGCCGGAGAGCCGGACGCGGAGCATCGGCGGACCGTTCTCCTCGTCCTGGAGCAGCCGCTCCTCGGCCTCCGCGAGGTCCTCCTCGGTGTCGGCGTCCAGCTCGACAAGGGCCTGGGCCTCGACGATCATGCGCTGCTCGTCGCCGTCCCAGGCCAGCGCCATGGTGCCGACCCGGAACTCCTCCTCGACGGGGGCGTCCAGCGGGGCGGAGTCGGAGATCTCGGGGGGCGCCATGACCGGTACGGGGGCGTTCCCCCCGGTGCGGCGTACAACCTCGTCGAGCAGTTCGTCGATCCGCTCGGCGAGCGCGGCCACCTGGGTCTTCTCCAGGGCGACGCTGGTGACGCGGCCCCCGGCGGAAGCCTGGAGGAAGAACGTACGGCGTCCAGGCAGCCCGACCGTACCGGCCACGAAGCGGTCCGGCGGATCGTAGAGGAACACCTGACGGGACACGTCCTGCTCCCTTGGAAATCGACCGGCACTGACAGGCAGTGACGGATTCGGTGACGGAATATGGCGTAACGGGTATGGCGTGACGGATACAGATCAACAGCAGAGGGCGGAACCGGGGTCCGGGGACGGCCCCTGGATCGCGCGGACGGCGCGTCCACCCTACTGCGCGGAGCGATCACGGTGCTCCCGCGCCGCCCCCCACAACACCGCTGCCGCCGCCGCTGTTCTCACGGGGCGCCAGTCCGGCGAGATCCCCCGTGTCGCCGAGCCGGACCAGGAAGGGGCGCAGGCGCGTGTACCGGATGGCGGTCACCGAGCAGGGGTCCACATGGATGCGCTGGAAGAGGTCGAGATGCATCCCCAGGGCGTCCGCCACGAGCGCCTTGATGATGTCCCCGTGGGAGCACATCAGGAAGACGGCGTCCTCGCCGTGCTCCTCCTCGACCCGCGCGTTCCACTCCCGTACGGCCTCCACGGCGCGCGTCTGCATGGCGCGCATGGATTCGCCGCCGGGGAACGCGGCGGCGGAGGGGTGCTGCTGTACGACGGTCATCAGCGGCTCGTCCGCCAGCTCGGCCAGCTTGCGGCCCGACCAGTCGCCGTAGTGGCACTCGCCGATCCGCTCGTCGGTCCGCGCCTCCAGCCCGGGCCGGGCGTCGAGCAGCGGCTGAAGCGTCTCGCGGCAGCGCTGGAGCGGGCTGGTGACGACGGCGGCGAGCGGCACTCCGGCGAGCCGGCCCGGCAGCGCGGCGGCCTGCGCGGCACCGCGCTCGTCGAGGGCGACCCCCGGCGTCCAGCCCGCGAGCACGCCCGCGGTGTTGGCGGTGGAGCGTCCATGACGTACGAGGATCAACATGGCCATGCCCGCCAGGGTATGCCGGTGGGTGCGGGGCGCAGCGGCCGGTCGGCGCATGGGGCACGGCCGGCCGGCCTCTGAGGACACGGCCTGGGGATACGGCCGGGACGCGGCCGGGGATGCGGTCCGGGCCAGGACCGGGAAGAATGCCCGCCGTGATCGTGGACTGTGCCATTTACCGGGGCGGACGCCGGACCGAGGGACCCGCCGACTTCTCGGACGCCCTTGACGAGGCGCGCGCCGAGGGCGACGCCTTCCTGTGGATCGGCCTGCACGATCCGACCCCGCACGAGTTCGACCTCGTACGCGACGAGTTCGGACTGCACCCGCTGGCCGTGGAGGACGCTCTGCACGCGCACCAGCGGCCCAAGCTGGAGGTCTACGACGACTCGCTGTTCATGGTCCTCAAGCCGGTGGATTACGAGCCGGAGAGCGACATCGTCTCGACCGGTGAACTGATGGTCTTCATAGGCGACTCCTTCGTGGTGACGGTCCGGCACGGCGAGGGCGCGGCGCTCAGCGCCGTACGGCAGCGGCTCGAAGCGGAGCCGGAGGTGCTCAAGCACGGCCCCACCGCGGTGATGTACGCGGTCAGCGACACGGTCGTGGACAACTACATCGAGGTCGCGGGGGAGCTTCAGGTCGACCTGGAGGAGCTGGAAGCGGACGTCTTCGCCCCGAGCGGGAGCGACAGCGAACGCCGGGCGTCGCGGGCGGAGTCCGGGTCCTCGACGGCGGCGCGGATCTACAACTTCAAGCGGCAGGTCCTGGAGTTCCGCCGCGCGAGCGGGCCGCTGGCGGCGCCGATGGCCCGGCTGGCCGCCGCGGGCGTGCCTTTCGTCCATGACCACTCGCAGCCGTTCTTCCGGGACGTCAACGACCATCTGCTGCACGCCAACGAACTGGTGGAGGGGCTGGACCGGCTGCTCTCGGACATCCTGTCGGCCCATCTCGCGCAGATGGGGGTACGGCAGAACGACGACATGCGGAAGATCTCGGCGTGGGCGGCCATGGCTGCGGTGCCGACGCTGGTCGCGGGGATCTACGGCATGAACTTCGAGTACATGCCGGAGCTGGGGTACATGTGGGGCTATCCCGCGGTGATCGTGTTCATGGCTATCGTGGTGGCGGCGCTGCACCGGCAGTTCAAGCGGAGGGGCTGGCTGTGAGTTGTGCTTGGGGCCTGGGGCGGACTAGAGGACCGGGACCGTAGCCGCGGGGCCGCCGAGGGCGTCCCGGCGCTCCGGCATCCTGAGGCGGACCATCCGGTGCCGGCCGAGCACCCGTTCGTACGTGTACACCCCGTTGATCCCGGCGGCGAGCAGCGCGGCCTTGGGCGGCGGCCAGTCGAGGATCCTGCCCATCCGCTCCATCACCGCGAGGCTCACCCGCCGGTAGACCTCGATCTCGGCCATCGCGCACTCCCGCAGGGTGCGATGGATGGTCCTGGCGTGGCCCTCCCTGGCCAGCCGGAGCAGTTCCTCGTGGCAGTAGGCGAGATGGTTGTCCTCGTCGTTGCTGATCATCCTGACGGCCCTGCCCACCTCGGGGTGGTCGCCGAAGTACTTGACCAGCATCACCATCTGGTCGGCGGCCCGCTGCTCGGTGATCCGGCTGTGGGAGAGGTAGATGACGATGTCCGCCTCGGTGAGCTGCTCGTCGCGTCGCAGCTTGGCGTGGGTGAGCCCGATGCCCCGGCGCTCCAGCAGCATGGTGTAGTCGGTCTCGCGCGGGACCTCGACCGGCTCAAGGCCGCGCTTCTTCAGGAGGGCGTGGAAAATGCGCCCGTGCTTGTCCTCGTCGGCGCCGTGCCGGGCGATCTTCGGGGCGAGATCCCGCATGGACTCGGGCACCAGTGCGGCGATCCGGCCGTTCTCCCAGCCGCCCTGTGCCTCTCCGCTGGCCGCGATGGAGCAGAACAGCCGGAAGGTACGGTCGTCGTCCAGGATCTCCTGGAACAGGCCTCGGGCCGAGAGCATCACTGCCACCTCCATACAGACATCCGCAGAAACCGAGTCAAATGGGGTGCGGGGCAACAGGCAACAGGTGCGCCGTTCGGCTGAGCCGAAAGAAGGAGCGCCAAGGCGGGTCGGCGCGTAACCGAGTGGGGGGCCGAGGCGTTGTCGTACATGACGGCCGTGGCGGGGAAGACCCCCCGAGCCCCCACCACGGCCGCAGTCTTCAGAAGTCCCCCGGCCGTACGAGTCGGCCCCTCCGGGCTCGTACGGGCCGGCCCTGTGCTCGTATGTCGTGCTCGTACGTGCGCTTGGTGCTCGTACGGGTCAGGACACCAGGCCCGCGCGCTCCAGGGCGTCCGTACCGGCGCGGAGAGCCGCGAGGCGCTCGTCGAGCGTGAAGCCGGCCGGCGCGAGGGTCAGCGTGGTGACACCGGCGGCGGCATAGGCCTGCATCCGGTCCGCGATCCGCTCCACCGGGCCGAGCAGCGTCGTCGAGTCGATCAGCTCGTGCGGAACGGCCGCCGCCGCGCCCTCCTTGTCGCCCGAGAGATACGCGTCCTGGATCGCGGCGGCCTCCTTCTCGTACCCCATGCGGCGGGCGAGCTGGTTGTAGAAGTTCTGCTTGCGGCTGCCCATGCCGCCGACGTACAGCGCGGTGTACGGGCGGAAGGTGTCGGCCAGCGCGTGGATGTCCTCGCCGACCGCGAGCGGCACGGTCGGGCAGACGTCGAAGCCGTCCATGGTCAGTCCGGCCTTCTCACGGCCCGCCCGCAGATGCCTGATCGCGGTGTCCTCAAGATGCTCGGCGGACGGGAAGATCAGCAGGGCGCCGTCGGCGATCTCGCCGGTCTGCTCCAGATTCCTGGGGCCGATCGCGGCGATGTAGAGCGGGATGTGCTCGCGCTCCGGGTGCACGGTGAGCTTGAGCGGCTTGCCGGGGCCGCCGGGCAGCGGCAGCGTCCAGTGCTCGCCCTCGAACGACAGCCGCTCGCGGGACATGGCCCGGCGGACGATCTCCACGTATTCCCGGGTGCGGGCGAGGGGCTTGTCGAACTTCACGCCGTACCAGCCCTCGGAGACCTGAGGACCCGACACACCGAGGCCGAGCCGGAACCGGCCGCCGGAGAGGGAGTCGAGGGTGGCCGCGGTCATGGCGGTCATGGCGGGCTGGCGGGCCGGGATCTGGAGGATCGCGGAGCCGACGTCGATGCTCTCCGTCCGTGCGGCGACCCAGCTCAGCACGGTCGGGGCATCGGAACCGTACGCCTCGGCGGCCCAGCACACGTCGTAGCCGAGGCGGTCGGCCTCCTGCGCGACGGCGAGGTTGTCGCCGTCCATCCCCGCGCCCCAGTACCCGAGGTTGATGCCGAGCCGCATAGCCACTCCCTCACTGCTGAACTACTGATGAGTAACGTCCCTTGCCGGGGACTCTAGCGCGCCATACGGGCTTCCGTCAGGGGCGGGTTGTCCACAGGCTCCCTCCGCGTGGGGCCCTGGCCAGTAATCTCAGCAGCCATGGAGCAGAGGCATCTCGGCCGTACCGGCCTGCGTGTGTCCCGGATCGGGCTCGGCACCCTGACCTGGGGGCGGGACACCGACGAGCACGACGCCGCCGATCAGTTGAAGGCCTTCTGGGAGGCGGGCGGGACGCTCGTCGACACGGCGGATGTGTACGGCGGAGGGGAGTCCGAATATCTGCTCGGGCAGTTGATCGAGCGGCTGGTGCCGCGCCGCGATCTGATCGTCGCGACGAAGGCCGGCAGCGTGCCGGATCCGTACCGGCGCTTCGACGGGTCGCGCGGGCATCTGCTGGCCGCGCTCGACGCGTCGCTGGAGCGGCTGGGGACTGATTATGTGGACCTGTGGCAGATACACGCCTTCGATGCCGAGACACCGCTGGAGGAAACCCTCCACGCGCTGGACATCGCGGTGAGCAGCGGCCGGGCGCGGTATGCGGGGGTGTCGAACTACTGCGGGTGGCAGCTCGCGAAGGCCGCCACCTGGCAGCTCGCCGCCCCCGGGACACGGACCCGGCTGGCCAGCACCCAGATGGAGTACTCCCTGTTGCAGCGCGGTGTGGAGCGCGAGGTGCTGCCCGCGGCGCTGGATCTGGGGGTCGGCCTGCTGCCCTCGTCGCCACTGGGCCGCGGGGTGCTCACCGGGAAGTACCGGCACACCACCCCGCCGGACTCGCGGGGCGCCTCGGAGCAGATGGCGCCGTTCGTCGAGCCGTATCTGGACGAGGCGGCGAGCCGGATCGTCGACGCGGTCGCGACGGCGGCGGACGGGCTGGCCACGACAGCGCTGGAGGTGGCGCTGGCCTGGGTCAGGGACCGTCCTGGTGTGGTGGCCCCGATCATCGGCGCCCGCAACGCACAGCAGCTCACGGCCGCGTTGTCAGTGGAGAGCCTTAGTCTTCCCGACGAGATCTGCCGGGCGCTCGACGATGTGTCGGCGCCGGTGCACCGCTACCCCGACCAGGACTGGAGCACGCTGTGACCACGGACCCCGCCACCGCACCCCCGAAGGAGCCCGGGCTGTCCGAAGGCACGGCTGTGTCCAGTCCGGTGGAGGTGGAGGATGCCGAGGTCGGTACGGGTACGGGCGCGGATGGCGCGGCAGTTGAGGCCGGCGGCGACGAGGGCGGGACCGGTTCGGACACGGACGGAGCGGCCGGCGCAGCAGTCGAGGCCGGTGACGAGGCGGCCGAGGGCGGCACCGCGGCCGGCGCCGACGGCGGTGAACTGTCCGAGGCCGCCGCCGAGTTGGCGGCGCAGCGGGAGTTGCGGGAGCGGATCGAGCGGCGGAAGGCCGAGCGGGACGGGCCCATCGCCGCCGGGGGCAAGCTGAGCGGGCAGGCCGCCGATCTGCTCGCCGCCGTACGGGCCGTGGAGAGCGGCGCACAGGTCGACCCGACCCTGCTGAGGCCACCCGCGCCCGCACCCGCCGCGCCCACTCCCGTACCCACCCCGGCACCGGCCCCCGAGCCCCGGCCGGCGCCCCGGAGCGCCGCACCCGGCACCGTGTCCGCCGTACGGGCCGTCCTCACCGAGGGCGGTGCGCCGGAAGCGCTCGCCGGCCCGGTCGCCACCGCGCTCGGGGAGCAGGCGGCGGACACGCTGCGCGAGGACCCGTGGCGGCTGCTCGCGGTGCCCGGCGTACGGCCCGAGCAGGCCGACGGGTTCGCCCGGGCGCTGCTCGGGGCGGCGTGCGGCCCCGCCGACGAGCGCCGGGCCGCCGCGTTGGTCGCCTGGCTGCTGGAGCGGGCCGCGCTCCAGGGCCACACGGCGCTGGAGGTGTCGTCGGTGCACCGGGCACTGACCGAGCACGCGGTGCCCGACCCGGACGAGGCCGTGCAGCACGCCCTCGCCGAGGGGGCCGTACTGGTCTTCCAGGACGACGACGAGGATTCGGAAGACGGCACCGAGGACCCGGCGCCACAGGAACCCACCGACACCGCCGACACCGCCGCACCTGCACAGTCGGAAGCAGCGCCGGTCCTGCTCGGGCTCGACCGGTACGCCCTCGCCGAGGAGAGCCTCGCCGACGGACTCGCGCGGCTGGTCAAGACCGGCCCGGACGACTCCTGGGAGGAGGCCGCGAAGAGCGCCCCCTCTCCCTCGGCCGCCGAGCTGATCCGCGCGGCCGCCGGGCACGGACTCGTCCTGCACACCGGCGGCGAGGCGGCGCGTGCCGAGCCGGTCGCCCTGGCCGGGACCGCCCGTGCGCTCGGGCTGCGCGCCGTGGTCGCGGCGCACAGCGAGAACGGCCGCGGCAGGCTGGGCGCGGAGGCGGTCACCGTAACCGGGCTGTTGACCGGTACGGAGGGCCCGGGGCGTGACGAGGACGGCCGGTTCGCCCTCGATCTCCTGGTGGTGCTAGACGCGCCGCAGCTCGATGTGGAGACGGCCGCGCTGCTCGTCGAGTCCCTGCCGGACGGGAGCCGGCTGGTGCTCAGCGGTGACCCCGGAGTGCTGTGGTCGGCGGGCCCCGGCCGGGTGTTCGCGGATCTGCTGTCCGCCCGCGCGTGCCCGCAGATCGCCTCCCGTACCCCCGATCCGGGGCCGGTCGGCGAGCTGGTCTCCGGGATCGGCATCGGCGAGCTGAACCAGGTGGAGGCGCCCGGCAAGGAGGTCGTGATCGTGCCGGTGCGGGACGCGGGCGAGGCGGTGCACCGTACGGTCCAGCTCGTCGCCGAGTCGGTGCCGCGCGCCTTCGGGACGGGCCCCGCGGAGACGCAGGTGATCACCGTGGGCCATGGCGGTTCGGCCGGCACCCGCGCGCTCAACGCGGCGCTCAAGCAGCGGCTCACCCCGGGCCCCGGCCGGTTCGGCGGCTTCGACCCGGGAGACAGGGTCGCGTATGTCCCCTCGCCCGGCAGGACGCTTCAGGGCTCGGTGGTCTCGGCCGGTCAGGACGGGCTGCGGCTCGACTGCGAGGGCGGGGAGGTCACCGTACCGAGGGAGCGGGTCGAGCAGGACGTGCGGCACGGCTGGGCGCTCACCGCGCACCAGGCGGCGGGAATGCGCTGGCCCGCGGCGGTCGTGGTGCTCCCCGGCGACGCCGCCCAGGGGCTGAGCCGCCCCTGGGTGTATACGGCCTTCGGCCGGGGCGAGCGCCATCTCTCGGTCGTCCACGGCGTGGACCAGGCACTGCCGCACGCGGTGGCCACGGTCCCGTCCCAGCGGCGCACCACCCGGCTGCGCCCGCTGATAGAGGCCCTGCTGACCCCGGCGGCTCAGTCCTAGGGGCCCTGGGGCCTGTGTGCCTCGTATCGCCGGGCGGCCGGATCGCGGTACGTACACACGTACACCGGATCACATACACCGGATCGCAGCACCCACAGGTGCCAGCCGCCCAGCCTTCCGGCGAGCCCGGCGATCCGAGGACAGGACCCGCGCCCGGGGTCCGTCCTCCGCGCCGGCCGCCGGGTCAGGCGTCCTGTTCCTCCAGGTCGTCGAGGTCAGCGTCGAGATCGTCCTCGTCGAAGACCGCGCTGACATCGAAGCGGCAGACCACCTGTTGCGGATCGGCCTGGTCGAAGGGGGCGCTCAGCCACTCCCCCGGCTCGGGCAGATCGTCCGCCGCCGACACCCAGAGCGTGGAATCGCCCTCTTCAAGCCCGAATTCCTTGTGCCGGGACGCGATCTCGTCGGGTTCGTACTCACCGAAGAGCACCCCGAGGGCGGCATGCACACTGCTGCCCACCACGCCACCGGTGCCGGTATCGCTGTCCACATCGGCGATGCGCTGTGCTTGGGCGAGCAGCCGCTGCGGCTCCACCACCGCGTAATCACGCCGGATCAGCACGCTGAGGGCGTTCGGCTCCTCGGGACCCTTGTACGGCGGAAGCGAGTCGTCCGGATCCGGGATCTCGAAGGGGGTGACTTCGTCGTACCGGTTGTAAAGCCGCTCGTCATAGACCTCGGCCGCGACGGCCAGGGCATTGAACGCGTCGGAGACAGCCGGGTCGTCCTCACCCGTGCGGTGTTCGACCGCCGCGAGGTGGCGGTCCAGAGCGACCTTGACCGCCTCGGCGGCGGCGCGTACCTCGGCAGCGGTGGGCTGCGCAGCATCAGACATAGTGCAGACGCTATCCGTACCTGGCCTCTGCCCGCACAATAGATGCGATGCCGGAATACGAATTTGTCGACGTGTACGTGCCGCGCGGGGTCTCCCGCAAGGAAGCGACCCGTCTGCTGACCGACCATGCCGAGTACGGACACTGGGAATTGGACCGTCTGAGCCTCCACCGGGACGGCAGTCGCAGGGTGCGGCTGCGCCGGCGCATCATCCGTCAGGTACGCGCCACCTGGTGAGTGCGACGGAGCGGGCCCCGCTGTTGCGAGGCCCGCCCGTGTCCGTACTCACCGCCGTACGCACCGGCCGTACGCGTTCGATTACGCGGCGGCGCGGGCGCGGCGGTAGATGAGGCTGCCCGCGAGCAGGAGCCCGGCGCCCGCCGGGATCGCGATCCCGAGTGCGCCCGCACCGGTCTCGGCGAGCGTCTCGGTGGCCCGGGGCTGTGCGACGGTCTTCGTCTCGGGAGTATTGGGAGACGGCGGGATCGCGCGCACCTGGACCGGCTTCCCCGGCGGGGCCGGGATGACCGGGGTGACCGGCTTTCCGGGCTGCTCGGGCTTGGCCGGCGGGGTGACGGGCGACTCGTTGGCGCAGGTGTTGCCCATGGCGGGGTTGAGCAGGCCGCCGATGGTGATGCTGTTCCCGCAGGCGTTCACCGGGATCTCGATCGGCACCTCGATCGTGTTGCCGGAGCCGACCCCGGGAGAGTTCGCCGAACCGCCTTCCGCGTGGGATCCGCCGGCGGGCGTGGTGTGCGATCCGCCCGGGTGCGATCCGCCCTGCTGCGAGCCGCCGGGGTGGGAGCCGCTGTCCTGCGGCGGGTGCGGGCCGCCGCCGTGCGCGCCGGAGCCGCCGGGGGACGTACCGCCCGCGTTGGCGCAGCCGTTGCCGAACGCCGGGTTGAGCGCCCCGACCACGTTCGCGGTGTTCCCGCACACATTGACCGGGACATGCACCGGCACCTGCACATTGTTCCCGGACAGCACGCCCGGAGATTTCGCCGCGGTTCCCTCGGCTCCCGAGTCCGCGTGCGCGTGACCGCCGCCGAGTGCGAGCACTCCGCCCGCGGCCGCCACGGTGATCAGGCCTTTGCGCGTGACCTGTCGCATTGTGTGATCCCTGCCTTCTGCCTTTCCGGGGCTGCCCTGGGCATCGGTGCCGGGGCAGGAGGCCCAGCGGCCCCGGAGTGCATGGCGCGCACTCCGGGGCCGCTCGGGCTCAGACCCTTACGGGTGCGAGTGACGGTGTCACTTGTTGATGCAGGTGTTGCCGAAGGCGGGGTTGAGCAGCCCGATCACGGAGATCGTGTTGCCGCACACGTTCACCGGGACATGGATGGGCGCCTGGATGACATTGCCCGAGACCACACCGGGCGAGTTCACAGCGGCACCCTGGGCGTCCGAGTCGGCGACGGCCATGCCCGCACCCGCGAACACCAGACCGCCGGTGACAGCCGCAGCGGCGACGATCTTCTTGATCATTTTTTCCTCCTAGTTGACAGACACGGCCCCAACCGCGGGCCGCAACACCTGTAACGAGGAGGAACCAATGGGGCTACGAGCGTATGGTCGGATTCACTCTTTTCAGTCAAGTGCGCACGCACTGCCGATTGTTGACGGTTGTCGGTACTTGTCTGCGGCTTGTTCGGGGCTTGTTGAGGGCTTGTTGAGGGGCCGCGCGCTAGCTGTTGTCGATGAACCGGTCGAGCACGCGGACGCCGAACTTCAGCCCGTCCACCGGCACTCGCTCGTCCACGCCGTGGAACATCCCGGCGAAGTCCAGCTCGGGCGGCAGCTTGAGCGGAGCGAAACCGAAGCCGCGGATGCCGAGGTCGTCGAAGGACTTGGCGTCGGTGCCGCCGGAGAGCATGTACGGCACGGCCCGCGCGATCGGGTCCTCGGCGGAGAGCGCGGTCTGCATGGCGTCCACCAGCTTCCCGTCGAAGCTGGTCTCCAGCGCCTTGTCGCTGTGCGCGTCCTCGCGCTTGACCCGCGGGCCGAGGATCCGGTCGATGTCGGCCAGGAACTCCTCCTCGTACCCGGGCAGGAAACGGCCGTCGACATGGGCGGTCGCCTGGCCGGGGATCACATTCACCTTGTAGCCGGCGCCGAGCATGGTGGGGGCGGCGGAGTTGCGCAGGGTCGCCCCGATCATCTTGGCGATCCCGCCGAGCTTGGCGAGCGTGGCCTCCATGTCCTCGGGGTCGAGCGGCGTGCCGAGCGCGTCGGACAGCTCGTCCAGGAAGGACCGTACGGTCTTGGTCACCCTCACCGGCCACTGGTGGCGGCCGAGCCGGCCGACGGCCTCGCACAGTTCGGTGATGGCGTTGTCGTTGTTGGTCATCGAGCCGTGCCCGGCGGTGCCGTCGACCGTCAGACGCATCCAGTGCATGCCCTTCTGCGCGGTCTCGACCAGATAGAGCCGCAGATTCTCGTTGACGGTGAAGGAGAAGCCGCCGACCTCGCTGATCGCTTCCGTGACGCCGTCGAAGAGATCCGGGTGGTTGTCCACGAGATACCGCGCCCCGTACGTACCGCCCGCCTCCTCGTCGGCGAGGAACGCCAGCACGATGTCGCGCGGGGGCTTGCGGCCGCTGCGCATCCGCTCCCGTACGACCGCGAGCGTCATCGCGTCCATGTCCTTCATGTCGACCGCGCCCCGGCCCCAGACACAGCCGTCCACGATCTCGCCCGAGAACGGGTGGTGGCGCCAGTCGTCGGCGTTGGCCGGGACGACATCGGTGTGGCCATGGATGAGCAGGGCGGGCCGGGAGGGATCCTCGCCCTCGATCCGGGCGACGGTCGAGGCGCGCCCCTTGTGCGACTCGAAGATCTGCGGTTCGAGGCCGACTTCGGCGAGCTTCTCGGCCACATACTCGGCGGCGGCCCGCTCCCCCGGTCCCGAGTGGTCGCCGTAGTTACTGGTGTCGATCCGGATCAGATCACGGCAGAGGCCTACGACCTCGTCCTCGCCGGAGACGGTACTGCCCGCGTTCGACTCGGTCACGCTGCTCACTCCCACGGTCGGTGCTGGTGGTCCCCACATCCTCCCGCGAACCACCCCAGCGCCCAAGACCGCTCCTCAGCCGACATACGCCCGACACACACCCCACCCCTCCGAGGCCCGCCGCCGACGGCCCCGTACAGCATCGAGCGGTGATCGGGCACCGCCGAATGTTTGCTATGGTTTCCCACGTCGGAACGGCCCCGAGCCGCCCGGCAGACACCTGGTCCGGGTGGCGGAATGGCAGACGCGCTAGCTTGAGGTGCTAGTGCCCTTTATCGGGCGTGGGGGTTCAAGTCCCCCCTCGGACACGATCTTATGTACACAGAAGAATCGGGTTGTGACTCAACGGTCACGGCCCGATTTTTGCGTCGTGTGTGAGCGTAAGGCCGAAGGCTTGGTAGATGGGGGCTTTGCGGTCGGGCTCGGCGGCGGGGTGGACCGGGCCGCACTCAGGGCGGTGACGTGTTGCTGTGCGGCGGCTGGGCATGGCAGACATCGGTCAGGGAGAGGTTGACTTCGGTCCGCAGGGTGTTGCGGTCGGTAACTTCGTGCACATCGAGCTGAAGTTCGCCAAGGGGCACGCCAGGCCCAGGACTTGGGTCGTCTACACCGCCTATCCGGAGTAAACATGGCATACGAGACAGGTCTCTCCTGGCTCTCGGAGCAGTGCGGGGAGATGGCCGATCGGCTTCCCGCGGAACTCGACTGCCTCGTCGAGCGGGGACCGGTCTCCGCCATGGTCCTGGTCGCGGAGCGGTCGGTGAAGGACCTGGACCGGCCGGCGGCACTGCAACTGGGACGTGATGTGCGGCGTCTGCTGGATTCCGCACTGCCAGAGGAGACGATCCGGACGGCGTGGGTCGGCTCCACGGACCACGTGTTCGACCCGTGCAAGGAGGACGTCGGTCCTCGGGCCTGGCTGGAGAGGATCGAATCGGCCTGGCTCTCCGCCGAGTCGCGCCGCGCTCCCGGGTTCGTTCCGCCGGCCGCCGATCCGGTGACGGACGACGCGCTGCGCGCCGCCGTGCTCCGGGCGACGGGTCCGGTCGCCGCCGACCTGACCTCGGCGGACGAGGTGGGGCAGCGGTACAACCCGCTGCCACTGGCAGGTCTGGTGCCGGCGCTGGAACAGGTGGTCGTCCAGGTCTGCGCCGACCTCGGCTACCGGCTGTTCCTGCGCGCCTTGAAGGCGTACTCCGTGCCGGTCGACACGGCTGCGCGCGAGGTGTTCGTCGCGCTCGGCGAGCGATTCGGATACCCGGACCGCCTGGTGGAGGAAGGCCTCCACCAGACCTGAGGAGATCAGCGCGGTAGAGATGGGGCGGAACGAGGTTCCGCCCCACCTCGTCGCGGATCCCGGTGGCACACGACCCCTTCCAGAGGCCGGTCTCCGTTCCAGGACGGGCGTTCAGAGCGGCGTCAGGACCGTGCTGTGGGGTCAGGCTGCGGCGAGTGCGATGCACAGTGCGACGAGTGCGAGGGTTTGGAGCGCGACGCGCGCGTCTATGACCGAGTCCCAGCGGGCTTGGAGCTGACGGGCGTCGTCCGGCACTCGATCGGCGACTGCCGCTTCGGTCAGCGCTGTGTTCACGGGCTTGCTGACCCGGGTGTAGATCGCCAGGAAAATGATCAGGGCGATTGTGGCGAGGGTCCCTGCCGCGGTGCTCACCCAGTGCCCGGTCGCGGCGGCGAGCGCGGTCATCGCCATGGCGGCGATCATGCCGCCGGCGCCGACAGCCGCAAAGCGGCGGTCGGCGATGCGGTGGACGTGGCCGAGCAGTTGGGTGAGGGTGCGATCATCGACTGCGGCGGTGGCGGGGCGCAGGACGATCGCGCCGAAGACGTCGGTGCCGTAGATGACGGCGTTGGCGAGGATCGCGAGGCCGGCGAGGACTTCGATGAGGGTGCGCATCACTGGGTCTCCGGCTGGGTGAGCATGCGGTGGGCGAGGTCGAGCCGGGCCTGGGCCTGGCTCGCGGGCAGGCGCCCGCCGGCCTGAAGGGTGGCCAGGCCGTGCAGTACCGACCAGGCGACTTCCGCCCGGGTGCCGTCGGCATCAGGGAATGCGTCGCGGATGCCCGAGAACGCGCGCTGGAGCGGTTCGGGGGTGTCTTCGGCCGCGAAGGCCAGCCCCGAGGGCAGCGAGAACATCGCCTCATAGGTCCGGGGGTGCGCGGCGGCGAACTCGAGGTAGGCGCGCATCCGTGCCATGGGCGAGGCGTCCACCGCTGTGAGCGCTGCGGCGACGTCGCTGAAGCCGTTGAGCGCCACCGCGTCGACGAGTGCCTGGCGGCCGGCGAAGGCTGAGTAGAGCACCGGCTGGGTGACGCCGAGTTCTCCGGCGAGGCGGCGCATCGTGACAGCGGGCCAGCCGTCGGCCTCGGCGAGGCCGCGGGCGGCGCGAATGACCTGATCGCGTCTCAGGTCAAGATCCGGAGCGGGTCTGGGCGACATAAGCATAGACTAGCATCGTTATATAACGTCGCTAGTCAACAGTTCCGAAAGGACCCTCCCACCATGCAACTCGCCGCTCTCCTGGTCGCGCTGATCGTTTGTCTCGCCGTCATCGCGATCGGCAGCCGCTTCCTTCTGGCACCTCGGCAGGCGACGCTCGCCTTCGGTGTCACCGCGGACAATCTCCGCGCCCTGACCGAGATCAAGGGCGCCCGCGACATCGCCTCCGGGGCGGTGCTGCTCGTGGTCTGGGCCGCCGCCGGCCGCACGGCACTCGGCTGGGCGCTCATCGCCGCGGCGCTCACACCAGCCGCGGACGCGCTGATCGTACTCACCAACGGCGGGAAGCTCTCGACCGCGCTGGGCATCCACGGGATCACAGCCGGACTGCTCGTCGCGGCCGGCCTCGTTCTGGCACTGGGGTGAACGACCGCGCCGCATCGCCCTGACGACCCGATGCCTCCACTCGCTGAAGATCCACCGCGAACGGCAGCAGTGCGCGCGAGAGACCGCATGCACCACGGGAGGCCCTTCTTAGCGTCTTTGACGGAACGCCAGCGGACCTGGTCAGGCAGACCTGAACTCTCTGGAGTCACTCCACTCCCACAAAGCCGTTCCACTCTGGATCTCCCCATGAACGCAGTCGAAGATCTGCTGGATCTGCGAGATATCTGGGACATCAATAGCGACATGGCGCCCGCCGTTCCACTCACTCAAGAGCCCTGCGGAATCCACGGCCCTACGCAGCGCGGCTCGACTGTCCGTCAAAGGTCGAAGCTCGGCAAAGAGAATTCGTCCGGTGAGGTGCGTGGGTGTCTGTGGTTGTGCGGGGTTGTTGCCGTCAGCTACTGCCGTCAGCCGGTTCAGCCCAGGTACGGCTTCTCGCGGTGTTCCAGGAAGTGCTGGAGCCTGAGCCGTTGGGTGTGGTGCATCGGCAACTGCTTGACCTCTTCCGGCGGTACGAACCGGAGTTCAGTGGACTCGTCGGAGATCTCCAGTTGGCCGCCGGTGATGCGGGCGGTGAAGCAGACGTTGAACTGTCGGCGGACCTCGCCGTCGGTGTAGGCGATGATGTGTTTCGGGTCGGTGTAGGTGCCGACCAGGCCGGTGATCTCGACGTCGAGGCCGGTCTCTTCCTTGACCTCGCGGACAGCTGTGCCTGGCAGGGAGTCGGTGAGGTCCATGCCTCCGCCGGGCAGTGCCCACTGGTCGTTGTCGCGGCGACGCTGGAGGAGGATGCGCCCGTCGTCGTCGGTGACGACGGCGGAGGCGGCGACGACCATGCTGTTCGGCTTGGGCGCGTTCGGGTCGTCGTAATACTCGGTGCGCGCCACGGTCAGCCTTCCTCTCGTACAGGGGTTGCGGTCACCCACACAGCGTCGAAGCTCTCGGCGTAGGTGTCGAACATGCCGCCCTCCTGGTGGCGGCGAAGATGCCACACGGGGGCGGCGTAGGCGTTGACGCCCCAGACATGGGCGTTGACGAGTCGCTGGTCGTCGACACGGTAAAGCGAGTTGTAGAGCGTGGTGCCGTGGCTGCGGACTTCGATGCCGGAAGTGGCGGCGAGCGGCTTGTAGTGCATGAGGGCGAGGCGGCAGCGGGACTCGATGCCGTGGCCGAACCGCTCTTCCTGACCGCGGGCTTGGACGGTGTCGCTGTCGGCGTCCCCGATCGCGATGCGGACGGTGCAGCCATCGGCGGCGCGTTCGGTGAGGAGCTCGTTCAGCCGCGGGTACGCCTCGTGGAGGAAGACGGCCGCGTATACGAGGATGTCGATCCGTTAGCCCAGTCATCTCCATCGTCACGGCCCCCGCCAGGCACCAGGCCCAGGCGGCCGGAACGGCAGCTCGACCCGGATGCCGACTCACGGCACAAACCCGCCGGACGGCCCCTCGGGCTGCTCTGGACAGCTCACCAACCGACCGAGCCGCCGGTCTTCCCGTCAGGGGCGCTGCTGTCGCCGCTTCGTTGACTCGGCCAGTGCGGCCTCCAGCTTCTCGCATGGCGACATGTCCGAGTCTGCACCGTCGTCGTGGAGGGGGCAGGAACAGGCCTCGTCAACTCTTCTCGCGTTTGATCTACCGGCGCTCGTTGAAGACTCGCTGATGTTCCTCGCGGATCGTGACTCATCACCGGTCCGGCTCCGCTTCCCGTTCCAGCAGCTCGTCATCGCCGAGGTCGGCGATGGGAGCTGGGCGTGGACGAGTACGCGGCGCCGGCCACCGTCTTCCGCGCGAACGACAGCCCGAGATCCCGCGCAACGTCGCCCGCAACGTCCGCACCGGCACCCCACGGCCCCAACGCTTCGAACCTTGACCGCCGTCGAACAGCAACACCATGAGCGTGAGGCATCAAGCACCAAGTGGCGGTACAGCGGACCCATGTTCAGACCCGCGACTACAGCGATGGCTTACCGTGCGGAGCCGCAGTTGGCTGACGTTGCCGTCACCTGCGGCCGCCCGATATCCGTGCTGGGAGGAGACCCTTTGATCCCTAGCTGACGCTCTTCACGAGACCCCGATAGTTGAGTTCCCTGGGACCTAGTCCACCACGAACGCCAGGAACTCCACCGGCGCGCAACTGACTGACCGACTCCTGCTGACAGAATCGCTCAAATTCCCGCAGGCTAGTATGTCCATCGAGATCCACCGCTTCAGGCCAGAGCGAGGCAACCTCAAGCGCCTTCTGGAAAATCACGAGGTAAGAGTTCGAAGTCTCGCCGCCTTCAGCGTCGATCGCATCCATGACATCCGCCAAGAACTCGAATCCAGCAAGGGCGAACGGTCGCGTCCGCTCAGCGCCAGAGTACTCGGCAATCAAACGTCGGCATGCCTTCTTGGCAATGCGAACCACATCGGCGTTCAGGCGTCTCCCCTCGCAGGATCTGAGCCCGGCACGGATACCGGCATCCGCCTGATAGTAGAGGTCTCCCTCCCCACCCGCCTCGGCGAGAACATACAGCACACCACCAATCCGCAGTGCTGCGACGCAGCTCAGCGCCTTGGAAGACGTGCCATCCAGCACGCCACTGAACGATGGATCAGACACCTTGGCCTCCTCCCGCATGCCCCACGACCGACTCGCTACCACTCCGCCGTCACCTCGGCGTGCCAGAGATCTGCCCGGGCTACGAGCCTGGCTGGCTGCGGCACTCGGAATCCAAACTCTGTGTCACCGAGATCGGAGAGCTCACCGAATTGAGCCGGTGTCAAATCAGCGCACGCACCAACAGCGTAGAAGTCGAGTCCATCACTTCCCCCAGGTACATCTGCGTGAAATCCACCCATTGTTCTGAATGCAGCGCCGACTCCGGCCGCATCCGTCAAATCATCCACTCGCGATTGGATATGAGCGTTACCTGAAACCGTGCACTGGTTGCATTTTCGCTGGTCAGCGAATTCCGCCTGGTCCGTGGGTGTGCATGGAAGTGCCGTACTGTGCGCCCCTGTTGCCGTCGGCGTTGCTGTCAGACGACTACGCGTATGAGGGAGGTGGAGTCTCAACAGCGGCACGGCGAGCATCCGCAGCACTCTCCAACGCACCAACTCCGGCGGTCTAACCACCCTCCCGACCAAGACCCAGAGCTCCGAGCGGCGCATCGCCCTGCCGACGCCGTGCCTGCGCTCTCTCGAACAGCACCGCACCCGGCAACATCACCCGGCACTTCCGCGGACTCCTCATTCGGGCCGGGCTACGCCGCATCCGCTTCCACGACCTCCGGCACTCGACGGCCCCCCTGCTCCTGGAACAGGGCGTCGACCTGGTGGTCATCAAGGAGCTGCTCGGCCACGCTCACATCGGCGTCACAGCCCGTCCGCTGACGTTGCCGTCAGCGTTGCCGTCAAGGCCCCGCCAGCGTCCTTGCTGGCGGGGCCTTGACGGTTCAGCACGCCTCTAGAGTTCCCAGTTGCTAAGCACAGCAACTTCTTCGATGGAAGGCGCCAGCCTTCCACCAAATTCACTCGATGATGCCTGGATTCGATTCACAGCCAAGGCGCGAGGTTCCCCTTGCCCAGAGGTCGCTGCCCCGCGAACAAGGAGGTCAAGCACTTCACGCTCTGCGTCGATCTCCATTTGAACAAGAGGCCCCGGTGAGGGGGAGGGGTCTCCATATCTCACGACCACAGGCTTCTCGCCCCCTATCTTGAAGTCGAGCATGGAGAGCAGTGACCTGATGGTGTTCACAGCCATCTCGGCCTTTGCGGCGGATGGCCTCAATGAAACCGCGAGAGCGTTTCCGACCAACGCCACGGATTGGGCCACATAGAACTCGGGACGGGAGGAATCATCCTCGTCGTCCTGAGATTCCATCTCCAGCTCATCCAACGCCTCAGCACAGTCATCCTGCACGGAATCGCCAGCAGCTGCCGCCCAGACAAGCCCGAGCGAGGCATCGACCCACTCAGACTGCTCTGATCGGCCGAGTGAGCGACAGAAGACGGCACCCCGCTCCGCCGCTGCGGCACAGATCAGCACCAGTTCAGGGTCCGAGGCATTCGAGATTGCCTGTAGTTCCGGCGAAATTCCCATGTCTCTCTAGTCTCCAGTGGCCCAGAAGGTCGTGAATGGCGAGTTCTGTGGGGCATGACCACGTATCCCCTCACCTCCCACTGTTATCCCACGAACATTCAGCATGGGCGAACAGATGGCGACACAGAAGTTTCTTGAAGCCGCACCGAACACGGCATGCTCATTGGGGCCCAAACTGTTAAGGATCCCTTCTTCGGCATGCCCGGCAGCCTGCACAAACTCCTCCCCCGGCCGCAATGTCCAGCCGGAAGGCATAGCGCCGCCTCCATTGATTCCAATGCGAGTGGTAAATGCCTTCGTTTTGGAGTTAAAGACACCGATCACCGCCGTAGTGCCCTTCACGTCCGCCATGAAGTAGTCGTTTCGCGAGGCCTGCAATTCCTCCGCACGATTAAGTGCGAGCATTGCATCGTCTTCAGTCGCAACCGCTGGACCGCAGTTGTGAACGAGGACCGGCGCAGCCCCCGCCAGCACATAGTACGTGTGGACGTCGGAGACAGTGAGGTTGTGGACCGCGGACTGCTGGGTGGTCCAGCGTTGGATCGCGGTGATCTGGACGTGGGTGCCGGCGCTGGTGCGGAGCCACTGGCCTGGCTTCAGGTCGGTGGCCTTGATCCATTCGCGGAGTTCGGGGACCCAGAAGGGGTGACCGTCGGTCGCGGTGACCTGGGACGTCTTCGAGCCCGCCGTGCCGTCGGTGTCGATGGTGACCTTGACCAGGTGCTTGAGGCCCTGGCCCTTGATCTCGGCGGTGACCGTCTCGGTTTGGGTCCCGCCGGTCTCCGGGTCCGTCGCGACGACCTTGTCGCCGGCCTTCACCTTCTCGATCGGCTTGCTGGTCCCGTCTGCCATCAGCACCTTCGTGCCGGGCACAAAGCTGTTGCAGGAACCGCCTTCCTCGACCTTGCCCGATCCGCCGCTGCCGCTGCTGCCGCCCTTGCTGCGGGAGGAGCCGCCGGAACTGCCCCCGGGCTTGTTCAGACCGACCTTGCCGCCGCCTTTTCCGGCGCCGACCGCCGAGGACGCCTTCGGAGCCGCCTTGGCCTGGGCCTGTTTCTGAACGGGGTTACCGGTCTTCTTGGTTTGCTGGACCGCCTTGTCACTCGTTCTCCTGGCGGCCTCGGCGGCTTTCTTCTTCGCTCTCTGCGCGGCCTCTCTCTTGGCCCTCTCTATCGCCGCCTTCTTGGCCCGGAGTGCCGCCGCCTCGGCGGCCTTGGCTGCCTTGAGGACGGCCTCGGCGGCCCTCTTCGCCGCCTTGAACGCCTGGATGGCGTCGATGGTTCGGTTGACGGCCTTGAGGACTGAGGGAATCTTGCCGAGCTTGGTCCACGGGATGGCCCCGATGATCAGGCCGCCGCAGGACCACATGTCACCGCCGAAGCAGGCCATGGCGTCATTGATGCCGATGAAGTCCTTCAGCGTCTCCCAGGCCACGGAGAGGATCACCGAGGTCAGGGACTTGCCCTGCATCGCCTGCGCCGCTGCGACCTGCGCCGCGGACAGACCCGCGCCCGCGAGCGCGGCGGCCCGCTCGGACGCGGTCAGACTGATGGCCAGACCCGTCGGGTCGGACATCGTCACCGGGTTGTTGTGGGCGTAGGCGTAACCGTTGGTCTGCAGCGGGTCGTTCAGGTCGAGCACTGGGTCGGCCGACAGGAAACGCCCGACCACCGGGTCGTAGAGACGGGCACCGAGCGGCGTGTAGCCGGAGGCGTCGTCCCGGGTCGCTCCGAGGAACCCCTTGTGGTCCTGAAGATAGGCACCGGCGGTGCCGCGCTCGTTGCCGAACGGGTCCTGCTTGCGAATACGCACGGACTGGCCAGCGTAGAGCGCGACCTCCGCGTACACACTGCCCTGGTGGTCCGTGGTCTCGGCGACCAGCAGGTCCGAACTGAGGCCATAGGCGTAGCGCATGACCGCGCCGCCCGGCGCCGTGTAGGTGCGCTGGGTGTTGACCAGGACGCCGCCCCGCTGGACGGTCACCTCGGCCTCGCCCAGGTGCAGCGTGGCCTCCTTGCCCTTGACGGTCAGCAGGCGGCTGCCATCGGGGCCGTAGATGTGACGCGTGTCGTTCTGCGGCTCCCACAACTGCGCCGCGGAGGCGCCGTCGCAGGTGGCGAGCACAACCGGGGTCGAGTTGGCGGTCGCGCCGCCCTGGACCGCCGCGCACAGGCTGGAGGCGATGTGCGTGAGCTGGCCGGTGGCGTTCCGCCTCAGCTCCTGCGCGGCGGATCCGTCGCACTTCTGGATCTGGAACGCCGATCCGGCCGTATTGGCGGCGGGCTCCAGGCACCAGGTGCCGTAGACCGACAGCGTTCCCCGGTCGGGGTCGGTCTGCGGGGCCCCCGCCGTACCCGGGGTGGGGGTGAACTTGAAGTTCTGTGCCGGTGAGGCGTTGCAGGTGTAGAGCTGGATGGGCTGATTCTCGGCGGCCTTGCTCGACTTCAGGTCCAGGCACTTCTGTGCCGGCCCCACATAAGGGGTCCTGCCGCCCGCGCCCTGACCGGTGATCCGGTCGACCTGGCCGTCGTAGGTCCAGGTCAGGTCCTGCTTGTCGCCGTTCTGAACGGAGGTGACGGACTTGGTCTCACCGGTCAGCTCGTACAGCCGCTGCGCCTCGGCGGTGACCTGCGCGCCCGCGGGGGTGGTGTACTTCTTCGACACCTTGGTGAGCGTGTGAGGCTGGGTGCCGTCGGACTTGCCGTACACGTAGCCGGTCGTGGCGTCCTTGGCGGTGGCACCGGTCAGGTCCTTCTCGGTCAGCTTCGTGCGGTTGCCGAGGAGGTCGTACTCGTACTCCTGCCAGTAGCCGGAGTTGTCCTTGCCGCCCGTCACGTTCAGCGTGCCGTCGGCGTTCTTCGGAGCGGTGCACTTCTCCTGGTCCTTCGAGGTCCAGGCGGTCTTGAGCTGACCCATCGGGTCGTAGACGAAGCACTGCCGCTCCTCGATGCCCACCGACTGCTCACGGATGCCCGTGACATTGCCGGCCGGGTCGTAGGTGTACGACCGGTTCGAGACGAGGTTGCCACCGACGACGGAGGTGTCCGCGCCCGTGCCCGAGTGCTGTTCACGGTAGACCAGTTGGTCCTTCAGCTCACCACTGGCCTCGTCGTACGAGTTCTGCGTCCACACCCGGTACGGCTGTGTGCCCAGGGTGGAGCGCATGACCTGGCCGTAGGGCGAGTAGACGGTCTCGGAGCCGTACCAGTCCTTGCCGGAGATCGAGAGGGGCAGACCGTCCTTGTTGTAGCGGACGACCAGCTTCTCCTCGGAGAACTTGCCCACCGCTGGAACGGTGGTCTCCTCCAGCATGCCGTTGTCGGAGTACGTGTAGCCGTACGTGTAGTCCTTCGCCAGACCCCACGTGTCGGCGATCTGCTGCGGCAGGCTCAGCGTGGTCGACGTGGGCTGGTAGTCGGACGTGTAGCCGTTGACCTTCTGGGTGTACGCCAGCGCGTCCGTGTAACGGGTCGCGGTCGCGGGCATCCCCTTCCCGCCGGCGGCGGTGTCGTACGTGAAGTCCGCCAGCAGCGTGCCGGTGGCACTGTTCCGGCGCTGCTGAGTGGGGCGCGACAGCTCGTCGTAGCCGTTCCACACGGTGATACCGCGGGCGTTGGTGGTGGTCAGCGGCCGGTCACGGTGGTCGTAGGACGTATGGCTCGTGCCCGTGTCCGGGTCGGTGGACGTCTCCAGCAGGCCCCTGTGGTCGTAGGTCCACGACCAGGGGTGCGCCGGGTCGGCCGAGCTGGTGGCCTCGGTCACCTGGCCGCGCGCGTCGTACTCGTAGCTCGTCGACGTGAAGCCGCCGGGAGCCGCCGGGTTGAACGTGTCCGTGCGGGACGTCCGGCCCAGCGCGTCGGTGTAGACCCGGTAGGAGGAGGCCCCCTGCGGGTTGATCACCTTCGACCAGTCCTCGCCGTACTCGTAGCGGGTGGCCCGCTCCGGGTACGCCTTCGACGTGGTCTCCTCGGTGACCGGGTCCAGGTATTTGAGGTAGGGCGTCTCCTGCACGACGCGGCCGAGACCGTCGTACGTGTAGCGCGTGATGTTGGGCACGGCCGTGTCGGAGAGCGGTGTGAACAGCTCACCGGGCTTTGCCTCGTTGGTGAGGTAGGCGTTGTTGGTCTGCCACACCTCACCGGAGCTGTTGTACAGCGTGTCGGTGATCAGGTGACCGCCGCCGATGGCCTCCTCCTGCGTCTGCCGCTCACGGCCGAGGCCGTCGTAGAGGGTGACGGAGGTCTCGACCCGGTCCTCGTAGCCACGCGTGTAGGTGGTGACGTACGGGGGCTTGCGGGTCTGTTCGGCCGGATCGACCTCGGGGATCGTGTAGACGGCCTTGAAGTCCGGCACCGGCGATGTCGACGGGGAACGGCCGGGGGCCCAGGCCTCGGCGAGACGGCCCAGCGGGTCGTACACGGCCTGGCTGACCCGGCCGTTGGTGTCGGTCGTCTTGAGGGTGACCGAGCGGCCGGGCTCCAGCTCCTGGATCTGGCTGTGGCCGAGTGGATTCGTCTGGGTGACCTTGAAGACCTGCCCGGAGGGCGGGTCATAGGTGATCGTGGAGGACTGCTGGTCCGGGTCGGTCTGCCGGACGACACGGCCGGTGTCGTCGAAGTCCGTGGTCCCATTGGTCTGGAAGCCCGTGCCGTCGCCGTTCAGCGACCAGGACTCGGTGGCCAGACCACGGGTCGAGGCGCCGAGCGCGGTGCCGTACGCGGTGTCGTCGTAGGCGGTGCGGGCGGCGCCGCTCAGGGTCTTGAGGTCGGCCCAGTCCGCGTTCGCGCAGAGAGTGGGGGAGGTGAGCACCTGCTTGGTGAGACCGATGAGGTTCTTGGCGGTCTCGTGCAGGTACTCCGACCTGGTGCAGGATTCGTCGCCGTTCCTGCCGGTGTCACCGAAGGACTCCACCATGGTGGGCAGGCCGTGGACCGGCTCGTACGTCGTCAGGGTCCGCACGGTGCGCAGGGTGCGCGGGTCATCGGTGTTGGTGCCGGAGGACTTCGTGTACGCGATCTCCTCGGGCTCGGTGACGCGCCAGGCCCGCAGCGGGCTCAGGCCGTCGTCGCGCTCGCGCTCGCCCAGCTCGGTGGCCTCGGGAACCGTGACGTTCCGGCTCAGCCATTCGTTGTCCGCGTCGCTCGCGTCGGCGTAGGAGAGTTCCTCGGCGATGCGGCCGGCGAAGGGCTCCTCGTCCTTGGCGATCTCGGCGCCCGTGATGTCCGTGACGGGCACGGTGTCGCCCATGCCGCGGAAGTAGCGGGTGACGGACTTGGATTTCTTGCTGCCGATGACCGGGTCGTCCGTGCCCGTGATCACGGAGGTCTGACTGAAGCCCGCGAACTGCGAGTACGTACGGGTCGACTTCTTGGTGAACTCCTGCTCGGCGAGCTTCCAGCCCGCGTCCTCGTACGTGTAGGAGGTCTGCGTCGGGTACGCGCCGTCGACGTTGGGCAGTTCCTCGATGGTGTCCACGACGTACTTGTGGAACCAGTCGATGTCCTCGGACTCGGGGTCCGGATTCCAGTACGCGGGGTAGCACAGCCGGGTGTTGGCCTTCAGTGCGGCCTTGTCCGTCTTGGCGGGCAGGTCGCCGGTGGCGCAGTCGCCGGTGACCGGCTTGTAGGTGACGACGGTCTCGCCGCCGTACTCGTTGATGACACGGCCGATACGCAGCCGGGAGAAGCCGGGACGCCGGGGGTTGAAGGCCTTGACGCGGTTCGGCATGTCCTCGGCGTTGGGCTCGAAGCGCACCGGGTTGAGGGGGACCTTGGCGTCGGTCGTGCCGTTGCGGGCGTAGCCGGTGCGAGTGATCGACTCCAGCCACAGGGCCGTGTTCGGGCCTGTCTTCAACTGCGCGAAGCTCTGCGCGAGCTGGTACTCGTCGACCACCTGACGGGCTGTGGTGTCGGTGCGCCGCTGGGCGGACGTGGTGATCTTGTCGAGGCGTTTACGGGACCAGAAGGACGGGCCGGCGTTCCAGCACTTCTTGCCCTTCTCGCAGCGCAGGTCGGCCGGGGTGTCGTACCAGATGCGGTACTTGCCCGGGTCCTTGTCGGTGAAGTTCGCCTCACTGCACGTGAGGGTGTCCTCGGTGTAGCAGCGCTCGGCGACGGTGAATCCGACCCGGGCCGGGGCCGTGGCCGAGAAGATGCTCTCTTTGCGCTGTCCGTAGTAGATGTGGGACAGGTAGCCGTCGCGGTGGTACTCGACCGGGGCCTTGAAGTTGAAGTTGCGCGCGTAGTAGTTGGTGTCGCGCTTCCACCACAGGGACATGGCGTTGCCATGGACGTCCTCGACGTAGTCGAGGTTCCAGCGCCAGGCCTGGTTGCAGTAGGAGTGCGCCCAGTCGCCGGCCTTGTAGCAGGGCTCGTCGTCGTGGTTCCCGTACACCGGGACCGTGAGGACCGAGTCCGTGTACGGGTCGTCGTCGGCGGGGTCCGAGTTGCCCTTGTCGGACCAGCCGGGCAGCTTGTTCAGACCGAAGTGGTAGCGGGTGCCGTCCTTGGTGGTGACGACCCAGTACTCACCGTCCTCGTCCCTGGTCGCCGTGCGGGGGTCCCTGCTGAGGTCCTTGATCCGCTCGACCCTGGAGCCGTCGCCGTTGGCCGTGAACCACTTGTTCTTGGTCTCGTCCCACACCAGCTCGGTGGTGGTGCCGCCGAGGGAAAGGGTGGCGTTCTCCGAGCCGTAGCAGAGGTCCGCGGTGCGGTGCGTGGCGTTGTTGGAGCCGGGTTTCTTCGAATCCTCACGGCAGTTGGCATACGTACGGGTGATGGAACCCGCGTTGTAGTCCCAGCCGTCACCGATCCAGGAGGCCTGGTTGTTGGTGGCGGAGGTCCGGCCGTCCACGGACTGCGAGGAGTACGCGAGACCGACCTTCGGGGTCAGACCGCCGGCGGCCTCGGGAACCTGCACCTGGTAGCCGTAGGTGAACGCGCCGGACGAGGCGCCCGCCGACCAGGAGCCGGAGGACAGCAGCGGCGACGCGGTGAAGTCACCGGAAATGGAGGCTCCGGTGTCCAGGAGACCGAGGGCGGAACCGCCGGCCGGGTCCGCGGCCTGAAGGGCCGCGGAGCGCACCGAGGCACCCGTGGTCCCGGCCTTGGCACTGTTGTCGCGCAGCTCGGCGACGGGCACGGAACCGGTGAGAATCTTGCGGGACTTCGCGTTCCTGGCGGCGGTGGTCCCGGTGGGCGCGTCCTTGGCGGGCACCTCCTTCACCGTGCTGCGCAGCCGCTCGAACGAGCCCGGGTCGTCGTCCTTGCCGGACATGGCCGTCATACCGCTGTCGTCGGCGCATTCGCCGGCGTCCGGGGAGGAGTAGACACACTCGGGCAGCAGCACCAGGCCGAAGCGGTCGGCGGCCTGCGGGCCGTAGAGGTCGGCGAAGCCGGTGGTGTCGACGGTCAGCGCGACCTGCGCGGCCGGGTCGGCGGTGGCCGGCGGTGTGACCTTCATGACAAGGCCCGGGACTCCGGCGGTCTGGGAGGTCTCGGGGGCGGCGAGATCCACGGTCCAGTCGCCGGCGAGGGCGGCCGGATCGGTGCCGACGGGAACACCGAGGGCGATCGGCAGGCCGTTGGAGACCGGGACGGTGGTGCCGGGCTCACTGTCGGCCGTCAGCGTCGCGCTGCCGGTACCCTCCTGCCACGGGGTGACGGCCGTCGGCGTGTACGGGTCGATCGGGACCTCGGGCGCCGTGGTCAGGCTCTTCTCCGCGGCCGTGTCCGCGTCGACCGCCGTACTCTTCGGCAGATCAGGCAGGTTGACCTGCGCGTCCTCGCGGTCCATGCCGGGGCCCGGTATGCCCCATGCCGGGCCGTTCAGGCTCGTCACCGTGAGCGTCGAGGACAACAGGAGGACAACCGCCGTGCGGCGCAGCCGTCTTCGCCGGCGTTGTGACTCCGTCATGGCCAGGCGTCCCCGGCCCCGCCATGACAGTGGACCTGAAGCACGCATACGCGTCGACTCCCACCCAGGTATTACAGACAACGGATGAGGTGCGGAAACACCGGAGAGCACACGCCTGTCTCAGGCACGTGTGTGCGCAGTCTGTGTCATGTCCGCCGCGTGCTTCAAGATCGAGTAAATGGGGGGGATGCCGCCGAAGTGACATGCCCCACAGCACAGTTGTGGCTAGAACGCCTCTGTCGGCAACCTTTGGTCCGGTATCGGAAACCCCGTCACATTCGATGCCATAGCAACTCCCCCAAAGGGGCAGGGAGGGTGATAGCGCCCACGTGCTGCCACGGTTTCGTACTGCTCATAACACTTTCACAACTCCTCCATCTATGGACGCTCTGTGATGATCGTGTAATCGTGTCCGCGCTTGTGCCCCGCGGCCTGCTGAACGGGGGGCTGCTGTGCTGTCCCCCATCCGCCTGGTTCACACGGGAGTAGACCGTCGTGTCCGCGTCGCCGCCTCGTCTTCTCAGCCCTTTCGTGCGCACACGCACCAGGCTGACCCTGACTCTCGGCCTGGTTCTGGCCGCTCTGACCGCTTCTCTCCTGCCCTGGTGGCAGCCCCAGCCTGCGCCAACGGCGCGGGCCGACAGGGCGACGGACACAAAGCCGGCCTCGACCGGTCCGCGTGACGAGGCCGCCGCCGTCGCCGAGGCCCGGCGTACCCGCAAGCAGGTGCTTGTCGACACCGCGACCACGCCCACCGAGCTGACCTGGGCGTTGCCGAACGGGCAACTGCGCACCCGGATAGACGCGGTGGCGCAGCGCGCGAAGAACGCCGAGGGCCGGTGGGCCCCGATCGACAACAAGCTGACGCGGACGGGGAAGGCTCCCCGCAGGCTCGGCATCGCGCCGGTCAACGCCGCCGTACCGGTGCGCTTTTCCAGTGGCGGCGCCGGGAAGGGCCGTACGGACCGCTCGTACACGCGTGCCCCACAGCCGGGTGAGAGCGTCCTCGCCGAGATGGACGTCAGCGGCCACACCATCACCTACACCTGGCCCGGGCCGCTTCCGGAGCCCGTGCTCGACGGTCCGCGGGCCCTCTACCCCGAGGTACTGCCGGGCGTGGACCTGCTCCTCGTCGCTCGCGAGGAAGGCGGCTTCGGGCAGCTTCTCATCGTGAAGACCCGGGAAGCGGCGCGGCAGCCGGCGCTCAAGGACCTTTCGTACGGGCTGCGTTCGCGGACGGCCGTGTTCCGCCACGACAAGGCCCACGGGCGGGTGCTGATCCTGGATGCGAAGGGTACGGAGATCACCTCGGTCCCGACGCCGTTCGGGTGGGACTCCAGCGGCCGTGACCCCGAGCTGCCGGATGCCGAGGCGGCGCCCCGTACCTCCACGGCGACGTCCGCGGACGTGCTGAGGCTCTCCGGCCTGAGCGGCATCGAGCCGGGCGCCCGGCAGGCCCCGGTCGCGGTACACCTCGAAGGGGACAACACCGGTACCGCCCGTCTGCGCCTGGACGCCGCCGGCACGGGCCTGTTCACCGGCGAGGACGTGAAGTTCCCGGTGTTCATCGACCCGACGATCAATCCGGGCTGGCTGGCGTGGACGGTCGCCTACCGCCCCTACCCGAACAGCAGCTTCTACAACGGCACCAACTTCAGCTCCGGTACTTCCGACGCCCGCGTCGGCTACGAAAGCGACACCGGTGGTCTGGCCCGGTCGTTCTGGCGCATGGGCTTCTCCGCCGGCCTCAGGGGCGCGACGATCTCCTCGGCGTGGTTCAAGGTGCTCAACAACCACTCGTGGTCCTGCACGAGCCGTGAATTCCAGTTCTACCTGACCGGCCCCATCTCGTCGGGTACGACATGGAAGGCGCAGCCGAGCTGGTCCACGCTGCTGGAGAAGAAGCAGTTCGCGCACGGCTGGTCCTCCGCCGACTGCCCGGACGAGTACGAGAACTTCGACGTCAAGGCCGCGGCCCAGAAGGGCGCCGACAACGGCTACTCCAACCTGACATTCGGCATGAGGGCCAGCAGCGAGTCCGACACCCAGACCTGGCGCAAGTTCAGGGCCACCTCCGCCACGCTGGAAGTCACCTACAACCGCAACCCCACCGAGCCCACCGACGGTGAGACCACGCCCGGGGGCGACTGTGTCGTGGGTGCGCCAGGTCGTACGGTCGGCAAGACCAACCTGGTCCTGAAGGCGAAGGCCACCGACCCCGACGGCAACCTCAGGGGCCTCCGTTTCCGGTTCTGGAAGGCCGGCACGACCACACCGTCGGGCACACTCGTGACCAACCTGTCCAGTGGCTGGGCCTCGACGACGATCCCGGCCACGAGCCTGGAGGACAAGGCCACCTACAACTGGGACGTGCGCGCCGAGGACTCCGCGTCACCGGCCGGCGTGTCCTCCTATTTCCCGCCGGGCACGGCCCCCTGCGCCGTGACGGTCGACGGCTCGGCCCCGCCGCCGCCGACCGTCACGAGTGAGGTGTTCAAGAAGGCCACCGCCGACGGCGCGACCTGGGCGACGGTCAAGTTCGGCGGCAGCGGTGCCATCACCTTCGCCTCCGAGGGCGCGGCCAAGTTCCGCTTCGGCTTCGAAGGCCTGAACTACACGGACGTCACGGCGACCAACGGCATCTACACCAAGACCGACCTGTCGCCTCCGCACGCCGGTCCGAACTGGCTGCACGTCTTCTCCCTCGACCAGGTCGGCAACGTCAGCGCGCGCACCGACTACGCCTTCTACGTGCCGCCCCGGGACGAGGCCGACGGCCCCGGCGACCTGAACGGCGACAAGAACGCCGACCTGCTCGTCATCGACGCCAAGGGCAACCTGCTCTCCTATCCCGGTGGCCCGGACGGCGAGCTGTACGAGGGCATCGCCGGCTCCTACACCACCGACAGGAAGCTCAACCCACAAGGCCACTGGTACAAGGCCAGCACGGGAGAGGCGGCGCTCATCAGCCACTACCAGGACGTCTACCCCGGTGACGGCTCGACCGACCTGTTCGCCCGTACCCCCGACGGCCAGTTCTGGCTCTACCCCGGCGACGGCTACGGCACCTTCAACGTCGACGACCGGCTCAAGATCCGGCTGCCCTCCAACGCCCCGGCCCCTTCGACCTGGACCCAGCTCAAGGCGGTCGGTGATGTCACCGGTGACAAGCTGCCAGACGTGTTCCTGCGCGCCGGAGCATCCTTCTGGGCCCTGGTCGGCTACACGGGAGCGACCTTCCAGCAGGCGGTCGAGATGAACCCCGACGCCTGGGCCCGCCGTGACCTCGTCAACATCGCGGACATCGACCTGGACGGTACACCGGACCTGCTGTGGCGCAATCTGGACGCGGGCAACCTGTACGTCCGCCACGGCAAGCCCGGCCCGGTCGCCGACAGCGTGGACCTCAACTCGCTCACCACAGCGGCCAACTCCCGTGACGGCGACGTCCCGTACGGCACGACCTGGACCGAGGCCAACGTCTCGGCCGCCATCGGCATCCCCGACGTCAACCGCGACGGGATTCCCGACATCTGGGGCCGCTTCGCCTCCGACGGCCATATGAGCGTGTGGCACTCGTCCAAGACCAGCGCCAACGGACCGTTCAGGACGGTCATCCCGGACAACTGGAATGGTGTCAAGTCCTTCGGCTGACCACCGGTCATTGTCCTCCTCGTACCGGCGCAACCGGAACGGCCTGGGGGCGCGGTGGCTGTGCGGCACTGGCTGCGGGCCGGGCGGGGTGGGTCAGGTGCTGTGCAGCAGGAGCATGAAGCCGTAGTCCATGTGGAGCTGCTGATGGCAGTGGAACAGGGAGAGTCCCGGTTGGTCGGCGGTGAAGTCGAAGTCGAGGGTCTGGTAGCCGCCGAGCATGACGACGTCCTTGTGCAGACCGCTGGTGGGAGTGCCGGCGATGTGGGTGATCTCGAAGGTGTGGCGGTGCAGATGGAGGGGGTGGATGTCGTCGGTGGCGTTGCGGAACCGCATCCGGTAGCGCCTGCCCCGCTCCACCTCGATCACCGACTTGTTGGTGTCCATGGAGAAGGGCACGCCGTTGAGGGTCCAGACGTTGAATCCCTTGTCGGCGGCGTTGCGTTTCTCCACCAGTAGGTCGAGGGTGTGGTCGGGCCGCTGGGCGGTGGCACCGGTGCGGGCGAAGGTCCGGTAGTCCCACGTGGTTTTCGGTGGTGCGGTCCATCGCGCGGCACCGGTGCGGTCGGCGTACTCGACTACGGTGCCCATGCCGGCGTTGCGGTCGTCGTCGGCCAGGTCTCCCAGTACCCATACGCCCGGTTGGTCCATCTCCACCAGGGCCGAGACGCGTTCGGCGGTGCCGATCCACAGCACCGGCACGCCGGCCGGGCGGGGTACGGGGTTGCCGTCGAGGGCGACCACGGTGAAGGTGTGGCCGGGCAGGGCGAGGCTGCGGATCTCGGTGGCGCTGGCGTTCAGGATGTGGAACAGCACACGCTGCCCGGTCCTGACCTTGATCGGCTCGCCGTGGCCCAGTTTGCGGCCGTTGACACTGAAGGCCCGGTAGCCGACCTCGTAGCCGTGCGGCAGGCCCCGGGCGAGCGAGTCGGCCATCGCCTTCTCACCCTTGCGTTTCAGCTCCGGCACCTCGGAGCCCGCGAGAAAGTCCTGGGCCATGTCCCCGCCGTGACTGAGGGACGGCTCGAACTCCTTCAGTGTCAGGAAGACCTCCTGGTCGTAGGCCCCCGGATCGATTTTCGGCTCGATGTAGACGGGACCCGCCTGCCCGGTGTAGGTGCTCCGGCTGAGGTCACCGAGTGCTGCCACGTGGGTGTGGTAAAAGCGGAAACCGGCTGGTCCGGGCGTGAAGGACAGGCGCCGCATCCCGTGTGCGGGAATGAACGGGGTGCCCTCCTCCGAAGCCCCGTCCACCTCCGCGGGAACCACCTGGCCGTGCCAGTGCAGCAGCTCGGGAACGCCGGTGTCGTTGTGGACGTCGACCACGACCGGACGGCCTTCGGTGAACCGCAGCAGCGGACCGGGGAACTGCCCGTTGTAGGTCGTGGTGGAGACGACCGTGCCCGGTGCGAGTTCGACCCGCCCGGTCGCGATCCGCACCGTGTAATCCGCCTTACGCAACGCCCCGGGCCGCGCGGCCAGCTCCGTAGAACCGCAGGAGGAGAGCACGCCGGTGCCGCCCCCGGCCAGCAGCGCGGAGCCCCCCAGCTTCAGGACATCACGACGGTTGATCGGCACAGCTCGCTCCCTTCCCGGTCCCACAACGCGCCCAGCCGATACCCCAGCCGATACCAAGGACCGCACACCTCGCTGATGCGAGATTCGCTGCATAATTCCCATGAGCGACGCCATGATTCCGGCATCACGGATCGAGACCACCCAAACGCCAGCACACAGCACTGTGCGCGGGCGCATGCCGCGACTGCGAGCGGCTGCTCGCCTTCACGCTGAACTGCCGAATGATCTCAGCGCTGCGGCGACCGCCCTGGCGGCCACGATGTCCCACGCGGGTACCCTGCTGCGGGAGTTACGGGTGACAGGGACGAGTGGACGCAGTTTCAGCCGGGGGTAACGTGGTGCGCAGGCTCAAGGTGGTGGTCCCGGTCCTCGCCCTGGTGGCGGTGGCGGCGGGGTGTTCCTCGTCCGAGGGCGAGGACGAGCAGCGGCTGACCAGGCTGCGGGAGAACTACTGCCTGTATCTGGGGACGTGGCAGGAGGCGCGGAACGCCGCGGCCACGGTCACGCCGGAGTCCACAGCGAACGAGGAGGCCGAGCTTGTCGGTCAGGACGTTTTCGTCGTGATGCGACCGCTCCGGGACGAGACCGTCAGCGGAGGCCGCACCTTGGGGGAGGAAACGGTGTTGGCGATAAACAACGGTGACGGCAACGCGGAGGCGCACGTCGTGCGGTACTGCGACGATGCCGGCTTCGAGACGCTGACCCGCTAGTTTCCTGATGCGGATGCTCTGGGAGGCAGATCCACGGCCGCACGATGTTCGCGAGTTCTGACGGCGTGGCACAGCGCATCTGAGGGTCCTCGAATCGCCACCGCCCATCGGTACCCGGCCGGGAACGGTGCCGGCCGGTGGGAAAGGGCGCTCCTCGTCAGGTTTCCGGCAGAGGTCTGCGGCGGACGCGGAGGCCGATGGCGGCCGACAGCACCACCAGGCAGGCCGTGAAGACCAGCCCCGCGTTCTTCAGCCCCAGTGCCAGGGTCAGTGCCCCGACGCCGACCACGGGCAGGGAGATTCCCAGGTACGCCACGACGAAGTAGGCGGAGATGGTGCCGCCGCGCTGTTCGGGCGGCGCGGCGGCGCTGACCGCGGCCAGACCGGCACGGAAGGCCAGTCCGTGGCCGAGGCCGCCGCAGAACGCGCCCAGCACCAGCAGTGGCAGCGACTCCACCGCCAGGGACGCGCCCACCAGCAGAAGGCCGAGGACCAGGAAGAGGCATCCGCCGGGCAGCGCGCGGCGGATGCCGACCTTTCCGAGCAGCGCCTGTCCGACCGTGGAGGCCAGGAAGACCGCGAAGACGACGGCCCCGGACACGGCCAGATTGTGCTCGTTGAGCGTCTGGGAGAGAAAGGCCGGCGCCACCGCCAGGAACAGTCCCAGCAGCGCGAAGCCGACGAACGCGGCGAGCGCCGACGGCGCGAACACCCCGTGCACCCCGGGCGGCACCGTCAGTCCCCGCGGTCTGAGCCGTGGCCACCGCACCGGGTGCCGGACGGTCTCCGGCAGGAGCCAGGTCAGTACGCACGCCACGGCCACCAGCGCGAGATTCACCAAGTAGGTCAGCCGCAACGGCCAGGGCGCGTACTCGGCGAGCAGACCGGACAGCAGCGGCCCGCAGCCCAGACCGCCCATACCGGCCGCGGTGGCGACGAGGGCTGCCCGTGCCTCGCGCCCCGGTGCGGCCAGTTCCAGCACCGCGGCGGTGGCGGTGCCGCTGAGCAGCCCGGCGGCGAGGCCCGACAGCAGCCGGCCGGCGAACAGCAGCGGCAGGCCGCCCTCGAAGAGAAAGCAGAGGGCGCTGGCGGCGGAGAGGCCGAGGGCGACCAGCAGCACCGGCTTGCGCCCCGCCTCGTCCGAGTAGTCGCCCGCGAGCAGCAGTGTGGCGATCACCCCGATGGCGTAGACGGCGAACACCACGGTGACGAGCAGTTCCGAGAAGCCGAGTTCCTCCCGGTAGAGGCCGTACAGCGGGGTGGGCAGGGTCGTACCGGCCATACCGATGGCGAACACCACCGCCGCGGCCGGACCGCCGAGCCACCGCCCGGCTTCGCTCGTGCGAACGATCACATCAGCCACCGTACAAGCGGACGGACGGCGCCGCCTCGCCCACGGCCCCTTCCGTGTCCGTGTTGGCCCGGAGGACGGCGGCGCTGCCGGGCAGGTCGTGTTGCGGAAGTTACGCCTGGCTCGCGCCGCCCGGCACGCACACTGCTGCGTCGGGGGAGCGGACGGCGCTGCTTTCGCAACACGCCCTGAGCACAGCCGGCGCGCCGGTGATCTGCCCGGCTCACCGGCTGTGCTCATCTCACGCCGGACCATGCGCGGCGGCCTCGTACCTCAACCTCACGCTGTCCGGCGCGCCGCCGCCAGTCCCACGGTCCTGCTGTCAGGCCCAGGGATCGAAGGGGATGCCGGACGGCTTGGAGGCATTCAGGAGGTTCCGGAAGCGGTCGTCCTTGTCCGTGGTCTTGATGGTGGCCGACCCGAAGTCCGCGTTGTTCAGGCGGTCCCGCAGAGAGGTGCTGGGCCAGCCGCTCCAGTCCACGATCGGGGGGTAGCGCCAGTTGTGGTAGTGGTTCTCCGCCGGCTCGTCGTTGCTGTTGGCGAGCCGGAAGAAGTGGGTCCCCAGCCCCTCCTTGTGGTAGACGACCTTGGGGTGGGAACCGTCGAAGCGTACCTGCGAGCGCGGGTAGGTGACCTGGCTGGAGTGCTGCGTGGTCGTGACGTATTCAACCTGGTTGGACGCCTGGTTGATCCACGAGATCACGTGCTCGAAGTCGTGGCGGTGACCGCCGAGTCCGCTGCCGGGGAGGGCCTGGTCCTTCTCGAAGTAGCTGGCGTACACGACCGCGCACCAGCCGTTGTTGCACTTCGAGCGGGCGTACGTCTGGGTCCGGTCCAGGTCGGACTGGTCACGGCAACTGCCGTTGACCGCGCCCGAGGTGTTCAGACCGGGATTGAGCGTTCCGTCGGGCGAGATGGCGGCGACGGGGTAGCAGCCATCGCCGTCGTAGTCGTACGCGGGCGAGAACGACTGCTCGTAACCCCCGGCGTTCTGGGGCAGGTTCGGCAGATTGTCGGCGTGAGCCACTGACGTCGGCAGCACGACAGTCAGGACCGTGGCGCCGAACAGCGCCCCCAGCCAGGACCGCTTCCGCTTGAAATACGCCAGAGCCGACCGACCCGCTCCGGGCGATGACAAATTGTCCATGTCCGTCCTCTCGGATGACTCAGCGAGCAGCCGACGCAGTGCCGACGCGGCCGCCGAGTGATGGCTACCGAGAGAATCCCCGCCGGGAGTGTCCATGACAGGTTCTCCTGAAGACCACTCCGGTGAACCGCTCCTGAATAAGATCGACCCCCACTGTGGCGGCCACAGTCCTTATTTCACCCAGGTCAGACTTTTGCGATGTACGGGCCAACACGGAAGCCCGCTCGGCATCGTGACGCCGGGCGGGCTCCGCCGGACAGGACGGGACGGGACAGGACGGGCGCCCGGCACGCAGAGGCTCACAGGTCGACGAGGACCTCGGTCGTCGGTGTCGCGCAGCAGATGAGGGTGTTGCCGGGGGCGGGCGGTTCCAGGGGCGGGGTGGTGTAGTCGACGGCGCCCGAGATAAGAGGGGTGACGCAGGTGTGGCAGACACCCGTACGGCAGGACCAGCGAGTTGGGATGTCGCATGCTTCGGCGAGTTCCAAGAGGGAGTTGTAGACCGCTGACCAGGGCGCCGAGATGCCGCTGCGGGTGAAGGTGACGAGCGGGCCGGAGCCGGGCGGGCCCGGGGGCTGGTGTGGGCGCGCGGCGGCAGCCGCCGCGGCTGCGATGCCGGGGTTGATGGGCGTCCGGGCGCCGAACAGTTCGGTGTGGATGCGCTCACGAGAGAAGCCGAGGTCGTGCAGGGCCTTGCCGAGGTCGGCCATGAAGGATTCAGGCCCGCACAGATAGACATCGGCGTCAGCCGGAATCCCCAGGGCGGCAAGGGCGTCGGGGTCCAAGTGCCCGTACGTCACGTCTGCTTGCCGCCCGGCCCGGGCGCCGTCGGGGGGTGCCGTGTAGAAGATGTGCTGGTGCGCGTCGGGCAGTTGGGCCAGGAGGCGGCTGGATTCGTCGGCGAAGGCGTGCTGTTCGCGGTTGCGTGCGGTGTGGATCCACCACACGGGCTGCGGGGCACGTTCGGAGGCCAGTCGGTACAGCATGGCGAGTACGGGGGTGACGCCGATGCCGGCGGAGAGCAGCACGACGGGGTCGGCGCCCTCTGCGAGCACGAATTCCCCTCTGGGGCTTGCGACGTCCAGGAGCGTCCCGGGGCGCACTCGGGTGTGGAGGTACGTGCTCACCAGACCGTGGGCCTCGCGCTTGACGCTGATGCGGTAGCTGCCCGTACGCAAGTCGTCCCTACCACCCGAGTCATCCGTACCACCCGGGTCGTCTGTTCCCGCTTCGTCCGTTCCCGCTTCGCTCGTACCCGAGTCGTCCCTTCCCGGCGCGGAGGACAGCGAGTAGCTGCGTACCGGAGCGGGCTGGAGGCCGTCGGTGATACGGATCGCCAGATACTGGCCCGGTCGCGCCGCGGGCAGTGGCTGCCGGTCGGTGGGTTCGAGGTAGATCGAGGACACTGTGGGGGTCTCGGGGACGACGCGGGCGACGCGCAGCGGTTTGAACCCCGGCCACCGGGTGGTCCCTTTCTCGGGCTTGGGCGGGGCCACGGCCTGATCGGCGGCCTCCGCCAGCTCGTTGAAGGACTTCCGCCAGCCGGGGCTCAGGGCCGGGATGGACCGTGCGGTACGCAGCTTCGCCGGGTCGCGGCCGGGGAGGTAGAGCAGGGCGTCGATGTCGGCGACGCTGAGCGCCCCCGGCCCGGTCCGGGTACGGATGATCTCGTCGCCGGCCTGGACACGGCCTTCTTCGATGACGCGCAGATAGAAGCCGGGGCGGTGGTGGGCGACGAGCAGGGAGGCCATGGCGGGCACCCCCAGGCGCATTCCGACCCGATAGCAGGTGACGCGTGGCTGGGTGACTTCGAACTCGGCTTCACCTATCCGGTAGCGGTCGCCGATGCACACCTCGTCGTCGGCGAGCCCGTCGACGGTGAAATTCTCGCCGAAATGACCGAACCGCAAATCATCGCGTTCGAGCTGTTTCCGCCAGTACCGATAGGAATCCAGTTGGTATACGAGCACTGCCCGGTATTCCCCGCCGTGCCCTTCCAGATCCCCCTGACCGTCGCCGTCGATATTCAGACGCCGTACCATCCGGGGGCCCTGGACGGGTACTTTCCATACCCCGGTGTGGACGGTCCTGCCCTGCCAGGAAACATCCTTGGGCATACCGACATTCACCGAAAGCAGCGTCGCCATCACGCTTCTCCTGAGTGGGCGGATCGGCCGGGAACCAGCCGCTCGTAACACATCACCGGTCCCCCGTGCGGCGCGTCGGGCAATGACGCGGCCCGTCAGACGATGACGCGGCCGAGGAAGTCACGGATGTGCTCGGCGATGATCTCCAGATGGCTTTCCAGGGCGAAGTGCCCGGATTCGACGAGGTGGATCTCGGCCTTGGGCAGGTCCCGCTGGAAGGCACGGGCTCCCTCGGGGCCGAAGATCTCGTCGTTCGCGCCCCAGACCGCCAGCAGCGGCACCTGGGACTCGCGGAAGTACTGGTGGACGGCCGGATAGCGGTCCACGTTGGTGGGATATTCACGGAACAGCTTGAGCTGGATCTCGTCGTTGCCCGGCCGGTCGAGCAGCGCCTGGTCGTGGACCCAGTTGTCGGGGCTCACGAGGCTGAGGTCGGCCACGCCGTTCACGTACTGCCAGCGCGTGATCTCCGCGGTCAGCGCGGCGCGTACCGGTGCTTCGGTCTTGGGGCCGGGTGACTGGGCATAGGCGAACAGACCGTCCCAGAAGGTCTTGACGAAGCCGTCGGTGTAGGCGTTACCGCTCTGCGTGATGATCGCGGTGATGCGCTGCGGGTCCCGCAGCGCGAGCCCCCAGCCGATGGGGGCGCCGTAGTCCTGTACGTACATGGCGAACCGGTTGACGTTCAGGTGGTCGAGCAGCCCGGCGGTGATCTCGGTGAGCGCGTCGAAGGTGTACGGGAACTCGTCCAGGCCCGGCATCGCCGACTGGCCGAAGCCGATGTGGTCGGGGGCGATGATCCGGTAGCGGTCCGAGAGGGCCGGGATCAGATTCCGGAACATGTGCGAGCTGGTCGGGAAGCCATGGAGCAGTACGAGAGCGGGTGCCTTCGGGTTGCCCGCCTCCCGGTAGAACACGTCCAGGCCGTTGACGGTGACGGTGCGGTAGTGCACGGGAAGTGCCATGGGACTGCCCTTTCGATTGATTCACGCGGTTGATTCACGCGGTTGGCTGATGCGGTTGGCTGATGCGGTTGCACACCAACACCTATATGCCCAACCTTGCACCAAATTCCGATAAATAAGGCAGTTTTGGGGCGCGATCAGGTGTCCCGGGGGTGGGTGCGTCCGTAGTGGCGGGCGACTCGGGCCCGGTTGCCGCAGATGTTGCCGACGCACCACTTACGGCGCTTGTTCTCGGCGAGGAACAGCATCGAGCAGTCGGAGCTCTCGCACCTCCGCAGGAGCGCCAGCCGCTCGGAGCCGGCCAGTAGGCCGATCACTTCGCCGGCGATGGCCGCGAGCGCGGCGTTCCCGCCGTGTTCGATGTGCCAGCGGGTCTCCTGGCGCATTCCTTGCCCGGAGGTGACCAGGCGCGGGCTGCGCGGAACCAACGACGCGGTCGCGTTGATGTCCTCCACCGAGGCGGGGTCCGCCTCGCGCCCCTCCACATGGGCGTCGAGGACATCGCGGATGGCCGTACGCAGTCGCCGCACCGCGGCGGCAGCGGGAGCCGGGCCGGGCGGCAGGCGACGCGCCTGGATGCTCCACCAGACCGCCCCGGCGGCGGGGTCGCCGATCAGATCGACCGGCGGGTCCTTGACCGTCATCACCGTGTCCGCGAGGTCCAGCGCGACCAGCGGCTCCCCTCCCATGGGGAAGCCCGCCGCCTGTAGCTCCTCGACCGTCACGTTAATGTTCACTGCCGGATAATACCCATTAGGTGAAGTGGCGTCCAGCGAGCCGCAAACTCATGTGACCTCGGCCAGATCCACCAGTTGGATCACTGCGCCTTCTATACCTAATGCACATAGATCCATTTATGCATTAGACAGTGCCGGGTCGCGCGGTGGTCCACCGGGGTGCATCGTGGAGCAGGGGGCAGCCTCGGACCCGTCGACGGAAAGGAACCGCCATGGGACTGTCATGGCAGCAAGGCCCGCTGTCCTCCAGCCGGATCGGACGCTTCTTGACGCCTGATCCGCTGCCCGAGCGGCTGCTGTTCGCCGAGCCGCTGCGCCGGCAGATGCGTGTGCTCTTCAACGGCGAGTGGATCGCCGACAGCGAGGACGTGGTCCTGCTGCACGAGCCCGGGCGTTACCCGGTGGCGTACTTCCCGCGTGGCGACGTGCAGCCGGACGCGCTGACAGCGAGCGACCGGATCACCTCGCACAAGGAACTGGGCGACACCGCCTGGTACGCCGTACGGGCCGGTGACCGCACCGCCGAGCGAGCGGCCTGGGAGCTGACCGGCCCGCCGGAGTACGCGGGCGAGCTGAAGGGCCGGATCGCGTTCGCCTGGCGGGCGATGGACGCCTTCTACGAGGAGAACGACCGGATCCTGGGGCACGCCGCCGACGCGTACCACCGCATCGACATACGCGGCACCTCCCGCACGCTGGAGGTCCGTTCCGAAGGCAATGTGGTGGCCCGCTCCGAGCACCCGATGGTGCTGTACGAGTCGGGATTCGCGCCGCGCTGGTACGTACCGCGTTCCGACATCGACGAAAGCAGGCTGCGTCCCGTTGAAGGGCAGACGTTCTGCCCGTACAAGGGCGTGTGCGACTACTACGACATCGACGGCGCACACCGCGCGGCATGGACCTACCGCAACGCGTACACCGAGGTCGGCCGCGTCAACGACATGGTCTCCTTCGAGCCGGACAGCGTCGAGGTCCTCCTGGACGGAAAGCGTCTGGAGCTGGAGCCGGGGCAGCAGGTCGTTCCGCACGGCGTCGACCGCGATCTGGATACCACCGAGGCCGGCACGCACTGATCCGTCATCCGCCGGGCGGAGAAATCAACACCGGGAATTCAACACCGTGAAACGAGCGCCGAGAAGACAGCGCCGAGAAAAAGGAAATCAAAAGGAGACCGTCATGGCAGCGTCCCTGCAGAACAAGACCGTGCTCGTCGTTGGCCGCGGCAGTGGACTCGCCCGGGCTGTGGTCGACGCCGCGGTCGCGGCCGGTGCGCGTGCGGTCGCGGCAAGCCGGGACCGTTCCACACTCGAAATGGAATACAAAGGCACCGACGTGATCACCAAAAGGGTCGATCTGACCGACGAGGACTCGATCGCGGCACTGGCCGAGGACCTCGGCAGCGTCGACCATGTCGTCTCCGTCGCTTCCGCCAGGGCACGCGGGAAAATCAGTGAACTGAAGCCCGAGGCAATTGTCCTCTCCTTTCACACCAAGGTCGTCGGGCCGATCATGCTCGCCAAGCACTTCGCACCGAAGATGCCCAAGGACGGATCCTTCGTACTCTTCTCAGGAGTCGCCGCTCTTGAGCCCGACCCCGGATATCTCGGGGTCGCCGCGACCAATGGATCGGTCAACACCGTCGTCCGCTCGCTCGCAGTCGAACTCGCACCGATCCGGGTCAACGCGATCTCACCGGGCGACATCGACACCGGCGCCTGGGACAGTCTGGGCGAACAGAAGAAGGCGGAGATGTTCGCTCGCCTGTCGAAGAAGAACCCTTCGCGCCGTGTCGGCACCACCGAAGACATAGCCGAGGCGGTCGTCTTCGCGATGACGAACACCTTTATGACAGGCGTCTCACTGGCCGTCGACGGTGGCCAGCCCCTCGTCTGACTCCCCGGGTCCTGTCCCGCCTTCCGCGCGCACCGGGTCGTACCGCCGCACCGGGTCGTACCGCCACCACCAGGCGATGGACTCGACGGGCAGAGGGGTGGGGTCGGTGTCGCTGGGGACGTCCGCGAAGCCCGTGAAGGTGACGGGGACCGCGCCGTCCGAGCGGAGGTAGCGCGGGAACGCGGCGGCTTCGATGTCCCAGGCCAGGGACCCGCGGATGTAGTGGTCGAGCAGGAGGCAGTAGCGCTGGAGCGGCGGGTCGCCCTCGGCCCGTATCTTCCGGCCCAGTTTCAGGTACAGCACCATCACCCGGTCCCGCAGTGCCGTCGCCGTCACCATGGCTTCGTCGAGGGGCAAGCCGTACTGGGCGCTGACCACGTCGATGAGGTTGTTGCCGTCGCCGGTCCGCTCGCGTTCCTTCACGCAGGCGAAGAAGTCGGTGTCCCAGCACACGATGGTCGCCGCCATCTCGGTGAGGGCGTGCACATCCCGGCGTGCCTGTACGGCGGGCGGGAGGGTGAGGTGCTCGAAGGCGGCGGGGAGGCGGGGGAAGACCATGCCGCCACCACCGTAGAGGCGCGCCACCGCGTAGGAATTGAGGTCCGGGCGGATGGAGCGCGCAGCGTTGCCCGACTTCCGTAGTTCGATCATGAAGTAGTTACGCATCCACTCGGTGAACCGGTCTCCCTGGACCGGTGAGGCGAAGGCGTCGAGCCGTATCCGGATGTCGCGCAATGCCATGGCGTACCGGTCATCCGGGTCAACCGGATACTCGGGTATCTCCATCGCGCGGTGCATACGGCTGAACGCGTCGGCCTGCTCGCCGGGCTTGAAGCGCATCGGACCTTCGTCGCAGAATTCGTCATCAAAGGCGAAGGCCCAGGTACAGAAGTCGGCGAAGACGTTCAGGAGATCCTGCGACGGACAGAGCGGCGCCATGAACGCGGCAAGCCGGCCGCAGCGTGTCGAAGCCATCCGATTCCGCTGGACCGGGTCGGAATAGAGGCCGAACTGATCGAGCCAGGAGACGGTGTGCGCGTCCGCCTCGTCCCCGCCCGGATGGATCACTTCAGGCAAAGGGCAGTAGAACTTCGGCAACCGCGGGGCTACGGACGGCGATTGCGCACTGCTGACCATGGAATGCCCTTCGTCAGGAATCTGGGATACGGATGTGAACTCAGGCCTGCCCGCCGCCGGCGCTCCGACGGGCGATGACGCTGAATACGGACGCCTTGTCCGTACGTAACGCCGCGCCCCAGCTCTCACAGGTCACCCGGAGTTCGTCGAGTGCCTTTGTCACCTGCTCCGGTGCGAGGCCGCCGATATTGGTCCGGACCTCGTCGAGCCACCGGATCACCTCGCCACTGGACGGAAGTTCGCGGAGGTCTCGCACCATCAGGCCGTGCCGGTCGAGTACCTCGGTCAGATAGCCCGGCGTCTTGCGATAACCGCAGGCCAGACGGTCCGCCTCGTCGGCAACGGCGGAGGCGTAGGTGTTCAGAGGTACGTTGTACAAGCTCTCGGAAATGACAACGGTGCCGCCGGGACGCACACGCGGAACCAGTGCGCGCATCGTGGACTCCAGCACGTCGTACGAGAAGTGCGTGATGCTTCCGCGCGATATGACGAGGTCGTACGGCTGGTCCGCGTCGGGGAGTTCCCCGATGTCCTGCGCGTTGCACAGATACAGCCGCACCCGGTCCGACAGCCCCAGCTCCGCGATGCGGCGTGCCGCGTAATGGACTTGAGCGCCGCTGATGTTGACGCCGTCGAGCCGTCGGCAAGCAGGGAACATCCGCGCGAGGTGTTCCAGGGCCGTCCCCCAGCCGAAGCCGATATCGAGGATCCGGTCCATGGGAGCGCTGTTCGGCGAGACCCCGGCGAGACCGAGCTGTTCCTCGAAATACGCGCGCCCGGCGTCGTCCAGCGATCGCTCCGAGGGTCCGTCCGAATCGTAGACACCGAACTGGAACCACAGGTCCGTGCCGATCGCCCGCTGCCACAACTCGGCGGAATCAGCGTACGTTTCCTCGACCCGGCCCCGGTACGGATCGGGTAAGCCGCCCGGCACGACGTAGAAAGCACGCTCACCGACTCGTTCTTCACGGATCACAAGAACCTCCAGGAGTGTCAGCTACCGCTCCACACTCGCGCGTGATCACGCGCCGGCGTGAGTCCTCCGCACGAAAGGACTCGTGCACGCGTTGAATCGGATCGCGTGGCGAGGCTCCGTGGGGCGCGGTGAACGGTGTGATGACGGTGTACTGCCGTCCGGTGTCCACGGTGACGGTCAGATCACGCAGGGCGGCCTCGGACCAGCCCTTGGCCGCCGCGGTCCTGCCGGAGCCGCACCGGTCCTGCCGGAGACGCGGCCCCGTCGTCCTGGCTTGGTAAGGTGCCGCCGAAAACCGGTCGCAAATTACACAAAAGGCATTTTTCTGGTCTGGGCGCATGCCCTCCCCGCGCCGGAGAATGCGGAGAACGGGAGCGGATCGTGAGTGACGCAGTGGGAGCCTCCGCGGAGAACACCTATGACGTCGTCGTCATCGGCGCGGGGCCCGTCGGGCAGACCGCCGCCGAGCGGGTGCGGGCCGCCGGGCTGAGTGTGGCGGTGGTGGAGAAGGAGCTGGTCGGCGGCGAGTGTTCGTACTGGGCGTGCATTCCCAGCAAGGCACTGCTGCGGCCGGTGGTCGCCATCGCGGATGCCCGTCGGGTCGACGGTGCGCGCGAGGCGGTCAGCAGTTCGATCAGCGCCCCGGGGGTGTTCGGCCGGCGCGACCGTTCCGTGGCGAGCTGGGACGACGGCGGACAGGCCGACCGGCTGGCGGGCATGGGCGCCGAGCTGGTACGCGGACACGGACGGCTGGACGGGCCGCGCCGGGTCGCCGTCACCCCCGCCGAGGGCGCGCCCGTCGTTCTCACCGCCCGGCACGCCGTGGCCGTGGCCACCGGCAGCGACGCCGTACTGCCCGAGCTGCCCGGTCTCGCCGAGGCCCGGCCGTGGACCAATCGCGAGGCCACCGACTCCAGCACCGTGCCCGCACGGCTCGCCATCGTCGGCGCCGGAGGTGTCGGCGTGGAGATGGCCAGCGCCTGGCAGGGATTGGGGTCCGCGGTCACTCTGCTGGTCCGCCGCTCCGGTCTGCTCCCCCGGATGGAGCCCTTCGTCGGCGAAGTGGTCGCCAAGGGGCTGACGGAGGCCGGAGTGGACGTACGCGTCAATGTCTCCGTCACCGGGCTGAGCCGTCCCGGCTCCACCGGCCCGGTCACCCTGACGCTGAGCGACGGCGGCCGGCTGGAGGCCGACGAGGTGCTGTTCGCCACCGGCAGGAGCCCGCGCACCGATGACATCGGACTGGAGACCGTGGGCCTCACCCCCGGGGCCTGGCTGAAGACGGACGAGACCTGCCGGGTACGGGACGTCGAGGCGGGCTGGCTGTACGCGATGGGCGATGTCAACCACCATGCCCTCCTCACCCATCAGGGCAAGTACCAGGCCCGTATCGCCGGCGATGTCATCGGCGCCCGCGCCGCCGGGCAGCCGCTGGACACCGCGCCATGGGGCGCCCATGCCGCCACCGCCGACGTCCACGCCGTACCGCAGGTCTTCTTCTCCGACCCGGAGGCGGCCGCCGTCGGTCTCTCCGCCGCACAGGCCGAGCAGGCCGGGCACCGGGTGCAGGTGGTCGATGTCGACCTCGGCGATGTCCCCGGGGCGTATCTGTACGCCGACGGCTACCAGGGCCGGGCGCGGATGGTCGTCGATCTCGACCACGGTCATCTGCTCGGTGTGACCTTCGTCGGCCCGGGCGTCAGCGAACTCCTCCACTCCGCCACCGTCGCCGTCTCCGGCCGGATCCCCGTCGAACGCCTCTGGCACGCCGTCCCCTGCTTCCCCTCGATCAGCGAGGTCTGGCTGTTCCTGATGAAGGCGTACCGGGACACGAAGGCGCACCAGGGCTGAGCGGCGCGACCGCGGAGGTACGGAGAGAACCCGCGTGACGGCGCGTCAAGGGACCCGCGTGCCCGCGCGGCTGCGCACAGGGGTCCGGCTGTTCATCCTGGCCGCCGCCGCGCTCGTGACGGTGGGGGCCATCGGCCGGTCGCTGGAGTGGGTGCTGCTCACCACGACCCTGGGCCCGACGGCGTACATCCTGCTCGCGCACCCGCACACGGAGGCCGCCCAGGTCCGCAGCTCGGTCCTCGGACACACCTGTGCCGCCGCCTCCGGGCTGCTCTGCCTGGCGGTCTTCGGCCTGTGGCGCTATCCGTCCATCGCCGAACAGCGGACCGACACCTGGCGGCAGATCGGTGCCGAGGCTCTGGCGGTGGGGCTGACGCTCTTTCTGCTCGTCCTGCTGAACGCCCATCACCCGCCGGCCGCCGCCACCGCCCTGCTCATCACCTCGGGGATCGCCCGGCCGGGACCGCCGCTGTACGGCATGCTCACGGGCCTCGCCCTGCTGATCACCGCGGCCGCCCTGCTGTCCCATGTGCCGTTCCCGGCGAAACGGCGGCGAGCGGAGAAGGACGGCTGAAGAAACAGTGCCAGGCCGCCGTGACCCGTCTGGAGAACCACACCTGCCCGGCGGCCTGAGATCAGCTCTTCTCGTCCTCGGGCTTCGTCCAGATACGGCTGCTCAGGTCGGTGCCCCGCAGCACCTGTACGCGCCAGGGGTCGATCCGCAGGACGTGGTACTGCGGGTCGGCGGGGCCGCCGCGCCAGAAGTTGTACGGGTCGTACCCCACACCGGGCGGGCTGCCCTTCTGGTACAGCTCCCAGGCGTAGGTCTTGGTCTCCATGTCCTCCGCCCAGGTGGAGACGCTGTCGACATAGACCGCGTTCTGGCGCGGGCTCCAGTACGCGTAGGTCGTGTGCGGGTTGTTGGCCAAGTGGGCGACCTTCACCGGGGTCTTGTAGGCGGCGAGCCAGCCGACCGGATTGCCGTCCACGACCTCCCAAATCGGCAGCAGCACCCGGGCACGCGGGCGGGACTTCTTGTCCACCGTAATCATCGTGCAGTAGCGAATGTCTTTGATGTATTCGAAGAATTTGTCCGCGAGCTCGGAAAACGAGTCGACCTTGGCGGCCATGCGGGCTCCTGTCCGCTAGCAATTAACCTGAACTGAAAGGTGATGCGTAGAAGGTCACACCGAAACCAGCATGCATCGGCCACAAGGGTCCTGGAAGAGGGCACTTTGAAGTCACCTACTCACCCTCGCCATACCATGGAATACGAGAGATTCCATGCCGCGGACGGGAACTGACTGGCAGGGCTCAGACGTTCCATGCCCCGCGTGCCGCCGCGTCCGCCACGAAGTCGGCGAAGTCGCGCGGCTCGCGGCCGAGGACACGGCGCACGGTGTCGGTGGGGACGGCGTTCTTGTTGTCGCGGATCTGCGCGACGAGATCGGCCACGAAGAGCGCGTAGTCGGCGGGGACCTCGTACTGGACGAGTTCGTCGACGTAGTCCTGGTGGTCGACATGGACATAGCGGACGGTCCGGCCGATGGCGGCGCTGATCGCGTCGGCCGCCTCGCCGAGACCGATCGCGCGCGGACCGCTCAGCTCATAGGTCTCCCCCGCGTGGCCGTCGTCCAGGAGCGCGGCGGCGGCGACCGCGGCGACATCGTCGGCGTCCACGAAGGGCTCCAGACCGTCGCCCGCGGGAAGCCGCAGCTCACCGTCCTTGACGCCGTCCAGCAGGACGCCCTCGTCGAAGTTCTGGTTGAACCAGTTGGGGCGCAGGACGGTCCACTCGGCGCCGGACGCCTTGACCGACTCCTCGCCGGCGATCAGCGACTTGCCGCCCACCGGCTCGGTCACCCGGGCCTGGAGCAGTACCAGCCGGCGGACCTTGGACTCCACGGCGAACTTGGCGAGTTCACGGATATTGGTCTCCGCGTCCCAGGCGCCGGGCTTGTCCTGCATGTCGACCAGATAGGCGGCGTCGGCGCCCTGGAGCGCCGGTTCCCAGGTGTTCCGGTCGTCCCAGTCGAAACGTACCTGGCCGGACCTGCTCGCGGCACGGACGTGCGCGCCGCGCTCCGTGAGCCGGCTCACCAGACGGCGGCCGGTCTTGCCGGTCCCTCCCAGGACGAGAACGGTCTTGTCGGTCATAGCAGCGGAGTCCTTCCCAGCCGTGGATGTACGAGGATCGAGATTCTTGTTGTGGGCATGACAGGGACACGCCCGTCCGGGCCACCCGCCCGCCTGCTCGGCGGGTGGCCTGGACGACGTGTTGTGCCGGAACCGGCCTGCGGCGCGGCTCAGCGGCTCAGCAGCTCACAGGAAGGGCGTGTCGGGGGCGAGGCCCAGAATGGAACGCCCGTGCACTTCCTGGTTGGAGTTGAACGCGAACAGCGCGTGCAGCGCGAGCCCCCGGATGTCCCGGTGGAAGCGCTGGAACGGCACATCGCGCATGATGACCGAGGCGCCGCTGGCCTCGAACAGCTCGTCCACGGCCTCCTTGGCGAGCTGGATCGCGTACGCCGCCTTGCCGCGCACGGCGGCCCGCTCCTCGACCGACGGCTGGGTGCCGGCGTCGGCGTGCCGCTGGATCAGGCTCAGCCAGCCCTCCTGGAGCCCCTCGGCCGCCGCGATCTTGTTGGCGGCCGTGGCGACCTGGATCTGGGTGACCGGCGACTGGCTCTGGTCGGTCCACGAGGTGTACGTGATACCGCGGCCAGGCAGCCGGTCCAGGAACAGGTCGTAGGCACCCTTGGCGATCCCGATGTACGCCGAGGCGCCCTGGGCCATGAAGAAGGGAATGAACGGGTAATTGCGGCCGGTGGCACCGGTGTTGGAACGGTCACCGGTCGCGCCGTTGAGGATGTCGATCAGGAAGGCCACCCGGTGGGCGGGCACGGTCACGTTCTCGGCGGTGACGGTGGAGCTGCCGGTGCCGGCCGCGGACGAGGCGTGCCAGTCGTCGGCGATGCTCAGCTCGGAGAACGGCACCAGCGCCGCGAACGGGGCCGGGGTCCCGTCCGGTCCTGTGAGCAGGGCCGACAGGAGCGCCCAGTTGGCGCCCCGGGAACCGGAGATCCACTTCCAGGAGCCGCTGAGGGTGTAACCGCCCTCGGTGGGGGTGAGGGTGCCCGTGGGGGTGAAGCCGGTGGAGACCCGGGCGGAGCCGCCCGCGTACACCTCCTCCTGCGCCTGGTCGGAGAACTGGCTGGGAACCCATGAACTGGACACCCAGATCATCGCCACCCAGCCGGTCGCCGTGTCGGCGCGGGAGATCTCGGAAAGGATCCTGACCTGGTCGGCGAGCGGCGCCTCAAGTCCGCCGAAGCGGCGCGGCACCGACAGGCGGAACACGCCGGCCTTGTCGAGCAGTTCGATATTGGATTCGGGGATCCAACGGCGCTCCTCGGCCTCGGGACCGCTCTCCCGAAGCGTCGCGGCCAGACCGGTCACCTCGTCGAGAACCGCGGCGACGGCGCTGTCCGTCGTAGTCATTCTGCCTCCTGAGCAGTCTCGTCCCACCCGGGGGAGGTGGGAGGCGGGGTGCAGGGCCGCCGCCGGGCAGCGGCCCTGGACCGTTTATGCGAATGGGTCAATACGCGCCGCGCGGTTCAGACCGCAACGCAACTGGGCGGAAGCAACCGAAAGCAATCGACCTCGATTCCGGCGCGCACCGACATTCTCTCGGAGGGGCGGTCTCCTACCGGTAATCAGTAAGTCTTCGCCAATCCTCGCCCAATCCACTGCCAATCGCGCACCAATTGGCGCCGGTCACGGCGGTCCCGTACCGGAGCCGGACATGAAAAAGCGACGCCCTGGCCGGCGGGGGAATTGCGGCCAGGGCGTCGCGTTCGGGGGGCACCGCGCGGGGCGGCGCCTAGGGGCGTACAGGCGTCGTACAGGCGCCGTTACGAGACGGGGGCGGCCTCCGGGACGGCCTTGTCGGCGGCACCGGAGCGGTTGCGCAGTCCGAAGGCGCTGATCAGAGTGGCCAGCAGGGCCGCGACCAGGGGTACGACCAGGGCGGCCTGGTACCCGTCGAGCTGGGCCGCGGGCGACGATCCGTCCGTGGCGGCGATATTGACCGCGGCCACCGACGAGAGCCCCAGAGCCGCACCGAACTGGAAGGAGGTGTAGAGCAGACCGCCGGCGACGCCCTGCTCCTCCTCGTCGATGCCCTCGGTGCCGACGATGGTGAGCGGACCGTACGCCAGGGAGAAGGCGAGGCCGAGGACGATCAGGCTCGGGAACATCATCGCGTACGTCCAGTCCGGCCCGACCGGCAGGAACAGCGCGTACGACAGCGAGGCCAGGATCAGACCGCCGAAGATCACCCGGCCGTTGCCGAACTTCTCGACCAGCTTGGGCGTCAGGGTCGGGGAGAGGATCGCGTCGATACCGATCACGATCATCGCGAAGCTGGTCTCCAGCGTCGACCAGTTGCGCAGCTCCTGGAGGTACAGGACGACGATGAACTGGAAGCCGAAGAAACCGGCCGCGAACAGGAGCGCGACGATGTTGGAACGGACGAGCTTGGAGTTGGCGAAGATACCCAGCCGCACCAGCGGCGAGGACGACCTGCGCTCGATGGCGACGAAGGCGAGGAACAGCACCAGGCTGGCGGCGACCGTACCGACCGTCCACGAGGCCGCCACATGCGTGGCGCGCTCGACGGAGAACACCAGCAGCAGGATCGCGCCGGTGACGGTGATCGCGCCGCCCAGGTCGACGGGCTGGCCGTCGCGGCTGGGGCGGGCCGACTTGGGGATGAGGGCGAGGGCGGTGACCAGGATCAGGAACGACAGGATCACCGGGGCGAAGAACACCCAACGCCAGTTGACCGCGGCCAGCAGACCGCCGACGACCAGACCGATGGAGAAACCGCCGGCGGCGGTGCCCGAGTAGACGAGCAGGGCCTTGTTGCGCTTGGGGCCCTCCTCGAAGCTGGTGGTGATGATCGACAGACCGGCCGGGGTCATGAAGGCCGCCGCGACACCGGTCACGAACCGGGCGACGATCAGCATCCAGCCCTCGGTGGCGAAACCGCCGAGACCGGAGAAGAGCAGGAACACCACCAGCCAGAAGATGAACATCTGACGGCGTCCGAACAGGTCCGCGGCCCGGCCGCCGAGCAGCATGAAGCCGCCGTAACCGAGCACATAGGCACTCATGACCCACTGGAGCATGCCCGTGGACATGCCCAGATCCTCACGGATCGACGGAAGGGCCACATTGAGCATCGCGACATCGATGCCCTCCAGGAAGATCGCGCCGCACAGCACGAACAGCACGCCCCAAGCGCGCCCGCTCATGCGGTCGGTGCCGCTGCCCGACGGGTTTTGCACTGTGGACACAGGAAGTCTCCTTGAACACGCAGGAATGATGAAAGAAAATCCGCCCGCGCTCTTGTCCGGCGCAGGTGAAGCGCCCGGGGAAGCAATTGCGGTTCCCTGGGCGCACAGTCGGGTTACGCGAGAGCCTGCCGGTTCCCACTTGTAACTCTCGGAATCATCGGGCAAGCTGACTGGCCATGGAAGAAGGCACTTTAAAGTCACCGACGCACTGCACGGGTACCGATGGGGACTACGACATCCTTCAGTGGGACACGCGCGAAGGCTGCGAGGTACGGCAGATCCTCGACCGCGTCGCCGACAAGTGGTCGCTGCTGGTCATAGCGCTGCTGGAACGGCGGACCCTGCGCTTCACGGAACTGCGCCACCGGATCGAGGGCATCAGCCAGCGGATGCTGACGGTGACCCTTCGTCAGCTCGAACGTGACGGGCTCGTCCGCCGGACCGTACACCCGGTCGTGCCTCCGCGGGTGGACTATGAGCTGACGCCTCTCGGGGCGACGCTCCACGACACCATCCAGGCCCTGGTGGCGTGGACGGAGGCGCATCAGCACGAGATCGCGATCGCCCGCATCGAGTACGACCGGCGCCTGGAGTTCGAGTCCCAGGCTTCCTGAGCCACTGTCCGGCCGGTGACCGCACGGGCGGGGACCGGCCGGCAATCGTCCGGTAACTGCCCGCTCATCGCGGGGTGTTCACAAGCCCTCAGGCACACATTGCGACAACAACTGACTTGGTGTCAGAGGCTCTTCGGGGACGGGGACTGCTCCGTCTCCGCGGCCGCCTGGGTCACATGGTCGGTCCGCTCCCCCGCCGAGAACTCCGCCGCGTACGCCTCCTCGCCCAGCACACCCCGCAGGCGCGCCGCGATGCGCTCCACGTCGGCCTGCTCGGCGGGCGGCTGCGGGGCCCCGGCCCGCCTTCTGGTGGCGGCGGCCGTGCCCAGCAGCCGGGCCGCCCTGCCCCAGAGACCGGCCAGTGAGTGAGCGCCGGCGAGCCCTTCCAGCGCCAGAGCGACAGCCCGCGGGTCACCGGTGGCCATCGCGGTGGCCAGACCGTCCTGATGCAGCGTCAGCGCACTGACTGCGTCTCCGCGTTGCTCCGCGATGAAGCCCAGTTCGGCCAGTACGAGAGCCAGGCCCGGGGCGTCGTAGCGGCTGCGGTTCCAGGTGAGCCACGGGCGCAGCCGGGCCTCCGCGACCTCCAGATTGCCCTCGCGCCGGGCGCCGAGCGCCAGGCCGAGGGCCGCGAACTGCTCGGCCGGCCGGTTGCCCTGCTCGATCGCGAGGCGCTGGGCGCGGGTGTGGAAGTCCTCCGCCTCCCGGTAGCGCCGTTCGAGGATGGCGATCCGACCGAGTCCGGAGAGCTGCCGGGACACCTCGGGCCACAGCTCAAGGGCCTCCGCGATCCGCAGGCCCTCGCGGTGCAGCTGCTCGGCCTGTTCGTAACTGCCGTTGATCTCGGCCAGTACGCTCAGCACCTCGGCGGCCTTCAACTGCCCCCACTGCTCGCCGAGTTCGGTGAACTGCGCGCGTGCTTCGAGGGCGTTGTCGCGCAGGGCGTCCAGATCGCCGCGGGCGAGGGCCAGGGCGGCGCGGCTGCTGAGCGCGGCGGCGGTGCCCCAACTGTCCCGCAGCGCACGGAAGTTCTGGAGGGCGCGCTGTACGCCGTCCTCCCCGGCGGACAGGACGCCCACGCTCCAGTGGGCGGCGCCGAGGAACCACTCGGCCCTGACCTGGCCCACTTCGCGCTCCGCCTCGTCGCTCCCGCTCTTGGTGGGGCCGATGTCCGAGGCGCCCTCGCCCAGCAGCATCGAGAAGCCGGCGTGCCAGGAGGCGGCCTCGGCTCGCTCGGTGGGGGTCACCTTGCCCCCGGTCACCTCGCCCTCGACGGCCAGCGCGGTCGCCAGCGCTCTGCGGGCCTCGCCGAGCCTGCCGCGCAGGAACCGGTACCAGCTCAGCGCGTTGGACAGGCGCAGCGCACGGTGGGCGTCGTCGGTGCGCCTGGCCTCCTCAAGGGCGCGCTGGAAGTTGGCCGCCTCCCCGTCCAGGCGGCGCAGCCAGCGGCGCTGGTCGCGGCCGTGGAGATGGGGCTGGGCACGCTCGGCCAGCTCGGTGTAGTAGCGCAGATGGCGGGCGGCCAGTGCACCGGACTCGCCGGACTCGCCGAGCCGTTGCTGCCCGTACGCGGCGACGGATTCGAGGAGCCGGTAGCGCGCGCCCGCCGGGCTGTCGCTCCTGAGCGCCAGCGAGCGGTCCACGAGGACGGCGAGCGCGTCGACGACATCCTCCCCCGGCATGCCCGCGCCCGAGCAGACCTGCTCCGCCGCCTCCAGATCGCAGCCCTCGGCGAACACGGACAGCCTGCGCAGGACCGTCTGCTCACGGGTGTCCAGCAGGCTCCAGCTCCAGTCGATGGTGGCCTGGAGGGTGCGGTGGCGGTGGGGTGCGTCGCGGTATCCGCTGGTCAGTATGCGGAACCGGTCGTCGAGCCGGTCGTACAGCTCGTCCACGCCCAGCGCCCTGACCCGGGTGGCCGCCAGCTCCAGGGCGAGCGGGATGCCGTCCAGGCGGCGGCAAATCTCGGCGATCCTGCGGACGGTGGCGGTGTCGGGTGAGAAGTCCGGGTCGGTGGCGCGGACCCGGTCGACGAACAGCCGTACCGCGCTGGAGGCGAGCACGGTGTCGAGCCGGTCCTCGCCGGGCAGCGGCAGACCGAGCGAGGGCACCGGCCAGACCGTCTCGCCGCTGATCCGCAGCGGCTCCTGGCTGGTGGCGAGGATATGGAGGCCGGGGGCGCTGTCGAGCAACGGCCCTGCGAGGCGCGCCACATCGTCGATCGCGTACTCGCAACTGTCCAGGACGAGCACCAGCCGCTGCGAGGCGAGGACGTCCGCGAGGCGCTGGCCGGCTCCGGCGGCGCGGCTGTCGAAGGCGGACTCCCTGATTCCCAGCACCGCCATGATCCGTTCGGCGAGCGGCTCCGAACCCATGGCGCGCTCCGGGGCGCAGGCGCCCGCCAGCTCCACCAGCCAGGCCCCGTCCGGGAATTCGGCGCTGAGTCCGTTGACGGTGGCGGCGGCCAGCCGGGTCTTGCCGACCCCGCCGGGACCGGTGAGGGTCACCAGGCGCTGCCGCGAGATGAGCGAGCGCACCTCGTCCATCGCCTCGTCCCTGCCCACCAGGGTGCTCACCGACCCGGTCAGATTGGTACGGACGCGGGCCGCGGTCGCGGGGTCGGTACGGGATTCCTGCCGGGCCAGTTGGGGGTCGTGGCGGAGAATCGCCTGCTGGAGCGCGTCGAGCGCGGGCCCCGGCATCAGTCCCAGTTCCTCGTCGAGACGGCGGCGCAGATCCGCGTAGCTGTCGAGCGCTTCGGAGGGGCGTCCGGCCCGGTAGAGCGTACGCATCTGTACGGCACGGAGCCCCTCCCGGAGCGGGAACCGGTCGACCAGGGTGGTGAGTTCACCGACCAGTACGCTGTGTTCGCCCAGCTCAAGACGGGTTTCCGCGTACACCTCCACCGCCGCGAGCCGCTCCTCCTCCAGTGCGGTGGCAGCGGACCGTACGAACGGCTGGTCGGCGAAGTCCGCGAACGCGGGCCCGCGCCACAGCGACAGGGCGTCCGTCAGGACGGCGGCCTTCGCGCGGGGCTCGTCACAGATCCGGGCCTCGGCCACAAGTGCCCGGAAACGGCCGATGTCCAGTGCTTCCGCCGGTATGTCGATGGTGTATCCCGGTGCTTGGTGGGCGATGAGGGAGCGGGCGCCCGCCTCCGCGTTCTCCAGGGCCCGCCGCAACTGCGAAACCTTGGCCTGCAAGGATGAGGTGGGGCGGGCCGTGTAGGCGGAGCCGCCCCAGAGGTCCTCGATCAGCCGGCCGGTGGGCACCACCTCCCCGTGGTGGGCGAGGAGGTCGGCGAGGAGCGTACGGACCTTCACCTCGGGAACCGGCACCAGCCTCCCCTCGGCGCTCCACACCTCCAGTGGGCCCAGCACCCCGAATCGCATGACCTCACAGTAACCCGGGCGCCTCACGGAGTGACGAGAGTTCTCGCGGGCCACAGCCGCCCGCGGCAAGAGCGGGGCGGGCGCCCCGAACCGGACCCGAAGCAAACCCGAAGGACCATCCGCGACTGTGGGACCGGACCGAGGGCCGCAAGAGGGGGAAGTCCGGTGCGGGGAAACGGGATGGCCGAGAATGACCGGCTGCGGCTGGTGATCGTCATCGGCAGTGTCAGGAAGGGCCGGTTCGGACCGGTCGCCGCGGAATGGCTGGCGTCCCGCGCGCGGTTACGGCGTGATGTCGACGTCGATGTCATCGATCTGGCCACGGCCTGGCTGCCCGATGTCATGTCCGCCGATCCTACGGCGGTCAAGCCCCAGGCGGTCAAGGACCTTGCGCCGTGGCTGGCCGCGGCCGACGCGTTTGTGGTGGTGACCCCCGAGTACAACCAGAGTTTCCCGGCCTCCCTCAAGAACGCCATCGACTGGTACGACGAGGAGTGGCACGCCAAGCCGGTCGCCTTCCTCTCCTACGGGGGCGCCTCCAGCGGGCTGACCGCGGTCGGCCAGCTCCGGCAGGTCTTCGCCGAGGTCCATGCCGTCACGGTGCGCGAGACCGTCAGCTTCCACAACTACTGGGAACGGTTCGGTCCCGACGGCCGCCCCGTCGACGAGGAGGAGTGGGACACGGCGGCCGCCCGGATGCTGGACCGGCTCGGCTGGTGGGCCCGCGCGCTGCGGCTGGCCCGCGCTCAAGAACCCTACGGGCAACCTCAATCGCACGCACGGGAGTGAGAACACTATGAACAGTCAGTGGTTCAGGAGGTTCGGAGAAGCGGGGTCCGGCGGAGTACGGCTGATCTGTTTCCCGCACGCGGGCGGCTCCGCCAGTGTGTACGTCCCCCTGTCGCGCCGGCTGTCGTCCCGCCCCGACAGCGGTGTTGACGTACTGGCCGTGCAGTACCCCGGGCGTCAGGACCGCAGGAACGAGACTCCGCCGGCCGGCATTGCCGAGCTGGCCGGGCGGATAGCCGAGGAGCTGGGTACGGCGGACGGCCGTCCGTACGCCTTCTTCGGCCACAGCATGGGCGCGCTGCTCGCCTATGAGACCGCTCGTGCCCTCATGACCAGGGGCGTGCCGGTCCCGGCACGGCTGTTCCTCTCGGCGCGCGGGGCGCCCACCCCGTATCCGAACCGGCACGATGTGCTGGCCGACGACCGGGAGATCCTGGCCGCCGTCCGCTCCCTGGGCGGGACCGGTGCCACTGTGCTCGCCGACCCCGAGCTGGTGGAGATGGCGCTGCCCGCGCTGCGCGCCGACTACCGGGCGCTCGCCTCGTACCGCTGGAGCGGCGGCGCACCGCTGGACATTCCGATGACGGTGCTGGCCGGGCGTGACGACCCGGTCGTGGCGGTCGAAGAGGCGGCGCGCTGGCGGGAGTTCACCCGGGCGGGATACGAGCTGGAGGTCTTCCCCGGCGGTCACTTCTATCTGGATCAGCATCTCGACGCCGTCGCCGGACTGGTGCTGAGCGGTGTCGGTGTCCAGGTCCGGGACGCAGCCGTACAAGGGGGCAGGTAGACCGAGCCCCAGTCACCGACTGTGACTGTCAGTTGGTCAAAAGATGGGGGAGAAAGCGTGGAATTCAGGATTCTGGGTCCGCTGGAAGTCCAGTCCCGGGACCGTACGCTGGTCCTGGGCGGCTTCAAACAGCGCGCGGTGCTCGGAAAGTTACTGTTACGGGCCAATCAAGTGGTCGCCACCAGCGAGCTGCTGGACGCCCTCTGGTCCCAGGAGAGCCGTCCTGTGACGGCCAGGAAGATCATACAGAACGCGGTGTCCGGGCTGCGGGCCGCGCTGTCGCGGCCGCACTCGCTGCTGGAGGTGCCGGGGGCCTCGGCCCCGGAACTGCTCACCCGGTCCCCCGGCTACATGCTGCATGTGGCCCCCGACACCCTCGATGTCTCCCGCTTCGACCGGCGGGTGGCCGAGGGCCGCAAACTCCTCGACGCGGGCGAACCGGCCCTGGCGGCCGAGCTGTTGCGCGAGGCGCTGGACGAGTGGCGCGGCCCTGTCCTGTCGGACCTGGTGGAACAGGGCCTGGACTGGCCGGAGGTGGCGCGGCTGCGGCAGCTCCGGCTCGACGCGATGGAGTACCGCTTCGAGGCGGAGCTGGCCTGCGGGCGGCACCACGCCGTCCTCGGCGAACTGGTGTCGCTGGTGGAGTCGGAGCCGCTGCGCGAGCGGCTGTGCGGGCAGTTGATGCTCGCGCTGTACCGCTGTGGCCGGCAGGCCGAGGCGCTGAGCGTGTTCAGCCGGGTACGGCTCGAACTGGTCGAGGAGTACGGTCTCGAACCCTCCCGGGACCTCCAGACCCTCCAGCAGCACATCCTCCACCACCACCCCTCGCTCGCGGCGCCCGCCGGGGCGCCGGCCGATGTGGCGCAGGTGGCGCAGGTGACGGATGTGCCGCGGCCCGTGCCGGCCGGGCTGCCGCCGGCGCCGTCCAGGGCGGCACTCCAGCCGGCCGCGGCGCCCGTCGCGGTGATCGGTCCGCCGGACCCCGGTGTGCTGGTGGAGGAGGAGCCCCGGGAGGAGCGGGTGCCCGGCGACGGTGCGCCGACGAGCAGACGCCAGGAGGTGTCCGTACTCCTGATCCAGACGGGCACCCCGGCGGACGACCCGCTGGACGCGGAGCAGCTCAATGCCGCGCTGCACCGGGCGGTGACCGTGGTCGCGGAGTGCATCGAGGAGCACGGCGGCACCGTCGTGGGCTCGGTCGGTCATCTGTCGGCGGCGCTGTTCGGGCTGCGGGACGATCCGTCGTCGGCGTCCCTGGACGCGGTACGGGCGGCGCTCGCCGTACGCGACCGGTTCGGGGACGTACCGGATCTGGCGGTCCGTTCTGTGGTCACCACGGGCGGGGTGCTGGTACGGCACGTACCCGGCGCGCCCGGCGGCGGGGTCTCCGTGGTGGGGGCGCTGCTGGACACGACACAGCATCTGCTCTCGGACGTACCGCCGGGGAAGGTGTACGTCAGCCGGAAGGCGGCGGTCGGCACGGACAGCCATGTGCGCTATCTGCGGGTGCCGGGGAAGGCGGGCGCGGTCTCCGATGTACGGGAGGCCTGCGCAGTCCATCCGCAGGGGCTTCCGGCGGGCGCCCTCGGCGGAGTCCCCGGCGGGGTGCCGAGCGGCCTGCCGGGTGGAGTCGCGGGCGGGATTCCGGGGGGTCTTCCCGGGGGTTTGCCGTTCCCCCGGGAACATGAACTGGACATCCTGAACAGCCTGCTGGCGCACTCCCGCCATCACCGGGTGCCGTATCTGCTGACGGTCCTCGGCGAGCCCGGGTCGGGCAAGTCCCGGCTGCTGGCCGAGTTCGAGAACCGGGTCACCCGGAGTCCCGGCGGGGTGCTGGTGCTGCGGCCCTCGGCGCCCGCGAGCGGCGCGGCGAGTCTGCACAGTCTGGCCGGTGCCCTGCTCGACGCCTGGCGGGAGTTCTCGTCGATCCCCCCGGACACCTCGCAGGGCGAACTGCTCATGCGTCTGGTGCGCGGGACGGTCGGCAGCGGCCCGATGGCGGACCGGCTGCTCCGGGATCTGCTCGTACCGAACCGTCCGCTGCCCTCCATGCACCCCCGCCATGTGATGAACAGCTGGGCGGAGCTGCTGTCCTTGCGGGCGCGGCAGCAGCCGCTGGTCCTGTGTCTCGACAATCTCCATCTCGCCTCGGACGCGGTGCTGGACTGGGTGGAGGAGCTGGCCACGACGGCCGACAACGCCGCCCTGCTGATCGTGGCGTGCGCACGGCCCGAGCTGCTCGGCAAACGCCCGCTGTGGGGGGTGGGGCAGCGCAGCACCAGTACGCTCAGCCTCACCCGGCTCTCGGAGCCGCCCGGGCTGCCGCTCCAGGCGGTCTCCGGCGGCGACGCCTAGCGGTAACCGGCGGAATCGGCGGCATTAGCCGTACGAGCGCCGGGCGTTACCGGCGGGCCCGCGGCAACCGCGCGGTCACGGGCGTTCCATGACCGCCGTGCAGATCGGCAAGTGGTTCCGTGATGTACGGGACTTGGTTAGCTGCTCGTATGGACAACAGCCATACGCAGCGCGAGCACCCTGGCCCCGAGTCCTCGACCCGGGTGACCCTGGGACCCTTCGAGCACGAGGCGACACTCGCCGCCTTCGTCGGCAGGGAGTTCACCGTGGCCCTCACGGAAGGACTCCGCCGGGCGAGGGTCACGTCCCGGACAACGGCGTCCGGTGACGGTGCTCCTCCTGTCCGCCGTCCCGCCCCGGCCCATGAGCGCGCGCCGGGCGTGTCCCTGCTGGCGGAGCACTCCGGAGCGATCCTCCGCCATTTCGAGAAGACCCTGCTGACCGTTCCCGCGCTGAGCGTCCTGGTGCACCACAGGACGCGGTTCTCCGTGGCGCGGTGGGCGCGGCAGGTGCTGGCCGCCGCGTGCCGGACCGAGCGCCCGGCGGGCCGGGACGTACCGCCGTTCCCCCGGGGCGCGGCCCATCAGCACGCCGTCGCGATATCCCTGCTGATCGAGTCGGCGACGCTCACGCTGCCGCCGGACGCACCGGAGTGCCTGGAGGTCATCCGGGCACTGGCCCGCGCCGGCGGTCTCACCGGCGCGGGGGGTGCCAGGGCGCCCCGGGCAGCGCGTTCCGTGCCCGCTATGCCACCACTGCTGCCCGGCCCGGCATGAGCAGGCATTCGAGAAGCTGGTCGAGCGCGTCGTCGGCGACCGGGCCGAGGCTGATCGTCATCGCCTGCGGGCGGCCGGCGGCCCAGCCCGGGCGGCGCGCGAGGAGCCGCGCGTCCGCGCCGACGACATTCAGCAGCGGCAGATCGGCGCGCGGGTCGGCCAGCTTCTCGACCAGTTCGAGCAGCGGCTCGTCGGCGCGGTCGAGATCGTCCCAGATCACCACGAGGGGGTGCTTCGCGGCGGCCAGGGCGAGGAAGTCCCGCCAGGCGCCCAGGACTTCACGCATTACGGGGCCACGCGCGTGGATGAGCGGGCCCAGCGCGGCCAGCAGGTCGGCCCGGGTCTCCCGGTCGTCGGTGAGGCCCGCGAGGGCCATGTCGAGCTTGGCCGAGGCGGATTCGGGGGTGTCCTCGGGGCCCGTCCCGGCGTACGAGGCGAGCATCTGAGCCGGCGCGCACATACCGCCACGCGAGGGGGCGACCGCGCCGGTCAGTACCCGTACGGGCTCGGCGGTGCCGGACTCCACCAGCCGCTGGAACTCCAGCAGCAGCCGGGTCTTGCGGCCGGGCGGGCCGAGGACGGTCACCAGGTGCGGGGTGGAGCGGTGCCGGGTCCTGAGCAGGATGGCCCGCATCAGGTCGAGTTCGCACTCGCGGTCGCCCGCCGAGGCGCCGCACTGGTTGGTGAAGCCGTCCCCCACGGCCAGCAGCTCCCAGGGGGCCATGTTGGTGCCGCCCCCGCGATAGGTGATGTGGCCCTCGGTCAGCCGGCGGGTGGCCTCGCAGACATGGACCTCGCCCGCGGGGACCGAGCCCAGCGCCGCCCGGCAGTCGTCGACGAGATGGCCGCCGATCCACGGCGGGGTCACACCGGGGCCGGGCCAGCGGCAGACGACGACCTGTCCGGTGTACACCGCGCCGTGCGCGGCGAGCGCCTGCCCCGTGGAGCTGGAGTGCAGGGTGGCGGCGGCGATGACCAGACAGTCGCGTACGGCGGCGGCGGCCCGTACCGCGCGTACCGCGCCCGCGTTTTCCGAGGCGTCGTCGTCCTCGAAGAGCCCCAGCAGGACGGAGCCCAGCGCCGACGCGACGATGCCGCCCTCCGCCTCGATCTTCTCGCGGGCGAGCTGGGTCACCGCGTCGAGGACCCGGTCGACGTCCTCCGGCGGCAGCGTGCCGAACTCGGGTCCGAGCCCGAAGCGCAGCAGCAGCACGCTGGCCTGGCGGTACTCGCTCGGTACGGCGATGCTCGCCGCCGGAGCACCGGCCGCGCGCAGTGACTCGGGGCCGGGGACCGGACGCGGCGAGGGCAGGGTGAACTCCGGGACCTGCGCGGTCCGTACGGGCTGCGGCGTCGGCCCGGGCTGCACGGGCGGGGCGGGCTGCACGGGCTGCGCCGTCTGTACGGGCTGCACGGGCTGGGCGGTGCGCCGCAGGTCCAGCGCCGGGTCCTGGGTGAGGACGGCCCGCTGGAGCTGTTGGAGTTCGGGGCTCGGCTCCAGGCCGAGACCATCGACGAGGGCCTCCCGTACCCTCCCGTACACCGCGAGGGCGTCGGCCTGCCGGCCGCAGCGGTAGAGCGCGAGCATGAGCTGGCGCGAGGCGCGCTCGCGCAGCGGCTCGGCCTCGACCAGTGCCTTGAGTTCATGGAGCACGCTCTGGTGCCCGCCGCAGGCCAGCTCCGCCTCGAAGCAGTCCTCCATGACATCGAGGCGCTTCTTCTGGATCGAGGCGACCTCGGCCCAGTAGGTGCCCTCCTCGGCGAGATCGGCGAGCACCGAGCCGCGCCAGAGCGCGAGCGCCTCGGTCAGCAGGTCGCGCGCGGCGACCGGGCGCCCGGCGGCCAGCGCCGCCCGGCCCGCGGCGACCCGCTGCTGGAAGACCAGGAGATCGACCTGCTCGGGCCGTACCCGCAGCATGTACCCGGGATTGCGGGTCAGCAGTTCGGGGGCCGACTCCCCGGAGGACGGCCGGGCGAGGACTCCGCGCAGCCGCCAGATCGCGTTCTGAAGGATCTTGCGCGCGGTCATGGGCGCGTCATCGGCCGGCCAGAGGGCTCCGAGTAACTGGCTGGTCGAGACCACCTGGTTGGCATGGAGCAACAGGTAGGCGAGAGCAGATCGTTGCCTTACACCACCAAGTTCCACCAAGCCGTCGTCATTATCGACTTCCAACGCACCCAGGACACGAAAACGCATGAACTCCCCCGTTCAAATGGCCACCGGCCAAGGTAATTACCAGATAATGCTTTCGTCAAAGGCCTACCGAGGCGTGGGCGTTCAGGGGCGTGACCGATGGCTCAGTGGGGGATGAGCCGGCGGGCTCAGGCCGCGGTCAGCGCTTCCCCCGCCCCGGCCCTGAGCAGCTCGCACACATCGCGCAGCCCCGCGTCGAGCTGGGCGATCTCGGCGTCGGTCAGCTCGATGGAGGGCTCGAAGCGCAGGGTGTTGACCGCGCTCGCGGTGGGGAACGTACGGACCCGGTGGCGGCGGAGCAGATGCCCGGCGAGGACGTAGCCGAAGAACCCGCCGCCCGCGATCTCCCGGATCACCGGGGACGAGGACTCCGACTGGTCCAGGAATTCGAGGCCCAGCATCAGGCCCCGGCCCCGGACGTCGCCGACGACGTCGGGGAAGTCCGCCCGTACGCCCTCCAGCGCCGCGCGCAGGGCCGTGCCGCGCTCCTCGGCGGCCCGGTAGGCGCGTCCGCCGTCGGCCTCCAGCAGTTCGAGGACCTTGAGGGCGATATGGCAGGAGAAGCTGTCCTTGGCGAAGGTCGAGCTGTGGACGATCTCGAATTCCTTGCGGTAATACTTCTCGCGCACCAGCATCACGGAGGTCTTGGCGATTCCGCCGCCCAGTGTTTTGGCGAGGGTGAAATAGTCGCCGCGCAGTCCGAGCGGGGCACTGGCGAGCAGCGTTCCGGTCCTGCCCATTCCGCTCTGGATCTCGTCGACGACGACGGGGCAGTCGATCGACTCGCAGAACTGCTGGATTTCCCCGGCGAATTCACGGGAAAGCACCCGGATTCCGCCCTCGCCCTGAATGGGTTCCACCAGGAAGGCGCAGAAGACGGGGAACTCCCGCTCGGTGAGGGTGAGCTGGCCGTCCACGACCTGTGTGCCGAGGAGAACGCCCCGCTCCTCGGCGTGCACCTGCTTCAGGACGTCCGGCCGGTCCTGCGGTACGAACCGGGCCTGCGCGGCAAGCGACTTGAAGGGCGTGCGGTATCCCTCGTTGTGCGTGAGCTGCACACTCGCCGCGAGCTTGCCGTGGAATCCGCCCTCCAGCGCCAGGAACAGCGGCGGCCGCGCGGTCTGTTCGGCGTTGCGCCGGGCGAGTTCCGCCGCCAGCAGACCGAAGGCCTCGCCGGGGTCCCGCGGCGGGGTGAGGCCGAGACGTTCGAGGGTGTGCTCGGCGACGGCGGCGGTGCCGTTCTCGACCGCGGTGCGCGCCGCCTCGTTCTGTACGGAGATCTCCTCCAGGATGGCGGCGATACGCATCCCCCGGTCCAGCTCGGCGTGTTTGACCGCGGCCTCGACCGCTTCCGCGCCGCTGTTCGCGAATACGGCGAAATACGCTTCGTCGGTGCCGAGTTCCCGGTGGATGATCCGGTTCAGCTCGGCGGCGAGGGCGTTGGCGTAGGGGTGGCTGGAGAACTGCGCGTGTACGGGGGTGTCACCGTCGAGCAGTTCCCGCGCCCTTTCGACGATCTCGGGCCGGTTGTGCCCGAGCAGGACGGAGCCGTAGCCGCCCGCGAAGTCGACGACCGGTATCTCGCCACCGTCGCCGTCCCGTTGGTAGAGCGTATTGCCCTTCGCTCGGACGTATTCAACGGCCAGGCCCGCACCGGCGAGTACTTCACGGAGAAAAGGTTCGGCCAGTTCTCTGGACTGGCTTGCGGTGTTGGTGTGATCCATGCCCCACAGGGTGCTCGGGTCCGGTCAACCAGCGGTCACCAGAGGGTCATCCGCGATGTGTACGGGCAGGTGGCACGGCGGTTACCCGAGGGTGGGAGATGTCGGCGCGGACGCGGGTACGTTGAAGGCCACCGGCCGGCGGGACCCAGGGATACCCACGCGATTCGCACGCGATACCCACGGATGGCACGTGATGTGCCCTGCTCAAAATACCTCGGAGAGGGTGGCATGAATTCCGCGTCCACTGAACTCGATCCCGCGGCCCTGCGTTCCGGGCCGCAGCCGGTGAAACCCGTCCGGCTCAGGGAAGTGATGTCCCGCTTCGCGACCGGTGTCACGGTGATCACCGTGGGGGGCGAGCATGTGCACGCCATGACGGCGAACGCGTTCAGCTCGGTCTCCCTCGATCCGCCCTCGGTGCTGTGCAGTGTGAGCCACGGCGCCGTCATGCACGGTGCGCTGACCTCGGCGGGGCGGTTCGCCGTCAACATACTCGGCGTACGGCAGGAGCCCCTGGCGCGCCATTTCGCGGACAAGCACCGCACGCTGGGAGCGGCCCAGTTCGAAGGGGTGACGTGGGAGGCCGGAGAACACACCGGGGCGCCCCTGCTGGCCGGCTCGGTGGCCTGGCTGGAGTGCGAGCTGACCGACTCGCATGTCTTCGGCGACCACACGATCTTCATCGGGACGGTCCTGGCGGCCGGTCAGGGCAGCGACGAGGACGGACTGCTCTTCGTCAACGGCCGCTTCGGCAAGGCGGATCCGGCCGCCGGGCAGTCCTCCGGGCAGTAGGCGCGCGAAGTACCGCCGGACATACAGGAAGGCCCGGGGCCGTGACAGCGACCCGGGCCTTCTGAGTTGACGCTTGTGGTTCGACGCTTCCGGTCTGACGCTTCCGGGGTGGCGAGCGAGCGCCGGAGCGGCGGTCAGAGGAAGTACGTACCGGGCTCCAGGCCCAGCAGGACCCTGCCCTGCACCTCCAGGTTGGCATTGAGCTGCACCAGGGCGTGCAGCGAGAAGCCCTGGATGTCACGGTGGAAGCGCTGGAGGTCCACATCGCGGCGGATGACAGAGCCGCCGCTGGCCGCGAAGAGCAGCTCCACGGCCTCCTTCGACAGCTGCGACGCGTAAGCGGTCCTGCCGCGGATGACGGCCTTCTCCTCGTCGGACGGCTGGACACCGGCGTCGGCCGCGTTCTGCAGCACCCGGTGCCAGGAGCGGGAGAGCGCCTCGGCCGCGTCGATCTTGTTCGAGGCGATGGCCACCTGCTGCTGGGTGAGCGGGTGCTCGCTCTGCTCGGTCCACTGGGTGTACGTGATGCCGCGTCCGGGGAGCCGCTCCAGGAACAGCTCGAACGAGCCGCGCGCCATCCCCAGGAAGGTCGCCGAGACACTGGACATGATGTAGCCGAGCAGACCGTAATTACGGCCGGTGGCACCGGTGTTGGAGCGGTTGCCGGTGGAGGAGACCATGGCCTCCTCCAGCGGTACGACCCGGTGCGCGGGCACGAAGACGTCCGTGGCGGTGGTCGTCGAGCTGCCGGTGGCGGCGCCGGCCGAGACATGCCAGTCGTCGGCGAACTCCAGCTCGGAGGTCGGCACCAGCGCGACCAGTTCCTCGGCCGTCCCGTCGGGCCCCTCGACGACCGCGGCGAGCAGGTCCCAGCCCGCGCCCCGGCAGCCGGAGTTGAAGCGCCAGGTGCCGTCGAGGCGGTAGCCGCCCTCGGCCGGCTTGAGGGTGCCGGTGGGGGCGAAGACGATGGAGACCCGGCTGCTGCCGCCCTCGAAGACCTCCTTCTGCGCCTGGTCCGGGTAGAGGCTCGCGCACCAGGCGCTGGTGAGCCACACCATCGTCAGCCAGCCGGTGGAGGGGCAGCCCCGGGACACCTCGGCGATGACCGCGGCCTGCTGCGCCACATCGAAGTCGAGACCGCCGTGCTCGCGCGGCACGGCCGTACGGAACACCCCGGCCTTCTCCAGCAGTTCGATGTTCTCGTCCGGTATCCAGCGCTGCTCCTCCGCGGCGGCCCCATTGCGCCGAAGGGCGGGCACGGCGTCGCGTACCGCGTCCAGTACGGAGGTCAGTTCTTCCTGCGTGGCCACTATCTCTCCTCGAAGTGCCGTGGACTGCACGAAATAAACGAAATGCACGGGGAATTCCCCGGGGACTGTCTTCATTTACGCCAGAACCCCCCTGATCGCAGGGGGGTTCGCGGTCGTGCCCCTAGCTCGCTTCGTGCCTGGAACGCCTAGTCGGCGATCAGGCCCGTCGCGGCCACGGGGCGGTCGATGGACATCAGCCAGCGGCCGTCGTCACCGCGGCGCAGGACGTCGGTGCACACGCCCCGGAGCTGTACGGGCTCGCCGTCCGGGCCGGTGGTGTCGATCTTGTAGTCGACACCGATCAGCGCGACATCGCCGGCGACATACGCGTGGGTCACCGTGGCGCGCAGGTCGGGCTTGGTGCCGAGGAACTCCTTGAAGAACGCCAGCCGCGCCTCGCCGGTCAGGGGCTCGCCCGAGAAATTCGAGATCGAGTCGTCGCGGTAAAGGCTGTTGAACAGCGCTCCGTCACCGGAGTTGAACGCCTGGATGAAGATCTCGTTCTGGGTGTCGGTGTCGGCGGTGAGGTCGGGGTTCGCCGGGTCGAAGTCAACACTGAATGTGTACGACATGATCGGTCAGTCCTTTCTGTGGATTCGGGGGAAAGCCGCGCGGACCCGGGTCACTCCTGGCCGTACGGGTCGTCGATGGCGTAACGCCACACCTTGTCCTCGCCCAGCCGCAGGACGTCGACGCCGGTGCCCTTGAGCCGCTCGGGCTTTCCCTCGGCGTCGACCGTGTCGATCGTCCAGTCGACGATCAGCAGGGCCGTGTCGCCGGTCACAAACGTCTGCCGGGGCACGGCGGTCATCGTCGGCCGGCTCTTGAGGAATTCCCGCTGGTATTCCCGGCGCGCGTCGCCCGTCAGCGGCTTGCCCGGCTCCCAGACGGCGACGGACTCCGCCGTATAGAAGCTGTCGACGGTTTCGAAGTCGCCCGCGTTGAAAGCCTCCACATACTGACTTGTGTGCTTTTCCACGTCGTCGGTGAGCTGTGACATGACGAGATCCAACCTGCCTTCTCTTGTAGCCGGGTGCCACCCATTTCGTACGCCGACACTATTGCGACGCCATCAACCTCTCACCCATGAACGGGTAATGCGGCGATCTCCCGGCCCGTGGCAGGGGTGATTACCGCCCGGTGGAGCCGCGCTGAGAGGGCTGAGAGAACCACCTGCCTACGATCTGGAAGCAGTGTCACCGAAATGCCTTTCAAGGTCGCCCAGTTCGGCCGGATTCACTGGAAAGGGAAGTCGAGCGCGATGACGAATCAGCACCATTCCCACAGGGCTGCTCAGGGCGCCGGGCTCGAAGAGGGCGTCGCGGTCGTCGGAGTGTCCTGCCGGCTTCCGGGGGCGGACGGGCCCGAGGCCTTCTGGGACCTGCTGCGCACCGGCTCGGACGCCATCACCGAGGTGCCGGAGGGGCGCTGGCTGCCCGCGTCCGGTACGGAGGCGTACGAGGCGGCGGAGCCGGGGACGCGCCGGGGCGGGTTCCTGGACCGGGTGGACACCTTCGACGCGGACTTCTTCGGGGTCTCGCCGCGCGAGGCCGTCACCATGGATCCGCAGCAGCGGCTGGTGCTGGAACTGGCCTGGGAGGCCCTGGAGGACGCGGGCACCCTGCCGGCCGCGCTGCGCGGCAGCCGTACCGCCGTGTTCGTGGGCACCCTGCGCGACGAGTACGCGGCCCTGCTCTACCAGTACGGCGACCGGGCGATCACCCAGCACACCATGGCCGGGGTCAACCGGGGCGTCATCGCCAACCGGGTCTCGTACCACCTCGGCCTGCACGGGCCGAGCCTGACGGTCGACTCGGCGCAGTCCTCCTCGCTGGTCGCCGTCCATCTCGCCTGCGAGTCACTGCGCTCCGGCGAGAGCGACACGGCGATCGCGGCGGGCGTCAATCTGAACATCCTCGCGGAGGGCGCGGTCACCGAGGAGCGGTTCGGCGGGCTCTCGCCGGACGGTACGACGTACACCTTCGACGCCCGCGCCAACGGTTTCGTGCGCGGTGAGGGCGGGGCGGTCCTCGTACTCAAGCCGCTGGCCCGCGCGGTCGAGGACGGCGACCGGATCTACGGAGTGATCCGCGGCAGCGCGGTCAACAACGACGGTACGACTCCGGGCCTGACGGTCCCCGGCCGGCCCGCGCAGGAGCGGGTGCTGCGCGAGGCGTACGAGAAGGCCGGGGTCGACCCGGCGGCCGTGCAGTACGTCGAGCTGCACGGCACGGGGACCCCGGTGGGCGACCCCATCGAGGCGGCTGCACTGGGCGCGGTGCTGGGCGCGGGCCGGGACCCTCGGACGCGGCTGCGGGTCGGTTCGGCCAAGACCAATGTGGGCCATCTCGAAGGCGCGGCCGGCATCGTCGGTCTGCTCAAGGCGCTGCTGGCGCTGAGCCACCGGCGGCTGCCCGCGAGCCTCAACTTTGATGCCCCGAACCCCCGGATTGCCTTGGACGAGCTGGGACTTGAGGTGCAGCGGGAGCTGTCCGAGTGGCCCGCGCCCGAGCGGCCGCTGGTGGCCGGGGTCTCCTCCTTCGGCATGGGCGGCACGAACGCGCATGTCGTCCTCACCGAGGGCCCGGTGTCCCTCGCGCCCGGCGCTCCCGCACAGCCGGGAGCCGCCGCTGCCGAAGTGGTTCCGCTGGTGCTCTCCGGGCGCTCGGAGGCGGCGCTGCGGGCCCAGGCCGCCCGGCTGCGGGACGCTCTCGCCCGCGAGGACGCGCCCGCCACGGCCGACGCCGCCTGGTCCCTGGCCACCACCCGTACCGTCTTCGAGCACCGGGCGGTCGCGCTCGCCGCGCCAGAGGGCGGCCCCGGTCTGCTGAGCGCCCTCGACGCGCTCGCCGAGGGCCGGGCGTCGGCGGATGTGGTGACCGGGTCCGCGCGGCCGGGGCGGCTCGCCTTCGTCTTCACCGGGCAGGGCGCCCAGCGCGCCGGGATGGGCCTGGAGCTGTACGGGGCGTTCCCCGCGTTCACCGAGGCGTTCGACGCGGTCCGCGCCGAGCTGGACCCGCTGCTCGGCCGGCCGCTGCTGGAGGTGATCGCCTCCGGGGAGGGACTGGACGAGACCGGGTACACCCAGCCCGCGCTGTTCGCCCTCGAAGTGGCGCTCTACCGGCTGGTCGAGTCCTGGGGCGTGGTGCCCGAGCTGGTCGCGGGACACTCCATCGGCGAGATCGCCGCCGCGCATGTCGCGGGGGTTCTCGATCTGCCGGACGCCGCGCGGCTCGTCGCCGCGCGCGGCCGGCTGATGCAGGCGCTCGAATCCGGCGGCGCGATGGTCGCGGTGGAGGCCACGGAGAGCGAGGTGCTCGCGCTCCTCGACGGCCATGAGCGGCAGGCCGGCATCGCGGCGGTGAACGGGCCGCGCTCGGTGGTCCTGTCCGGCGCCGAGGACACCGTGCTCGCCCTCGCGGACCAGCTGCGCGGCCAGGGACGCAGGACCAAGCGGCTGACCGTCTCGCACGCCTTCCATTCGCCGCTGATGGACCCGATGCTCGACGACTTCCGTACGGTCGTCGAAGGGCTGACCCTGCGCGCGCCCCGCCTCGACGCGGTGTCGTCGGTGACCGGCGCGCCCGTCACCGACGCCTGGTCGTCGGCCGCGTACTGGGTGGAGCAGGTGCGCCGCCCGGTGCGGTTCCTGGACGCGGTCCGGGCCCTGGAGGACGCGGGCGCCACGGCGTTCCTGGAGCTGGGCCCTGACAGGGTCTGCTCGGCCATGGTCCGTGACAGCGTCCGGGACGCGGACGCGGCGGTGTCGGTGGCCGTGCTGCGCCGGGGCCGTCCGGAGGCGAGGATCCTGCTGGCGGCCCTCGCCGCCGTCTTCGTACGCGGTACGGACATCGGCTGGGGCGGGGTCCCCTCGTACGGCGACGCCCGCCGCGTACCGCTGCCCGCCTATGCCTTCCAGCGCGAGCGGTACTGGGTGTCGGGCACCGCTCGTACGGGCGAACTCGCGCCCGCGGAGCGGGAGTCGGCGGCCCCGGAGCCGACCGGTCCGGCTTCCTCATTGGCGGTGACCGCGCTGGTCACCGCGCAGGTCGCGGCCGTGCTGGAGTATCCGGCCGGGCGGCAGGTGCCCCCGCACGCCACGTTCAAGGAGCTGGGCTTCGACTCGCTGATGTCGGTGGAGCTGCGCGACGCGCTGGCCTCCGCGACCGGGCTGCGCCTCGCGAGCGGGCTGCTCTTCGACCACCCGACGCCGGACGCCCTGATCGCCCATCTCGGCGCGGCCCTCGCCGGTACGGACCCCGCACCGGCCGGTGAACTGCCCCTGCCCGGCGGCTCGGACGAGCCGATCGCGATCGTGGGCATGGCCTGCCGCTACCCCGGCGGGGTCACCTCGCCCGAGGACCTGTGGCGGCTGCTGGCCGAGGGGCGGGACGCCGTGTCCGGCTTCCCCGCCGACCGCGGCTGGGACCGGAATCTGTACGACAGCGACCCGTCGCGCAGCGGCCACAGCACCGTGCGCGAGGGCGGGTTCCTGGACGACGCGACCCGCTTCGACAACGCCTTCTTCGGCATCTCGCCGCGCGAGGCGCTGGCGATGGACCCGCAGCAGCGGGTCCTCCTGGAGACCGCGTGGGAGGCCGTGGAGCGGGCGAAGCTGGACGCGGACACGCTGCGGGGCAGCCGTACGGGCGTGTTCATCGGCGCCACCACGCTGGACTACGGGCCCCGGATGCACGAGGCCCCCGACACCGTCGACGGCTATCTGCTGACCGGCACCACCCCCAGCGTGATGTCCGGGCGCATCGCCTACCAACTCGGCCTGGCGGGACCGGCGGTGACCGTCGACACGGCGTGCTCGTCCTCGCTGACCGCCCTGCATCTCGCCGTACGGTCGCTGCGCTCCGGCGAGTCGGCGCTGGCGATCGCGGGCGGCGCCACGGTCATGTCGTCCCCCGGGATGTTCGTGGAGTTCTCACGGCAGCGCGGGCTCGCGGCGGACGGGCGGTCGAAGTCGTTCGCGGCCTCGGCCGACGGCACCTCCTGGGCCGAGGGCGTGGGCCTGCTGGTCGTCGAGCGGCTCTCGGACGCCCGCAGGAACGGGCACCAGGTGCTGGCCGTCATCCGGGGCAGCGCCATCAACCAGGACGGCGCCAGCAACGGTCTGACCGCGCCCAACGGCCCGGCGCAGGAGCGGGTCATCCGCGCGGCGCTGGCGGACGCGGGGCTGGCCCCGGCGGACATCGACGCGGTGGAGGCGCACGGCACCGGCACCCGTCTTGGCGACCCCATCGAGGCGGAAGCGGTCATCGCGACCTATGGGCGCGACCGCGCGGACCGCGCGCCCGTCCTGCTCGGGTCGCTGAAGTCGAACATCGGGCATGCCCAGGCGGCGGCCGGTGTGGGCGGGGTCATCAAGATGGTGCAGGCCATGCGCCATGGCGTGCTGCCGAGGACCCTGCATGTCGACGAGCCGACGCCGATGGTCGACTGGGAGTCCGGCGCGGTCGAGCTGCTCACGGAGGCCGCCGACTGGCCCGAGACCGGGGAGCCGCGCCGGGCCGCCGTCTCGTCGTTCGGGATCAGCGGCACCAACGCCCATGTGATCATCGAGCAGAGCCCGTCGGCCCCGGAACAGGCGCCTGGGACCGAGCCGTCCGGGCGCCCCGCGCCCTGGCTGCTCTCCGCGCAGGACGCGGTGGCGCTGCGCGAACAGGCCGCCCGTGTCCGCGCGTTGGCAGCCGGTGGAGCCTCGCCGTACGACATCGGGCTCTCCCTCGCCACCACCCGTGCCGCGCTCCCCCATCGTGCGGCGGTCGTCACCGCCACGGCGGACGATCTCCTGGCCGGTCTTGACGCGCTCGCCGAAGGCCGGGACGACCCCCGGGTGGTGACCGGCGGCGCGGCGGGCTCGGGCAGGACCGCCTTCCTCTTCACCGGCCAGGGCGCGCAGCGCACGGGCATGGGCCGCGAGCTGTACGAGGCTCAGCCGGTCTTCGCCGAGGCGCTCGACGCCGCCTCTGCCGCGCTGGACGCCCATCTCGAACGGCCGCTGCGCGAGGTGCTGTCCGCCGCCGAGGGCAGTGCGGATGCCGCGCTGCTGCACCGGACCGCGTACACCCAGCCCGCGTTGTTCGCCGTCGAGGTCGCGCTGTTCCGGCTGGCCGCGCACCACGGGCTCACCCCCGATCTGCTGGCCGGGCACTCCATCGGTGAGCTGGCCGCAGCCCACTGCGCGGGCGTGCTCTCGCTCGACGACGCGGCGCGTCTGGTCGCCGCCCGTGGCCGGCTGATGGAGTCGGCGCGAGCCAGGGGTGCGATGGTCGCGGTCGAGGCCGAGGAGAGCGAACTCACCGACGACATGGCCGAGTTCGACGGCCGGCTGTCCGTCGCCGCGGTCAACGGCCCCACCTCGGTGGTGGTCTCCGGCGACGAGGACGCGGCGGAGACGGTCGCGGAGCGGTGGCGGGCGCGGGGCCGCAGGACGCGCCGGCTCCAGGTCAGCCATGCCTTCCACTCGCCCCATATGGACGGTGTGCTCGACGAGTTCCGCGCCGTCGCGGCCGGACTGGCCTTCCACGCACCGGAGATACCGATCGTCTCGACGGTCACCGGACGCCTCGCCACCACCGAGGAACTCACCTCGCCCGACTACTGGACCGGGCAGATCCGCGAGGCGGTACGGTTCCTCGACGCCGCCCGGGAACTGGAGGCGCGCGGCGCCACGGTCTTCGTCGAGATCGGCCCGGACGCGGTTCTGGCGCCGCTCGCGCGGGGCTGCCTCGCCGGCGAGGACGCGGTCACCGTACCGCTGCTGCGCGCCGGTCGGCCCGAGCCGGAGACCCTGGTCACCGGCCTCGCCACCGCGCGGGTCCATGGAGCGCCGCTCGACGGGGCCTCGTTCTTCCCCGGTGCCCGCTCGATCGACTTGCCCACGTACGCCTTCCAGCGCGAGCACTACTGGCTGGCGCCCCAAGCGACCGGTGACGCACGGTCGTTGGGGCTGGACTCCGCGCAGCACCCGCTGCTCTCCACCGCCGTGGACCTCGCGGACGGCGAGGGCCTGGTCCTCACCGGTCTGCTGTCGACCGCGACGCATCCCTGGCTGGCCGATCACGCCGTGGGCGGCGGGGTGCTGCTGCCCGCCACGGCCTTTGTCGAACTGGCTCTGGCGGCGGGCGGCCGGATCGGTGTCGACCGGGTGGGCGACCTCACGCTGGAGGCCCCGCTGCTGCTGCCCGACGACACGGCGGTCCGGGTCCAGGTCACGGTGGGCGCTCCCGCCGCCGACGGCGGCCGGCCCTTCGGCGTGCACGCCAGGCCGGACGATGGATCGGACGACGCGGCGCCCTGGACACGCCATGCCTCCGGTGTCCTCGGCGGCCCGGCCTCGGGCTCCGGCGCGCAGGATCTGGCTCAGTGGCCGCCCGCCGGCGCCACTCCCGTACCGCTGGAGGGCGTGTACGAGCGGCTCGCGGACCTCGGGTACCAGTACGGCCCCGCATTCCAGGGGCTCACCGGTCTCTGGACGTCCGGCGACGATCTGTACGCGACGGTGCGGCTGCCCGAGGAACAGCACGCGCCTGCCGCCCTGTTCGGTCTCCACCCCGCGCTCTTCGACTCCGTGCTGCACCCCCTCGTGCTGCACGCCGCCGACGCGGCGGGCGACGGCGCGGTCCGGCTGCCCTTCGCGTGGGCCGGTACGGAGCTGTACGCGACCGGCGCCACCGCGCTGCGGATCCGGATCTCCCCGGCGGGCCGGGACACCTTCGCGCTCACGCTCGCCGACACCACCGGCGCCCCGGTGGCGTCCGTGGAGTCCCTCACCCTGCGCGCGGTCCCCAAGGAGGGACTCGCCACGGCGGCGGTGCGCGATGACGCGCTGTACGGGGTCGAGTGGACGCCCGTACCGGCCGCCCGGCCCGCCCCGGACCTGCGGATCGCATGGGCCGAGGGCGGTGAACTCCCGGACGGGGAAGGCCTGGAGGCCATCGTCGTACGCACGGAGGACCTCGGCGCCCGCGACGAGGACCCGCTGCGGGCGGCGCACGGGACCGTACGGCGTGCCCTCGCGCTGGTGCAGCGGTTCCTCGCCGACGAGCGGTACGCGGAAGCACGGCTGGTGTTCGTCACGCGGGGCGCGGTCGCGGCGGGTCATAACGAAGAGAGCGGAGGGATCGGCGACCTGGCGTCCGCTCCGGTGTGGGGTCTGGTCCGCTCGGTGCAGAGCGAGCACCCGGACCGGCTGGTCCTGCTCGACTCGGCGGGCACGGTCACTGAGGAGACGGTCACAGCGGCCCTGGCGACGGGCGAGCCCCAACTCGCCGCCGAAGAAGGCGACTTGCGCGCACCCCGGCTGGTCCGGGCCGGGCAGGACACCGACGACGCCCCGGCCCCGCTGGACCCCGACGGTACGGTCCTGATCACCGGCGGCACCGGCGGTCTGGGCGCGCTCTTCGCCCGCCATCTCATCACCGACCATGGTGTACGGCATCTGCTGCTGGTCAGCCGGCGCGGCGAGGACGCCCCCGGCGCCCCCGAACTCCGCTCTGCGCTTGAGGAGTTGGGTGCCCGGGTGACCGTCGCGGCCTGCGATGTCGCCGACCGGGAACAACTCGCCGCGCTTCTCGGCACCGTACCGGCCGAACACCCGCTGACCGGTGTCGTGCACACCGCCGGAGTCCTCGACGACGCCACCGTCGAAGCCCTCACCCCCGAGCGGCTCGACGCCGTGCTCGGCCCCAAGGCCGACGCCGCCTGGCATCTCCACGAGCTGACCCGTGATCTGCCCCGGCCCCTGGCCGCCTTCGTCCTCTTCTCCTCGGTCTCCGGCCTCACCGGCACCGCGGGCCAGGCCAACTACGCGGCGGCCAATACCTACTTGGACGCCCTCGCCGCACACCGCCACGCGCTCGGCCTTGCCGCGACCTCGCTCGCCTGGGGTCTGTGGGACGCCACCCATGGCATGGGCGGCACCCTCGGCGAGGCCGGTGTGGCCAGGTGGGCCAGGGCCGGTGTCCGGCCGCTCACCCCGGAACGCGGCCTCGCCCTGTTCGACCGGGCGCTCGTCGGCGCGCGGGCGCTGACTGTACCCGTCGACTTCGACCTGGCCGCGCTCCGCTCCCGTACCGAAGCGCCCGCACCGCTCCTGCGCGGCCTCGTGCGGACCGCGCCCCGCCGCGCCGCCGCGGTGGCCGCGGGCGGCGGCGACACGGGCTGGGTTCAGCAGATGGCCGCGCTGCCCGACGACAAGCGCCGCGAAGCGGTCCTGGACCTGGTGCGGTCCACCGTGGCCGGTGTGCTGGGGCACACCCGCGCCTCGGCCATCGATCCGCGCCGGGCCTTCAACGAGATCGGCTTCGACTCGCTGGCCGGAGTGGAGCTGCGCAACCGGCTGAACGCCGCCACGGGGATACGGCTCTCCGCCACCGTGGTGTTCGACCACCCGTCCCCGGGGGCCCTGGCCGACCGTCTGGTCACGCTGGCCGCGGGAGCGGGTACCGACGCGGCGGCGGCGCGCCCCGCCCCGGCCCGCGCCGCCGCCGCGACCGACGAGCCGATCGTGATCGTCGGCATGGCCTGCCGCTATCCGGGCGGGGTCGCCTCGCCCGAGGACCTGTGGCGGCTGGTCGCGGAGGGCGGTGACGCCATCAGCGAGTTCCCGGTCAACCGGGGCTGGGACCTGGACCGGCTGTACGACCCGGACCCGGCGCACACCGGCACGTCGTATGTGCGGCACGGCGGGTTCCTGCACGAGGCCGACCAGTTCGACCGCGAGTTCTTCGGGATCTCGCCGCGCGAGGCCACCGCGACCGACCCCCAGCACCGACTGCTGCTGGAGACGGCGTGGGAGACGATGGAGAGCGCGGGCATCGACCCGGCCGGCCTGCGCGGTTCCCGTACGGGCGTGTTCACCGGCGCCATGTACGACGACTATGTGTCGCGGCTGGCCGCCAGCCCCGAGGAGTACGAGGGCTTCCTGCTCGCCGGGAACCTCTCCAGTGTCGTGTCGGGCCGGCTCTCGTACACGTACGGTTTCGAGGGTCCCGCGGTCACGGTCGACACGGCCTGCTCGTCGTCCCTGGTGGCGCTGCATCTCGCGGCGAACGCGCTGCGGCGCGGCGAGTGCGATCTGGCGCTGGCCGGCGGTGTGACGGTGATGGCGGGGCCGAGTGTCTTCGTCGAGTTCTCGCGGCAGCGCGGACTGTCGGCGGACGGCCGCTGCCGGTCGTTCTCCGCGGACGCGGACGGGACCGGCTGGTCGGAGGGGGTCGGGCTGCTGCTCGTCGAGCGGCTGTCGGACGCGAAGAAGAACGGGCACCAGGTGCTGGCCGTGCTGCGCGGCAGCGCGGTCAACCAGGACGGCGCCAGCAATGGCCTCACCGCGCCCAACGGCCCGTCCCAGGAGCGGGTCATCCGGGAGGCGCTCGCCGATGGAGGCCTGACCCCGGCGGACATCGACGCGGTGGAGGCCCATGGCACGGGCACTCGTCTCGGTGACCCCATCGAGGCACAGGCCCTGCTCGCCACCTACGGCCAGGAGCGCCCGGCCGAACGGCCGCTGCTCCTCGGCTCGTTGAAGTCCAACATCGGCCACGCCCAGGCGGCGGCCGGGGTCGGCGGGGTCATCAAGATGGTGCAGGCCATGCGCCATGGCGTACTCCCCCGGACCCTGCATGTCGGTGAGCCGACGCCGATGGTCGACTGGGAGTCCGGCGCGGTGGAGCTGCTCACCGAGGCCACCGACTGGCCCGAGACCGGCCGGCCGCGCCGCGCCGCCGTCTCCTCCTTCGGGATCAGCGGCACCAACGCCCATGTGATCATCGAGCAGGGCCCGGCCGCCCCCGAGCGGGAGACCGCCGCCGCGCCCGCGCTGCCCGTTGTGCCGTGGCTGCTCTCGGCGCGCGGCGAGGACGCCCTGCGCGCCCAGGCCGAGCGGCTGCACGTCCATGTCACCGGCCGGCCGGACGCGGACCTCGCGGACCTCGGTCTGTCCCTGGCGACCACCCGTACCGTGCACGACCAGTCGGCCGCGGTCCTCGCCGCTGACCGGGACGGCCTCCTGGACGGTCTGGCGCGGCTGGCCCGCGGTGAGACCCCGGCCTCGGTGGTACGGGGCGACTCCCCGGCGCAGCGCGGGAAGACGGCGTTCCTGCTGACCGGGCAGGGTGCTCAGCGGCTGGGGATGGGGCGTGAACTGTACGCGGCCTCGCCGGTGTTCGCCGCCGCCTTCGACGCGGTGTGCGAGCATCTCGACCGCGAGCTGGTGCGCCCCCTCAAGCAGGTACTCTTCGCGCCCGAGGGGTCCGCCGACTCGGCTCTGATCGACCAGACGGCGTTCACGCAGGCGGCGCTGTTCGCAGTCGAGACCGCCCTGTTCCGGCTCGCCGAGCACCACGGTCTGGTCCCGGACTTCCTGCTCGGGCACTCCATCGGCGAGGTCACCGCCGCGCATCTCGCGGGTGTGCTCGACCTGCCCGACGCCTGTGTGCTGGTCGCCGAGCGCGGCCGGCTGATGCAGGCGGCCAGGGAGGGCGGCGCGATGGCCGCGATCGAGGCGACCGAGGACGAGGTACGCGCCACTCTCGCCGGCCACACGGGTGAAGTGACGGTCGCCGCGGTCAACGGCCCCCGCTCCACGGTCATTTCGGGCGACGCGGAAGCGGTCGACCGGCTCACGGCGCTCTGGCGCGAGCGGGGCAGCAGGGCGAAGAGGCTGCCGGTCAGCCATGCCTTCCACTCCCCGCACATGGAGGAGGTGCTCGACGAGTTCCGTACCGTCGCCGCGGATCTCACCTTCCACGAGCCCCGCATTCCGGTCGTCTCCAATCTCACCGGGACCCTCGCCACGGCGGAGCAGCTCGCCTCGCCCGAGTACTGGGCGCGGCACATCCGCGAGGCGGTCCGGTTCCACGACGGGGTACGGCATCTCGTGGAGCTGGGCGTCACGGAGTGGCTGGAGCTGGGGCCGGACGGGGTGCTCACCGCGCTCGTACGGCAGTGCCTCGGAGACCTCGGGGACGCGGCCGTCGGGGTGCTCGCCCCGGCGCTGCGCAGGGGCCGTCCCGAGACGGCCGTGTTCACGGCGGCTCTCGCCCAACTCGCCCTGCGCGGGGCCCCGGTGCGCTGGGAGACCGTCTTCCCGGGCGCGCGCCGGGTGGAGCTGCCGGGCTATGCCTTCCAGCACCGGCGCTACTGGCTGGACGCCCCGGTGGGTGCGGGCGACGCGGCCGGGTTCGGTCTGGCCGCGGCGGACCATCCGTTCCTGGGCGCCGCGGTGGTGCTGGCGGACCGGGACGAGCAGGTGCTGACGGGCCGGCTCTCACGCCACAGCCATCCGTGGCTGACCGGCCATGTGGTCGCGGGCACCGTCCTCGTACCGGCCACCGGACTGCTGGAACTCGCCCTCAAGTCGGCGGCGCGGACCAGGACTTCGGGGGTGGACGAGCTGACGTTGGCCGCGCCGCTGGTGCTGCCCGAGCACGGCGGCGTACAGCTCCAGGTGTCCGTGTCGGCCGCCGAGGACGACGGCGGGCGGGCCTTCCGTGTCCACTCGCGGCCGGACGGCGACGAGGAGGCCGGGGAGTGGACGCTGCACGCGCACGGCCGCCTGCTCGGTGCCCCTGCCGCCAGCGGCGGTACGGACCTGATGGCATGGCCGCCGCCCGGCGCGACGGAGACCGATCTGAGCGGGGCGTACGAGCGGCTCGCCGAGCGGGAGTACGAGTACGGCCCGCCGTTCCAGAACCTGCGGCGGCTGTGGACAGGACCGGGCGGCGAGCTGTACGCGGAGGTCTCGCTCGGCGAGGAACTGCGCGCCGACGCCGGGCGGTTCGCCGTGCATCCCGCGCTGCTGGACGCCGCGCTGCATCCGCTGCTGCCCGGGGTCACGGACCGGCCGGGGAAGCCCTGGCTGCCGTTCTCCTGGAACGGTGTCACCACGCACGCCGCTACCGGCCCGGCGAGCCTGCGGGTCAGGCTGACGCCCACGGCCAGCGGCGACGCCGACTCACCGGTGTACACCCTGACCGTCGCGGACGGCACCGGGGCACCGGTGGCCTCCGTCGAGGCGCTCACGCTGCGGCCGCTGTCGGCGGACGCGCTGCGGGCGGCGGGCGGCGGCGGTGCGGCGGACGGGCTGTTCCGGGTGGACTGGACGCCGCTGACCGGCGGGGCCGCGAGCACGCCGCTCGGTGAAGCGGCTCTCATCGGCGCAGCGGGCGTCGCGGGGAACGCTCCCTGGGCGGCCAAGACGACCGCGTACGGCTCGGTCGACGAACTCCGGGGCGCGCTCGACCGGGGCACCGAAGTGCCGTCCCTGGTCCTGCTGCCGCTGCTCGGCACCGAGGCCGCGGACGGGGCCGGGGTGCCGGATGCCGCCCGCGCCGTACTGCACCGGCTGCTCACGGACGTACAGGCGTGGCTGGCCGACGACCGGTTCGCCTCGTCGCGGCTCGCCGTGATCACCCGGAACGCCGTCGCCACCGCGCCGGATCAGACGACGGATCTGGTGCATGCCCCGGTCTGGGGGCTGCTGCGGTCCGCGCAGACCGAGAACCCGGGCCGGATCGTGCTGGCCGACCTCGACGATGCCAGCCTCGACAATGCCCAGCTCGCCGATGCCGGCCTCGACGCCCCGGACAGCCCGCTGTCCCTGGACGCGCTCAGCGGCGACGAACCCCAACTGGCCGTCCGCGAAGGGAAGATCCTCGTACCGAGGCTGGCCCGCGCGCTGCCGGTCCTGCCGGCCGAGGGCTCCGCTCCGGACTGGGGCGACGGCGAGGGTACGGTCCTGGTCACCGGCGCGACCGGTGCGCTGGGCGCGGTCCTCGTACGCCACCTGGTACGGCAGCACGGCGTACGCCACCTCCTGCTGGTCAGCCGGCGCGGCGACAGCGCGCCCGGCGCGGCCGAACTCCGCGCGGAGCTGCTGGACCTGGGCGCCGAGGAGGTACGGTTCGCCGCCTGCGACACCGCCGACCGCGACCAGCTCGCCGCGCTGCTCGGCACCGTACCGGCGGAGCGTCCGCTGACCGGGATCGTGCACACCGCGGGTGTCCTCGACGACACCACCGTCGAGGCGCTGACCCCGAAGCGCCTGGACGCCGTACTGCGCCCGAAGGCCGACGCGGCCTGGCATCTGCACGAGCTGACCCGGAACCTGCCACTGTCGGCCTTCGTCCTCTACTCCTCCGTCGCCGGGCTGCTGGGCACGGCGGGGCAGGCCAACTACGCGGCGGGCAACACCTTCCTGGACGCCCTGGCCGCGCACCGCAGGGCGCTGGGCCTGCCCGGCACCTCGCTGGCCTGGGGGCTCTGGGCGGAGAGCAGTGCTCTCAGCGGGCATCTCGCCGAGGCCGATCTGCGCCGACTGGCCCGCTCCGGACTGCGCCCGCTGGCCACGGACGACGCGCTGGCGCTGTTCGACGCCGTACCGGCCACCGGCGAGGCCCTGCTCGCGGTCACCCGGCTGGACACCGCGGCGCTGCGGGCCTCCGGCGAGCTGCCGTCCCCGCTGCTGCGCGGGCTGGTGCGTACGGCGCCGAAGCGCGCCGCGAGCACGGCCGCCGAGCCCGCGGCGGGTCCCGGTCTGGCGGAACGGCTGGCCGCCCTGCCGCCCGGCGAGCGGGACCGTACGCTCACCGATCTGGTGCGCGGACTGGTCGCCGAGGTGCTCGGGCACGCGGACCCCACCGCGATCGCGCCCGAACGCGCCCTCCAGGAGCTGGGGTTCGACTCACTGACCGCGGTCGAGCTGCGCAACCGGCTGGCCGCGGCGACCGGGCTGCGGCTGCCCACCACGCTCGCCTTCGACCATCCCACCCCGGGGGCCCTCGCCATGTATCTGCGCGAGCGGCTCGCGGTCGACGAGATCACCCCGGACGAGCCGGTGCTGGCCGAACTGGCCCGGCTCGGGCCCGCCATCGAGGCGGTCTCGGGGGACGCCGGGGCGCACGGCCGGATCGTCGCACGGCTCCGGGAGCTGCTGGACGCGGCGGAGGCAGCGGGCCTGCCCGCCGCCTCCGCGGAGGAGACCGACGCCGATCTCGACACCGCCACCGACGAGGAGTTGTTCGCCCTGCTCGACGACCTCGAATGACCCGGTGCCGTCCCGGCGCACCGCGCACCCATGAGGCAGCAGACCGATCCCACAGGAGTTGAGAACACCATGGCGGGCGAGGACAAGCTCCGCGACTATCTCAAGAAGGCCATCGCGGATGCCCGTGACGCGCGCAGACAGCTGCGCGAGGCCGAGGACAGGCAGCACGAGCCGATCGCGATCGTGGGCATGGCGTGCCGCTATCCGGGCGGTGTGGCCTCCCCCGAGGAGCTGTGGCGGCTGGTGGCCGAAGGCACCGACGCCATCAGCGAGTTCCCGGAGAACCGGGGCTGGGACGTGGAGCGGCTGTACGACCCGGACCCGGACCACGCCGGTACGTCGTACGGGCGCGAGGGCGGTTTCCTGCACGACGCGGACGGCTTCGACGCGGAGTTCTTCGAGATGTCCCCGCGCGAGGCCCTGGCGACCGACCCACAGCAGCGGCTCCTGCTCCAGACGGCGTGGGAGGCGCTGGAGAGCGCGGGCGTCGACCCGGCCGCGCTGCGCGGCTCCCGTACGGGCGTGTTCACCGGCGTCATGTACAACGACTACGGCTCCCGGCCCCATCTTCCGGCCGACGGTTTCGAGGGGTATCTGTTCAGCGGCAGCGCGGGCAGTGTGGCCTCGGGGCGGCTCTCGTACACGTACGGTTTCGAGGGTCCGGCGGTCACGGTCGACACCGCCTGCTCGTCCTCGCTGGTCGCGCTGCATCTCGCGGCGAACGCGCTGCGGAACGGCGAGTGCGATCTGGCGCTGGCCGGGGGCGCCACGGTGATGTCGACGCCGGTCGCGTTCGTGGAGTTCTCGCGGCTGCGCGGGCTGGCGGCGGACGGGCGGTGCCGGTCGTTCGCGGCTGGCGCGGACGGCACCGGCTGGTCGGAGGGTGTCGGGCTGCTGCTCGTGGAGCGGCTGTCGGACGCGCGGAAGAACGGGCACCGGGTGCTGGCGGTTGTACGCGGCAGCGCGGTCAACCAGGACGGCGCCAGCAACGGCCTCACCGCCCCCAACGGCCCGGCGCAGGAGCGGGTGATCCGGCAGGCGCTCGCCAATGCCCGGCTGTCCGCCGCCGATGTGGACGCGGTCGAGGCCCATGGCACCGGCACCCGCCTCGGCGACCCCATCGAGGCTCAGGCCCTGCTCGCCACCTACGGGCAGGACCGGCCGACCGAACGGCCGCTGCTGCTGGGCTCGTTGAAGTCCAACATCGGGCACGCCCAGGCGGCGGCCGGTGTCGGCGGGGTCATCAAGATGGTGCAGGCCATACGGAACGGCGTCCTGCCCAAGTCGTTGTACGCGGACGATCCGACGCCCATGGTCGACTGGGACTCCGGTGCGGTGGAGCTGCTGACCGAGGCGACCGACTGGCCGGAGACGGGCCGCGCGCGCCGGGCCGGGGTGTCGTCCTTCGGTTTCGGCGGGACGAACGCGCATGTGATCGTGGAGGAGGCGCCGGCCGAGGAGCCGGAGGCCGCTCCGGAGGGCGACCGCCCGGCCGGGGTGGTGCCCTGGATCCTCTCCGCCAGGACTCCGGAGGCCCTGACCGGCCAGGCGCGCAAGCTGCTCGCCCATGTCGAGGCCGACCCGTCGCTGACCGCGCGGGACATCGCGTACTCCCTCGCCCTCACCCGCACCACACTCAACCACGGAGCGGTGACCGTCGGCGCGGACCGCGATGAACTCCTGTCCGGACTGCGGTCGTTGGCGGAGAGAGCACCGACGACTGGAGGCAGCCGCACTCCGGGGCGGCTCGCCTTCCTCTTCACCGGTCAGGGCGCCCAGCGCATCGGGATGGGCATGGAACTGTACGCCGCCTACCCGGCGTACGCCGAAGCCTTTGACACCATCTGCGCCCACTTCGACCCGCATCTGGAGCGGCCGCTGCGCGAGGTCATCGCGACCGGTGAGGGGCTGGACGACACGGCCTATACGCAACCGGCTCTGTTCGCGCTGGAAGTCGCTCTCTACCGGCTGGTCGAGACCTGGGGCATCACCCCGGACTATCTCGCCGGCCACTCCATCGGCGAACTCTCCGCCGCCCACATCGCAGGCATCCTCACCCTCCCCGACGCCACCCGACTCGTCACCGCACGAGCCCGCCTCATGCAGACCATGCCCCCCGGCGGAGCGATGGTGGCCATCCAGGCTCCGGAGGAAGCGGTACGGCCGCTGCTCGAAGGCCGGGAGACCGAAATCGGGATCGCGGCCGTCAACGGCCCGGCCTCGGTGGTGATTTCGGGCGACGCCGAGGCGGCGACGGAGATCGAGGCACGGCTCAAGGAGCAGGGCCACCGGACCCGGCGGCTCACGGTGTCGCACGCCTTCCACTCGCCTCATATGGACGGCATGCTCGACGACTTCCGCACCACCGCCAAACAACTCACCTACAACGAACCCACCATCCCCGTCGTCTCCACCCTCACCGGACACCTCGCCACCGGAGACGACCTCCGCACCCCCGACTACTGGACCAACCAAGTACGCCACGCCGTCCGCTACCACAACGCACTCCACACCCTGGAGTCCCAGGGCGTCACCACGCTGCTGGAGCTGGGCCCGGACGGCGTGCTCACCGCGCTCGCGGCGGCGGGCACCGACCGGCCCGAGGCGCTGACTGCCGCACCGGCACTGCGCCGGGGACAGCCGGAGGCCGCGACTCTGGTGGGCGCGATCGGCACGCTGCATCTCAGCGGGGTACGGGTGGACTGGGAGCGGGCCTTCGCGGGCACCGGCGCCCGGCGGGTGGCCCTCCCGACGTACGCCTTCCAGCCCGAGCGCTTCTGGCTTGCGCCCGAGGTCCCCGAGACCGACGGCGCCGAGGGGACCGGACTCGTCCACCGTGCCTGGGAGGCCTTCGAGCTGCCGGAACTGCCGGAGCCCGCCGAGCCGGTGCGCTGGGCCGTACTGGCACCGGAGGGGCCGGACACACCGCTGGAAGCGCTCCCCGACGCGCCCCGTTTCGCTCGGGTCGCGGATCTCGCGGCGCAGGCCGAAGCCGGGGGTGACGCGCGGCCGACCGCTGTACTCCACCGCCTCACCGCCTCGCCGGAGGCACCGCACCGGGCGCTCGCGCTGGCCCAGGAGTGGCTGGCGGAGGACCGGCTGCTGGGCATTCCCCTGACCGTGCTGACCAGCGGCGCGGTACCGGCCGGTGGGACCCCCGACCCGTACACCGCCGCGGCATGGGGGCTGCTCAGCTCGGCGCAGTCCGAGGCACCGGGCCGGATCGTGCTCGTCGACGCCGCCTCGGCCGTGGACTCAGGCACGCTGGACTCGGTCCTCGCCTCCGGCGAAGCCCGTACGGCCGTACGCCCCGAAGGGGTGCTCGCGCCCCGGCTCCGGCCCGTACGGGAGCACGGCTCCCCCGCCGCTCCCCGGCCCCTCGACCCCGAGGGTACGGTCCTGGTCACCGGCGGCACCGGGACCCTGGGCTCGCTGGTGGCCCGCCATCTCGTGACCGAGTACGGCGTGCGCCATCTGCTGCTGACGAGCCGTCAGGGTGAACAGGCCCCGGGAGCTGGGGAGTTGGTGCCCGAGCTGTCGGAACTCGGTGCCTCGGTCACGGTCGCGGCCTGCGACATCGCCGACCGGGACGGGCTCGCCGCGCTGCTCGGCACCGTACCGGCCGACCACCCCCTCACCGGAGTCGTCCACACCGCGGGTGTCCTCGACAACGGCCTGGTCTCCGGGATGACGTCCGAGCGGCTCGCCGCGGTCCTCGCGCCGAAGGCGGACGGGGCCCGGCATCTCGACGAACTGACCCGGGACCTGGACCTCGGCGTGTTTGTGCTGTTCTCGTCGGCCGCCGGGGTGTTCGGCGCGCCCGGCCAGTCCAACTACGCCGCCGCGAACGCGTATCTCGACGCGCTCGCCGAACGACGGGCCGCCGAGGGCCTGCCCGCCACCTCGGTCGCCTGGGGTCTGTGGCGGTCCGGAGGGATCAACGCGCATCTCGACGAGACGGAGCTGAGCCGGTTCGCGCGGGACGGCTTCCGGGCCGTCACCGACAACGAGGGGCTCGCCCTGCTCGACCGCGCCATCGCGTCAGGACGGCCCGCGCTGATCGCCGGCGTGGCCGGGGCGGCGGGCGCCCGGGGCCCCGCCCGGGCGGCGACGCCGGACGCCGCCGCCGGGCCCGCCACCCTCACCGAGCGGCTGGCGGAACTGCCGGAACCGGAGCGGGAACGGTATCTGCTGACCATGGTCACCGAGGAGGTCGCCTCCGTACTGGGCCATGCGTCGGCGGCGGCCGTCACACCCGACCGGCCCTTCCAGGAACTCGGCTTCAACTCGCTGACGGCCGTGGAGCTGCGCAACCGGCTCGGCGCCGCCACCGGTCTCCCCCTGCCCGCCACGCTGGTCTTCGACCACCCGGCCCCGGCCGCTCTCGCCGCGTTCCTGCTCACCCGGGCGGCACCCGCCGCCGAGGACCCGGCGAAGGCGGTACTCGCCGAACTGGACCGGCTGGAGGCCGCGTTGGCCACCCTGGCGCCCGAGGACGAGTCCCGCCCCACCGTCTCCGTACGTCTGCACTCGCTGCTGGGGAAGCTCAACGCGAAGGCGCCGACTTCCGGCGGCGAGGAGCCCGGCGAGCCGTTCGCGGCGGCGTCGACGGACGACATCTTCGACTTCATCGACAACCAGCTCGGCCGGAGCGCCGGCTGACACCGACAAGAGACCACACCGACACACGGGCACACCGGCACACTGACACACCGACAAGGAGAGACTGATCCCGCATGTCCGCAGACCCGTCCAAAGAGCAGAAGCTGGTCGACTATTTGAAGTGGGTCACTGCGGATCTGCAGAAGGCCCGTGAGCGGATCAACGAGCTGGAGAACGCCGGTGAGGAGCCGGTCGCCATCGTCGGGATGGCCTGCCGGTTCCCCGGCGGGGTCACCTCGCCGGACGGCCTCTGGCAGCTCGTGGCCGAAGGCACCGACGGCATCAGCGAGTTCCCCGTCGACCGGGGCTGGGACCTCGAACGGCTCTACTCCCCCGACGCCGACGCCCCCGGCACCTCGTACACCAAGGAGGGCGGATTCCTCGACGGTGCCGCCCTGTTCGACGCCGGTTTCTTCGGGGTGTCGCCGCGCGAAGCCCGGGCGATGGACCCGCAGCAGCGGGTGCTCCTGGAGACCGCGTGGGAGGCGCTGGAGGACGCCGGGATCGATCCGGCGTCGCTCAAGGGCTCCAGCACCGGGGTGTTCGCGGGGGTGGTGGAGCAGAGCTATCTCGGTCTTGAGGGGCCCGAGGAGCTTGAGGGCCATCTGATGACCGGCCGGCTGAGCAGTGTGGCCTCCGGCCGTATCGCCTACACCCTGGGCCTTGAGGGCCCGGCCGTGTCGGTGGACACGGCCTGCTCGTCGTCGCTGGTCGCGCTGCATCTCGCGGCGCAGTCGGTACGGAGCGGGGAGTCGGCGCTGGCACTGGCGGGCGGCGCGACCGTCACCGCCACACCGGGCGGTTTCGTCGACTTCTCCCGGCAGAAGGGCCTCGCCCCCGACGGGCGCATCAAGTCCTTCGCGGCGGCGGCCGACGGTACGTCGTGGTCGGAGGGCGTCGGCATCCTGGTCGTCGAGCGGCTGTCGGACGCGAAGAAGAACGGGCACCGGGTGCTGGCCGTCGTACGCGGCAGCGCGGTCAACCAGGACGGCGCCAGCAACGGCCTCACCGCCCCCAACGGCCCGTCCCAGGAACGGGTGATCCGCCAGGCCCTCACCAACGCCCGTCTCACCGCCGCCGATGTGGACGCGGTCGAGGCCCATGGCACCGGCACCCGCCTCGGCGACCCCATCGAAGCACAGGCCATCCTCGCCACCTACGGCCAGAACCGCCCCGCCGAACGCCCCCTGCTGCTCGGCTCGTTGAAGTCCAACATCGGGCACACGGTCGCGGCGGCCGGGGTCGGCGGCGTCATCAAGATGGTGCAGGCGCTGCGCCATGGCGTCCTGCCCAAGACCCTGCATGTCGACGAGCCGACTCCGATGGTCGACTGGTCCTCGGGCGCGGTGGAGCTGCTGACCGAGGAGCGCCCCTGGCCGGTACGGGGAGACGCGCCGCGGCGCGCCGCCGTGTCCGCGTTCGGGGTGAGCGGGACGAACGCGCATGTGATCGTGGAGGAGGCACCGGCCGAGGAGCCGGAGGCCGCTCCGGAGGGCGACCGCCCGGCGGGTGTGGTGCCCTGGATCCTCTCCGCGAAGACCCCCGAGGCCCTCGCCGACCAGGCGCGCAGGCTGCTGGCGCATGCGGAGGCCGACCCGTCGCTGACCGCGCGGGACATCGCGTACTCCCTCGCCCTCAGCCGCACCACACTCGACCACGGCACGGTCGCGGTGGGCACCGACCGCGATGAACTCATAAGTAACGTACGGGCGTTGACGGAAAGCACACCGCTGACGATCGCCCGCACCCCGGGCCGAGTGGGCTTCCTGTTCACCGGTCAGGGTGCCCAGCGCATCGGGATGGGCATGGAACTGTACGCCGCCTACCCGGCGTATGCCGAAGCCTTTGACACCATCTGCGCCCACTTCGACCCCCACCTCGAACGCCCCCTGCGCGAAGTCATCACGACCGGTGAGGGGCTGGACGACACCGCATACACCCAGCCCGCCCTGTTCGCCCTCGAAGTCGCCCTCTACCGGCTGGTCGAAAGCTGGGGCATCACCCCGGACTACCTCACCGGCCACTCCATCGGCGAACTCTCCGCCGCCCACATCGCCGGCATCCTCACCCTCCCCGACGCCACCCGACTCGTCACCGCACGAGCCGGCCTCATGCAGACCATGCCCCCCGGCGGAGCGATGATCGCCGTCCAGGCATCCGAGGACGAGGTCCGCCCCCTGCTCAAGGGCCGCGAGACCGAAATCGGCATCGCCGCCGTCAACGGCCCCACCGCCGTGGTGATTTCGGGCGACGCCGAGGCAGCCGAGGAAGTGGCGGCGCGACTGCGCGAAGCGGGCAGGAAGACCAGCCGTCTGCCCGTCTCGCACGCCTTCCACTCGCCGCACATGGACGGCATGCTCGACGACTTCCGCACCACCGCCAAACAACTCACCTACAACGAACCCACCATCCCCGTCATCTCCACCCTCACCGGACACCTCGCCACCGGAGACGACCTCCGCACCCCCGACTACTGGACCAACCAAGTACGCCACGCCGTCCGCTACCACAACGCACTCCACACCCTCCAGGAACGCGGTGTGACGGCCTGTGTCGAGCTGGGGCCCGACAGTGTCCTCAGCGCCCTCGCGCAGAATGTGTTCGACAGCGGGCGGGGCGGGGTCACCACGGCCGCCCTGCTGCGCCGCGGCCGCCCGGAGGCGGAGACGCTGGTCGGCGCGCTCGGCCGGCTGCACTGCGCGGGCGTACGGCCCGACTGGGCGGCCTTCTTCGCGGGCACCGGCGCCCGGCGCGTCGCCCTGCCGACCTATGCGTTCCAGCACGAGCGGTACTGGGTGGAGCCGGCCGGGGCGCCCGCGGACGCCGCCGGGCTCGGGCTCGTACCGGCCGGGCATCCGCTGCTCGGGGCCGCGCTGCGGCTGGGCGGCAGCGACGAGACGGTGTTCACCAGCCGGCTGTCCCGGAGCACGGCGCCCTGGCTGTCCGGGCAGACCCGGGGCGGGGTCGCGGTGCTGCCCGAATCCGCGCTGGTGGAGCTGGCGGTACGGGCCGGGGACGAGGCCGGCTGCGGCTCACTGGACGAACTGCTCGCCGCCGAGCCCGTGGTACTGCCCGCCGAGGGCGGTATCCACCTTCAGGTCCGGCTCGGTGCCCCGGACACCGGCGGGCGGCGCGAGATCACCTTCCACTCCCGGCCTGACGACGCCGAGGTGCCCTGGACCGCGCATGCCCATGGGGTGCTCGGCACCGTACCGCGGACGCCGTCGCCGGGCCCGGACCAGTGGCCGCCCGCCGACGCGACCGAGGCCGCTCCCGAAGCCGTCTATGAGCGGTCGGCTGAGGCCGGGGTGGTGTACGGGCCGGAGGTCCGGGCGTTGACCGGGCTCTGGCGGCGGGGGCGTGAGGTGTTCGCCGAGGTGCGGCTGCCGGAGGGGGCACCGGCCGAGCCGGGCCCGTACGGACTGCACCCGGTGCTGCTCGACGCGGCGCTGCTCCCGCTGCTCACGGACACCGAGCCCGCGACTGTCACCGCCTGGCAAGGGGTACGGCTGCACGCGGCCGGAGCGACCAGCCTGCGCGTCCGACTCACTCCGGGCGACGACGGCACGGTGGCGGTACGGCTGGCCACCCCCGCCGGGCAGCCCGTGGCGGACATCGCGGCCGTCACCGTGGGGCCCCTCGATCTGCCGGCTCTGGCGGCGGGTGCGGCCCGTGACCACGAGGCGCTCTTCCACCTGGACTGGACGCCGTACCGTCTCGCCCTCGCCGATGCTCCGGCCACCGCCACCGCCACCGCCACCGTCGTCGAGTATCTGCGCTCCACCGACACCGCCGACCCCGTCGCCTCGCTGCACCGCACCACCCGGCGCGCACTGGAACTCGCCCAGCACCGACTGGCCGACGAGGACAACACCGACACCCCGCTCACCGTCGTGACCTCGGGCGCCGTGAGCACCGGGCCCGGTGAGCCGATCAGCGATCCGGGTGCCGCCGCGGCCTGGGGACTGCTGCGGTCCGCGCAGTCCGAGGCGCCGGGCCGTATCGTCCTCATCGACGCCGAACCGGACACCGACCCGTCGCTGATCGCCGCCGTCGCCGCCTCCGGCGAGCCGCAGTCCGCGATCCGCCGGGGCGTCGTGACCGTACCCCGGCTGTCCCGCGCCACCCGTCCCGAACTCGCCACCGCAGCCCCCGCGTTCGGCACCGACGGCACCGTTCTGATCACCGGCGGCACCGGCTCACTGGGCTCGCTCTTCGCCCGCCACCTGGTCACCTCGTACGGCGTGCGCCAGCTCCTGCTGGTCAGCCGCCGCGGCGAACAGGCCGCGGGAGCAGCCGAGTTGGCGAGCGAACTCACCGGGCTCGGCGCCTCCGTCACCGTCAGGAGCTGCGATGTCTCCGACCGGGACGAACTCGCCGCGCTGATCGCCGGGATCCCCGCCGACCATCCCCTCACCGGGGTCGTGCACACCGCGGGCATCCTGGACGACGGGCTCGTCCCCGCGATGACCCCCGAGCGGCTGACGGCGGTCCTCACCCCGAAGGCGGACGCGGCCTGGCATCTGCACGACCTCACCCGCGAACTCGACCTCACCGCGTTTGTGCTGTTCTCCTCGGTCGCCGCGCTCGTCGGCGGCCCCGGCCAGTCCAACTACGCCGCCGCCAACGCCTCGTTGGACGCCCTCGCCCAGCACCGCGCGGCCTCCGGTCTGGCCGCCACCTCGATCGCCTGGGGTCTGTGGGCCGAGGCGACCGGACTGACCGGCGGGCTCAGCGAGACCGACCTCAAGCGCATCGCCCGGAGTGGTCTGCTGCCGGTGCCGACCGCCCAGGGCCCAGCCCTGCTGGATCTGGCGCTCCGCGCGGGCCGCCCCGATGCCGTGGCGACCCCGCTCGACTTCGGCGCGCTGCGCGAACAGCCGCGTATCTCCCCGGTGTTCACCTCGCTCGTACGGCGTCCCGCGCGGGAGACCGTACGAAACGAGGCCGCCGAGACCGTCACGCTCGCCGAGCAGCTCGCCGGGCTGGACGAGGAACGGCGGCACGAGGCCGTCAGGGACGCGGTGCTCGACGAGATCGCCGGGGCGCTCGGGCACTCCGGCAGCCAGGGCATCGACGCGCGCCGCCCGTTCCAGCAGCTCGGCCTCGACTCGCTGACCTCGGTGGAGCTGCGCAACCGCCTCGCGGCCCGTACCGGTCTGAAGCTGCCCGCGACGCTGGTCTTCGACCATCCGGACCCGGACGCGCTGGCCGCGTATCTGCTGACCCGGCTCACCGCGGACACCGCAGGACCGGACGCCCCGAACGATACGGTCGACTACGCGGCCGACATCCGGCTCGCCGACGACATCCGCCCCGCCGGGGAGGTCGTCCGTACCGTGGACGATCCGCGCGAGGTGCTGCTCACCGGTGCCAGCGGCTTCCTCGGCGCGTTCCTGCTGCGGGATCTGATGCGTACCACCACGGCCCGTGTCCACTGCCTGGTCAGGGGCGCCGACAACTCCGCCGCGTACGAGCGGCTGCGGGCGAGCCTGGAGTGGTACCGGGTCTGGGACGAGATCGATCCGGAGCGGCTCTTCGTCCTCGCGGGCGATCTGGCCGAGCCCCGGCTCGGACTCACCGAGGACACGTTCGACGGCCTGGCCCGTACGGTCGATGTCGTCCACCACGCCGGAGCCACCGTGCACTGGCTGCATCCGTACCCGGCCCTGAAGGCGGCCAATGTCGGCGGTACGGAGGAGATTCTGCGGCTGGCCGCGCGCCACCGTACGGTCCCGGTCCACTATGTCTCCACGGTCGGCGTGTTCAACGGGCCCGTGACCCCGGGTGTTCCGCTGAAGGTGACCGACCCCACCGGACCGGCCGAGGCCCTGCCCAGCGGCTATCTCCAGAGCAAGTGGGTCGCCGAACAGGTCCTGGGCCTGGCCAGGGAGCGGGGCATTCCGGTGTCGGTGTACCGGGTCGATGTGATCTCCGGCGACCAGGTCAACGGCGCCTGCCAGACCCGGGACTTCGTATGGCTCACCCTCAAGGGCCTGCTCCAGTCCGGGGCCGTGCCGTCCGGTACGGGAGGCCGCTTCCATCTGCTGCCGGCGGACTATGTGAGCGCGGCGATCCTCGCGGTCTCCCGCGATCCCGGCTCGGCGGGCGGCACCTTCCATCTGTTCAACCGCAGTTCGCTGAGCCTGGCGGACTGTGTGGAGCGGCTGCGCGGTCTGGGGTACGAACTCCGGGACACCGGGCGGGAGGAGTGGACCGAGGCGGTGCGCTCGGACCGTGACAACGCGCTGCTGCCGCTGCTCCACGCGTTCGAGATGATGACCACGGACACGGATGCCTTCTATCCGCCGATCGACACGGCCGAGACGGACCGGGCGCTGGCGGGCACCGGGATCGTCTGTCCGCCGCTGACCGGTGAACTCTTCGACAAGTACGTGGAGTTCTTCGTGGCGGAGGGCCACTTCCCGGCGGCCCCGGCCCGGTAGGCGCCGACGCGAGAAGGGCCGGCCGGGGTTTCCGGCCGGCCCTTCTCGCATGGGGCACGCGGGACTCTTGTGGTGTCAGGCGCGCGGGGCCGCGATCAGCGCGGTGGTCTCCATGGGGAGCGTGGCGATCCGCTCGATGTCGAAACCGGCCCGGTCGAGCAGGGACCGGAACAGGTCGTCGGAGCGGTGCCTGCCGCCGTTGGTCATCAGCAGATGCAGGTCCCACAGTGCGGGCAGCACCGTGGAGTCCTTGTCGGTCACGGTCCGGTCGAGGACGAGCAGCCGGGCGTCGGGGCCGGTCATCGCCTCCCGGCAGAGCCGGAAGGCCTCCACGGCGTCGTCGTCCGTCCATCCGGCGAGGACCCGGCAGAACAGATAGACGTCGCCGCCCTCGGGGACGGCCTTGAACATGTCGCCGCCGTACAGTTCGACCCGGTCCAGGCCGATCTCGCGGGAGAGGTACTCCCGCGCGATGGGTATGACATGGTCGCGGTCGATGAGCTTGCCGCGGGCGTCGGGGGCGGACCGCAGAAGCACCGACAGCAAGTGGCCGTTGCCGCCGCCGCAGTCGACGATCGTCTTGCCGCCGGAGAAGTCGAAGACGTCCGGGACGTAGTCGAAGAAGAGATTGCCGGCCTTCATGGTCCGCTGGAACCGGTCGGCCATGTCCTTGTGCCCGTCGAGATACGGGTAGAGGGCCTCGCCGTAGGCGAGTTCGAAGCCCGCGGTCAGGGTGGTGAAGCACTCCGCGGCACGGCCCCAGGCGGTGTAGAACTCCTCGCCGTAGAGCAGGCACATGTCCCGCATCGACCCGGGCCGGTCCATGAGCGCGGCGGACACCGGGGTGTTGAGATACCCGCTCCGGTGGTCCCCCTCGAACACGCCCATCGCCACCAGCAGACGCATCAGACGGCGGATGCCCTCCTCCTCGGCGCCGGTCGCCCGGGCGAGTTCACCGCTGGTGGTACGGCCGGCTTCGATGTGGTCGGGCAGGCCGAGCTTCGCGGCGGTGTGGACGGCCTGGGCACGCCATCCCCCGGTGATCAGCTCGATGACTTCTTGGGCCGCCTTGAGGTCGGCTTTCACTGTGCACACTCCAGGATGTCGCGGGAACCGTGTTCTGACGGGCTGGGGCAGGGCCTAGGTGGGAATGCCGCCCCGCTGGATCACCGGAATGTCAATGCCCAGCGCGCGGAGCTGGTTGTACGGGTTCATGAACTCGCGGTTCTGCACGATCTTTCCGTCGTCCAGCAGGAACGAGTGGATGAAGTGGTTCTCGTAGTGCCCGGCCGGATAACCGGGGAAGAGGATCGCGCCCTTGCCGTCGCACTCGACCCAGAACCGGTTGGGATCCTGCGTCTCGTAGATCTCGACGTTGTACCAGACCCAGTCGGGGAAGCATTGCAGCGACCATTCGCCGTGCGCCTTCAGCTTGTCACGGCCGCGCGAGACGATCGGTTCCTCGGTGTCGGCGGTGTAAAGGCCGCCGCTGCCTTCCTCGACGAAGAGCTGATAGCGGGTCAGACGGCCCTCACCGGTCCTGCTCATGTAATCCTCGACCACGGCCCGGTTGCGGCGCCTGAGTTCCGTATCGTCGTCGGACACCGGTGTGTTCACGGTGGCTTCGGCCATTGCGGACTCCTCGGGAGACGATGGCTGGCAGGGCCGGGAACGCACCCGGCCGGTCCGGAAAACTTTATACGGGCCGCTCGGTGTCCAACCGGGGATTCCCTTCCGTTGGACACCCGGGCGATGTCCCGCACTTGGACACCGACGATTCATTGCCGCCGCGTCCGACTGCCCGATATTTTTCAGGAATGCATGAATACGTAGTCGCCGATGTTTTCACCGACAAGCCTCTTTCGGGAAATCCGGTGGCCGTCTTCCTGGACGCCTCGGACCTGTCCGCCAGTCAAATGCAGCGTCTGGCCCGGGAGTTGAATCTCTCGGAGACGACTTTCGTTCTTCCGCCGCGGGACGGCGGTGATGTGCGGGTGCGTATCTTCACTCCGGTGAACGAGCTGCCGTTCGCCGGGCATCCGACGCTGGGCACCGCGATCGTGCTGGGCTCCGCCACCCGGGACGGCCGGCTGCTGATGGAAACCGCCCAGAGCACGGTTCCGTTCACCTTCGACCGCGGCCCGGACGGTGCGATCCGCTCGGCGCGGATGCGGCAGCCGGTCCCGGTCTGGGAGCCGTACAAGGAGGCCGAGGACCTGCTGGCCGCGCTCGGGGTGAAGTCCTCCGTGCTGCCGGTGGAGGTCTACCGCAACGGTCCTCGCCATGTGTTCGTCGGGCTGGAGAGCGTGGCAGCGCTGTCCGAGGTGACGCCCGATCTCCGGGCCCTGGCACGTCACTTGGACATGGCGGCCAACTGTTTCGCGGGCGAGGGGCACCAGTGGCGGGCGCGGATGTTCTCGCCCGCGTACGGGGTCGCCGAGGACGCGGCGACGGGCTCGGCCGCAGGGCCGCTCGCCATCCATCTGGCGCGGTACGGGCTGATCCCGTACGGGCAGCGGATCGAGATCCGCCAGGGCGTGGAGATGGGCCGCCCCTCCACGATGCTCGCCACCGCCGAGGGTGCCGGTCAGCGGGTCGACAGCGTGGAGGTGGCGGGCTCGGCGGTCATCGTCGCCCGGGGAACGTTCCAGCTCTGACACCGGACGGGCGCACGGCACGCTCGGCGGTGCGGCCGGATCGTACGGTCACGCCTGAAACCGTACGGTCACCGCTGGAGCCGACCGGTCACGGCTGCGGGCGGCCCGTCACGGCTGGAGCCGGCCGGCGGTCCAGCCGTCGCCGGTACGGTCGTACCGCAGGCGCCTGTGCAGCCGGTCCGCGCTGCCGTGCCAGAACTCCACCGCGGACGGCCTGAGCAGATAGCCTGCCCAGGCCTCCGGCCGCGGCAGCTTCTCCCCGCTCTCCGCGAGGACCCGCGCCCGCTCCCGCAGCGCCTCCTCGTCCTCCAGCGGTTCGCTCTGCCGGGCCACCGCCGACATCGGGTGGGTGGCCGCGGGGCGGGCGTGCCACAGCGCGTCGGACTCGCTGTCGGGGAGGCGCGTGGTGGGCCCGGTGAAGACGATCTGCTGCCGGGTCTCGCGCCAGTACCAGACCCCCGAGGCCCAGCCGGTGGCCGCGATGTCCTGGCCCTTGGGGCTGCCGGCGTGGCTGGTGAAGACCAGGCCCTCGGCGGTGAGGGCGATGGTCTGGACGGTACGGTTCGACGCCCGGCCCGCGGTGTCGGCGGTGGCCAGCGCCAGCGCCCCCGGCTCCCGTACCCCCAGCTCCTGGGCGGTCTTGAACCAGTCGCGGAACAGCGCGACGGGATCGGCGGGCGGCTCGTCGAACTCGGGCAGCTCCAGATCGACGGATCCGGCGAAGGTCAGAGGATTGTCTTCCGGCATGTCTTCTCCACGGAATCGGGGATGCGGGGGCGGGGGCGGGCGGGGTTGTGGGGCTGGATCACGCGGGGTCCAGGCGGGGTCAGGAGGCGTCGTAGACCAGGCCGAGGCCGGACAGTGCGGCCGAGCCGTACGCGCCCTCGACCATGGCCTCGACCTCGAACCTGACACGTTCGGTGGGCGGGTAGCCGATCAGCTCGGCGGCCCGGTGCGGCGGCAGCTGCTGCTGGTCGCGGGCCTCCGCCGACTCCCACAGCATGACCGCGCCCCAGCGGTTGCCCGGCCGGTCGGAGATCCAGAACTTCAGGCGCAGCCCCTTGACCGACGTCCAGGGCGGCACGCCCTCGTCGCGCAGATACTCCCGCAGCGAGTCGATGGTCTGCTCGGATTCGGTCAGGTCCCACCAGGCGATGGTGACGATCACGCGCGTAGCACCTCTTCCATATGTGTGGCCCAGATGTGCCGCCCGTCGCGGGTGAGCACCGATTCTGCGTGGAACTGCATCGAGACGAAGTGCGGTCCCCGCAGGGCGTGCACCTCGCCGCTCCCGGCGTCCCGGCTGACCTCGACGGGCCCGTACTCGGGGTGGTGGAAGGCGTCCTGGCCGCAGCGGGCGGCGAAGGCGTTGTAGAAACCGGCGAGCACATGGGTGCCGAAGAGATCGATCTCGCGCCGGGTGCCCTGGTTGCAGACCTCGCAGCGCACCACGTCCAGACCGAGGCGCCGGCTGAGCACCTGGTGGCTGAGGCAGACGGCGAGGAAGGGAAGCCGCCGGGCCAGCAGGGTGCCGATGGCGGTGTGGAGATGGGCGATCCGGGGATCGGCGGTGTCATTGGGGTCGCCGGGGCCCGGGCCCATGACGACGAGGTCGTGGGCGTCGAGGGAGTACGGCTCGTCGAAGCGGCGGACCGTCACCCGGGTGCCCAGGGAGCGGAGCTGATGGGCGATCATCGCGGTGAAGGTGTCCTCGGCGTCGACGACGAGAACGCGCCGCCCGGCCAGCCCGGGCACCGGCTTCCCGCGCACCACGCCCCAGGAAAGCGCCTCCTCCCCCGAAAGCGCCTCGCCTCCGGGAAGCGCCCCGTCCCCCGCCAGCCAAAATCCTGCGAGGTCCTCGTTCCGGCTCTCCAGGGCCGACCGTACGGCCGGATGGTCCCCGAGCCGTACCGCTTGCTCGGCCTGCTCGGCCCGCCCGTCCGGCGACGCGGCCGGTTCCTCCCGTACCACCGCCTCGGCGCTCTCCCGCCGGACACCTTCCAGCGCGGAGAGCAGACCCGCCGCCTTCGCCCTGGTCTCGGCCGCCTCGGAGAGCGGATCGGAGTGCCGTACGAGAGTGGCGCCCACCCCGATGCTCACCCGGCCCGCGTGGTCGATATCGGCCGTACGGATCAGGATGGCCGAGTCCAGCGAACGGCGGCCGCCCTCGCGGCCGATCAGGGCCATGACACCGCTGTAGTAGCCGCGCCCGCCCGGCTCGTACCGCCCGATCACCCGGCACGCGCTCTCCAGCGGGCTCCCCGTGACCGTCGGCGCGAACAGGGTCTCGCGGAGGATCTCCTGCGGCTCCCGGCCGGAGCGCCCCTCGATGAGGTACTCGGTGTGCGCGAGCCGGGCCATCTCCTTGAGCCGCGGCCCCACGACCCGGCCGCCGGTGTCACAGATCCGGGCCATCATCTTCAGCTCTTCGTCCAGCACCATGTACAGCTCGTCGCTCTCCTTCTCGTCGGAGAGGAACTCCAGGACGTCGGAGAGCACGGGCCCGCCCGGCGGATAGCGGTAGGTGCCGCTGACCGGGTTCATCACCGCCGTGCCCGCGCGCAGGCTGATGTGCCGCTCGGGGGTGGCGCCGACGAAGGTACGGGTGCCGGTGTGCGCGATGAACGTCCAGTACGCGCCCGACTCCCGCTCGCAGAGCCGCCGGAAGAAGGCCAGCGCGGCGGCCGGACCGTACCCCTCGATCTCGGTGACGAACGAGCGCTTGATGACGAAGTTGGCGCCCTCGCCGCTGCCGATCTCCTCGGTGACGACCCTGCGGACGATCTCCGCGTAGTCGTCGTCGACGACATCGAACCGGCCGTTCAGCGGGCGGATCGGGACCTCGGGGATCCGCGCCAGCGCCCCGGCCAGCGGGACCACGGCCTGGTCCGTCACCCGCAGCGCGAGCAGCGGCGACCCGTCGTCGACGGTGGCGAAGCCGCGTTCGGCGATCTGCCGGTACGGGATGATCACGAGGACGTCCTGCCCGTCGCCCGCGGGGTCCTCCGGTACGGGAACGCCGGCGAGGGAGTCCGGCTCCGAGAGGTCACCGAGCAGTACGTCCAGCAGGCCGGGGCCGGTCGTCTCCGGGCGGTGGAGCAGCGCGAAGGGCGGCGGCTTCGCGGCCAGCACTTCGACCAGCGGGTCCGCGCTCATGCCAGCACCTGTCTGTGGGTGACCACCATGGCGCAGCGCGCCGCCGCGTACTCCATGGTCATCCGGTGGTGGCGCCGGGAGAAGTCCCCGATGGCGTCGGCGACGAGGAAGGTCTCGATGTCGTGGGTGAACGCCTCGACCGCGCTGGCCAGGACGCCCACATGCCCGTACACCCCGCAGACGACGAGCTGGTCGCGGTTCTGTGCGCGCATCCACTCCAGCAGGTCGGAGCGGTGGAAGGCGCTGTAGCGCCATTTGGTCAGCTGCCGGTCGCCGGGGTCCGGCGCGAGCGGCTCCACCACCTGACGGTCGGCGGGGTCGGTGCGCATGCCGGGGCCCCAGAAGTCCTTGAGCAGGCCGCGCTGTTCGTCGGTCATCCCGCCGGGCTGCGCGGTGTACGCGACCGGCACCCCCAGCGCGCGGCAGCGGTCGCGCAGCGCGGCCGCGTTGCTCACCAGTTCCTTCCGCAGCGGCTCGGGGAACGGCCGCAGGAAGTACCGCTGCATGTCGTGGACCAGCAGCACGGCACGCTGGGGGTCGACGGCCCAGTGTGCGGTGTTGGCCGGGAGACCGGCGGCGGTGGGTAAGGCGTACGGCGCTATGGGGGGAATACCGGACATGACTGGTTCTCTCCTTGGCGAAGGGATGGATCCCGTCCGGGAAGGTCGTGGCGCACGGTCGGCAGGGGCAGGCGCTGGTCTGTGTGTGGGGCGGGTGCGGGCGCGCTATACGGAGTGGGGGGTGTTCCGTGCCAGTTGCTCGGCGACCGCCCGCCAGCCCCTGGCGTACTCCATCGCGGCGCTGGCGATGGTGTGGCGGCGGTGGGCGGGGACGCAGTTGGCGAGGGTCGCCCAGGTCTCACCGCTGAGGGTGTGGGCCTCCATCAGGCGCAGCAGGGTGCGCCCGCTCTCGCTGTAGCGGAGCGAGGGGTCGGTACGGAGGCGCTGGAACACGGCGGTGCGGTCAGGCGGTTCCTGGCCGGGCCCGGTGCCGGTGCACGAGTCGTCGGGACCGGGCCGCGGGGGCGGCTCGGCGGTCCATCCGGCGTCGTCGGGCCCCCGTCCGGCCGGCTCCTCGTCGCACAGGAGGCGGCTGCGGACGGACCGGGCGGTCTCCGGCGAGATGCCCACGGCCTTGGCGATCTGACGGAGCGACAGTTCCGGGTTGCGCAGGATCAGTTCGGAGGCGAGCCGGCGCTTCTCCCCGGCGTCGGCGGGCCGTACGCGTCCGTCGCGGCCGATCCTGCTGTCCGGCCTGCGCGTTGTGGCGGCGGGGTGCTTACGGCGCACCTCGGCGACGGTCTTCGCGGACAGCCCGGTGACGGAGGCGATTAATCGGTCGGACCACTGGGGGTGGGAGGCGATGATGCGCGCCGTGGCCGCCTTGCGGTCGGCCACGGAGAGCGGCAGCCCGCCCGCGAGGTTCGCCTGGACAGCGAGGACGAACGCCTCGGCCTCGTCGCCCTCGAACATCCGGGCTGTGATGAACTCCTGCTTGCGCAGCTCGGCGGCGCGCAGCCGGTGCAGCCCGTCGACCACGCGCATGGTGGGCCGGTGCACGACGATCGGCGGGAATTCGCCCAGAGCACCGGCCAGCATCCGGATGTGCTCCAGGTTCTCCCCGGTGGTGCGCGGCGTGTCGGCGATCACCAAGGACCCGATGACCACCTTGACCGCCGGCCCCAGCATTTTCCGCCGCCGTCCCGGAATCGCACCCCTGCGTTCATAGGGAAGCTGGCTCTCTCTTTCAAGAGGGCCGGCCGCTGAATTCTTCACCATCTATACCCCAACCATCGCAAGGAAATTAAATAAGCCTCCGATGAAGATCCGCCGCCACACTAGGTACCGATTACCGAGAACGTCAATATCACAAAAGTCGCAGACCGCGTGGCGCCGTTCGGGTCCGCGAGAGAAAGTACCCGAGAAAGCCCCGTCCAACTGGCGATTTTCCCCGGCTGGACGCTTCGGCGGAGGCCTGGATAATCCCTCAAGAACCGCTCAAGAACCCGCACTCTGGACAGGTTCACGGGCACAGTGATAAAAGAATTCAAGCAGCCAGGAGGCGGATACCGCCTCCCGCTTTTCGGACGCATTTCATTCCCCATACTTCATGAGGCCACTTCGTGAGGCCGCGTTCCCAGCGTTCCCGCACCACCGCACCGCCACAGAAGTGAGTCCTTTACCAGGAGTGAGTCCTTATGTGTGGTATCGCCGGCTGGGTCTCCTATGACTCCGATCTCACCGCGCGCCATGACGTCCTGAACGCGATGACGGCCACCATGGCCTGCCGGGGCCCGGACGACTCCGGCCTCTGGGTCCGGCCCCACGCGGGCCTCGGCCACCGGCGTCTCGCGGTCATCGATCTCGCAGGCGGCCGGCAGCCGATGGAGGTGCGGACGCCGGGCGGCACGGTCGCCCTCGTCTACACCGGCGAGGTCTACAACTTCACCGAGCTGCGCGCCGAACTGGAGCGCAAGGGGCACCGGTTCAGGACCGCCAGCGACACCGAGGTCGTACTGCTCGGCTATCTGGAGTGGGGCGAGCGCCTGCCCGAGCACCTCAACGGCATGTTCGCGTTCGCCATCTGGGACGAACGCGAGAACAAGCTGGTCATGGTCCGTGACCGGCTGGGCGTCAAGCCCCTCTACTACTACCCGACCCCCGACGGTGTCCTGTTCGGCTCCGAGCCCAAGGCGATCCTGGCCAACCCCCTGGCCCGTCCGGCCGTCGACACCGCGGGGCTGCGCGAGCTGCTCGGGTTCACCATGGCCCCCGGCTGGGCGCTGTGGAAGGACATGCGCGAAGTGGAGGCGGCCACCGTCGTCACCGTCGACGCGCGGGGCATCCGTACCCGTACGTACTGGTCCCTGGAGGCCAGGGAGCACACCGACGACCTGGCGACAACGCTGACCAGGGTCGGTGCGCTGATGACCGACATCGTGCACCGCCAGCTCGTCGCCGATGTCCCGCAGTGCGTGCTGCTCTCCGGCGGTCTGGACTCCAGCGTGGTCACCGGCCTCGCCGCGGCCCGGCTGGCCGCGCAGGGCGAGCGGCTGCGGACCTTCTCGGTGGACTTCGCCAACCGCGAGGAGACCTTCCGGGCCGATGCCAACTGGGACAGCCCGGACACCCCGTACATCCGCGATGTCGTGGACCTGGTCGGCTCCGACCACCGCTTCGTCACCCTCAGCCCGGACGAGCTGACCGATCCCGAGCTGCGCCGCGCGGTGATCACGGCACGCGACATGCCGGTCGGCTTCGGCGAGACGGACACCTCGCTGTATCTGCTGTTCAAGGCCATCAGGGCGGAGTCGACGGTGGCCCTGTCCGGCGAGTCCTCGGACGAGGTGTTCGGCGGGTACCGCTGGTTCCACGACCCCGAGGCGGTGAAGGCGGAGACCTTCCCCTGGCTGGCCTTCCGGAGCCCGATGAGCCACGGGCGCTCGGCCCCGTTCCGCCCGGAGGTGCGCGGCGCCCTCGATCTCGACACGTACGTCGCCGACCAGTACGCGACCGCGGTCGCCGCGGTCGGCCATCTCGACGGGGACGACGAGCACGAGCGGCGGATGCGGACCATCGGCAATCTGCATCTGACCCGGTTCGTCCGGATGCTGCTGGACCGCAAGGACCGGGTGTCGATGGCGGTCGGGCTCGAAGTGCGGGTGCCGTTCTGCGACCACCGGCTGGTCGAGTACGTGTACAACGCGCCCTGGGCGCTGAAGTCCTTCGACGGCCGGGAGAAGAGCCTGCTGCGGCACGCCACCGCGCATGTGGTGCCGGAGTCGGTACGGGGCCGGCGGAAGAGCCCGTACCCGTCCACCCAGGACCCGGGGTACGGGGCGGCCCTCCAGCAGCAGGCGAAGGAGGTGCTCGCCGAGGACAGCCACCCGGTGTTCACCCTGATCGACCGGGCGTGGCTGACCGACGCGGTCGGGCGGGACGTCACGATGCCCAGCGGCGACCGGCGCGGGCTGGAGCGCGTGCTGGACCTGTACCACTGGTTCGACCTCTACCGGCCGGAGATCATTCTGGACTGATCCGGGGCTGATCCGGCGCTGATCCGGGGCCCTGCCCGTGCGGACCGTCCCGACGGGTCCCGACGGGCAGGGCCGTTCGGCCCCTTCGGACCCCGGGGACAGGGCCGACCGGCCCCTGGCCTCCGGTGCACGGCACACGGAGGCTGGGGGTGGGACGGACCTGTAGGAGGGACCATGCACCGCACCCCGCGCATCGTGAGCGACGTGATGACGCGCACCGTGGTCGCGGTCGGCCCGCAGGCCGGGTTCAAGGAGATCGTCGAGGCCATGGAGCGGTGGAAGGTCAGTGCCGTGCCGGTGCTGACCGGCGACGGCCGGGTCGCCGGGGTGGTCTCCGAGGCCGATCTGCTGCCCAAGGAGGAGTTCCGGGACGCGGACCCGAGCCGGATGGAGCAGATGCGCCGCCTCGGCGATCTGCGCAAGGCCGGGGCGGCGACCGCCGACGAGCTGATGAGCGCCCCCGCGGTCACGGTCCGTGAGGACGCCACCCTCGGCCAGGCGGCCAGAACGATGGCCAGGGGCCGGCTGAAGCGGCTCCCCGTGGTCGACGCCTCGGGCATGCTCCGGGGCATCGTCAGCCGCTGCGACCTGCTGAAGGTGTTCCTCCGCTCGGACGAGGACCTCGCCGAGGAGATACGGACGGAGATCGTCGACCGCCTCTTCCTCATGTCCCGCGACACCGTGAGCGTCTCGGTCGAGAACGGGATGGTCACGCTCGGCGGCCGGATCCGGGACACCGCGCTCGTACCGCTGGCGGCCCGGCTCGTACGGGCGGTCGAAGGGGTCGTGGATGTGGAGTGGGCCCTGCCGGGGCCCGGAGTCCGGCGAATCGAACCCCCTGTGCCCCCAGTGGCCTGAGGCGGGGCCCGTTCGGCCCTGGTACGCCCGTGAGCTCCGGAGTCAGGATGAAGGAGTGGCGGGCCGGAGGGCTGTCCGGGCCGGACGGCGTAGGCCACGACGCGGAGGAGAGACATGGACGAGGCATACGGCTTCTCGCCACAGAGGCCGATCCGGGTGTTCCTGCTCGACGACCACGAGGTCGTACGGCGCGGGGTGCAGGATCTGCTCGACGCCGAGCCGGACATCCAGGTGGTCGGCGACGCCGGGTCGATCGGCCATGCCCTGGCCCGGGGCCCGGCCCTGCGCCCGGACGTCGCGATCCTGGACGTACGGCTGCCGGACGGCGACGGGATCTCGGTCTGCCGGGAGCTGCGCTCGCGGATGCCGGGGCTCGCCTGTCTGATGCTCACCTCGTTCGACGACGACGACGCGCTGCTGGACGCGATCATGGCCGGGGCGGCCGGATACGTACTGAAGGAGATCAAGGGAGCGGATCTGGTGGCGGCCGTACGTACGGTCGCGTCGGGCCGGTCCATGCTCGATCCGGCGACGACGACCCGGCTGATGAGCAGCCTGCGCGGCGGCAGTACCGAGGAGGAGCCGGAGGCCGACGCGCTGGCCGAACTCTCGCCGCGCGAGCGGGAGATCCTCGCCCTGATCGGGGAGGGGCTGACCAACCGGGAGATCGGCAAGCGGCTCTATCTGTCCGAGAAGACGGTCAAGAACCACATCTCGCGGCTGCTGGCCAAGCTGGGTGTGGAGCGGCGCATCCAGGCCGCCGTCCTCGCCACCCAGGCCGGTCCGCACCACGACGGGACGGGCTACGGATCCCGCTGAGGCATACGGTGCTTCCCGTGAGTCCGCGGGTCACCGCGGGCTGATCGGTACGGTCCATACGAAGCGGGTCCCCCCGTGCGCCGAAGCCTCGACCGTCATCGTGCCGCCGAGGCTCTCCGCCCGCCCTGCCAGATTGTCCAGCCCGCTCCTGGGCCGGTCAGGCGCCATTCCGGTCCCGTTGTCCACGACCGTGAGCGTCAGCTCGGCCTTCCGTACGACGAGCGACACATCCGCACCCGTGGCACGGGCGTGCCGGGCGACATTGCTCAGCGCCTCCTCCAGGACCGCCACGACATGCTCGGCGACATCCGGCGGGACGTCGGTGTCGATGAGCCCCTCCATCCGCAGGGACGGGGTGAAGCCGAGGGCGCGTACGGCACGCTCCACCACCACGGTGACCCGGACCCGCAGCCCCTGGCGGGCGCGCCCGGTGTCATGGGCGCGCAGCCCGAAGATGGTCGAGCGGATGATCTTGATGGTCTCGTCGAGATCGTCCACGGCGCGAAGCAGCCGGTCGCGCCCGGCCGGGTCCTCGACGAACCGTACGGTGCTCTGGAGGGTCATCCCGGTGGCGAAGAGCCGCTGGATGGCCAGGTCGTGCAGATCACGGGCGATCCGGTCGCGGTCCTCCAGGAGCGTGAGCTGCTCGGCGGACCGCCGCCGCCCGGCCAGCTCCATCGCGATCGCCGCCTGTCCCGCGAAGGCCAGCATCGGAGACGTCTCGGCCTGGGTGAACGGGGTCCTCCCCTGCCTCCTGGCCAGCAGCAGCACTCCGCGCACGCCGTCTTCGGCGAGCATGGGCACCGCCACGGCCGGTCCCAGACCGCGCCACCGGGGCGGACCCACGGTGATCCGCGGATCGGTCTGGACATCGACGGTGAGCAGCGGCTCCCGCGCGTGCAGTGCCGCGCCGACGAACGAACCCTCACGGGGGAGCACCAGCCCGTGGTGGACCTCCGCGTCGACCCCGCTGGCGAGCGCCACCCGCAGGACCTCCCCGCCCTCGCCGGGCAGCGCCAGCGCCCCCAGGTCGGCGGAGAGGATCCGGCGGGCGTGGTCGACGATCAGCGGAAGCACCTGTCTCTCGTCCGCCCCGGACAGCAGGCTGGCGACGATCTCCGCGTTGGCCTCCAGCCAGCGCTGCCGGTTGCGGGCACTCTCGTACAGCCGCGCGTTCTCGATGGCGACCCCGGCCGCGACGGCGAGCGTGGACAGGACGGTCTCGTCCTCGTCGTCGAAGTCCTTGCCGCCGCGCTTCTCGGTCAGGTAGAGGTTGCCGAACACCTCGTCGCGCACCCGGATCGGCACTCCGAGGAAGGAGTGCATCGGCGGGTGTCCGGGCGGCAGACCGTACGAGGCCGGGTGGTCGGACAGTTCGGAGAGCCGCAGGGACTCGGGGCGGCGGATGAGTTCGCCGAGGATTCCATGGCCCTCGGGAAGATGGCCGATGGCCGCGATCCGCTCCTCGGAGATGCCGACCGGCAGGAACTGGGCGAGCCGGGACCCCTCCCCGATCACACCGAGGGCGCCGTACTCGGCGTCCACGAGCGTCACCGCCGCCTGCACGATGTGCCGCAGCACCTGGGGCAGATCCAGCTCCCGCCCGACCGTGAGCACGGCTTCGAGCAGGCTGTGCACGGATTCGGGAGCCCCGTGCTGGACCGCGTCCAGATGGGCCTGCAGCTCCTCCGGCAGGACGTCCAGCCGCCTCGGGGTGCCGTCCGCCGCCCGCTTGTTCCCGTCGTCGCCCACGGTTCGTTCCTCCGTCAGGCTCACGCGTCGGCTCACAACCGGCGGTACTTCCACGGTAGCCGCTGACGGAATCCGGGCATCCCGAGCAGGCCCGTCGGCCCGTACGCCCGGAAGTCCAGCCGTACGGGCGGGGCAGGCGCCCGGGGCACGGGAGGCGTACGAGCCGGGCCTACGGGTCAGTCGTGCGGGACGACCGCCACCGGGCAGGGCGCGTGGTGCACCGCCGCCGACAGGACATGCCCGACCCGGGGGGCGAGCACAGGCCGGTTCTTCCGGCGCCCGACGACCAGCAGCCCGGCGCCCGCCGCGCCCCGTACGACCGCCGGTGCCGCACTCTCGACCCGCACCGTGTCCTCCACGCACACGTCCGGGTACTTCTCCTGCCAGGGCCGCAGTGCCCCGGCCAGATCCCGCCGCGCCTCCTCCGCGGCCCTCCCTGCCACCGTCCCCGGGAAGTACGGGTCGGCGCCGCCATGGGTGAAGGCGGGCGGCGGAAGGTTCCTGCCGTGGACGGCCCGCAGGGGGACCCCCCGCCGGGCGGCACTGTCGAACGCGAACTCCATCAGAGCGTCGCACGGACCGTGCAAACTCAGTCCCACCACCACATCACGCCCCTCGATCACGGACGCGGTGTCGTCCCGGTCGTCCCCAGCCCGTACGAGCACCGAAGGGCGGTCGGCGCGCGCCACCACGTGCAGACCGATATCGCCGAGGAAGTAGCTGGCCATGGGTGCCATGTCCCGCGAACCGAGGACCAGCACCTCCGACTCCCCGGCCGCCGTCAGCAGCGCGCTCACCGGGTCCTGGGCGACCAGGTCCTCGATGACGGGCAGGTCCGGGTGGTGCTCGGTGACGGTACGGAGGGCCTCGGCCATGATCCGCTCGGCCCAGTAGTTCTGATCGCTCTCCCGGGGTTCCGCCGCTGGGGACTCGTCCGGTCCGACGGACAGCAGCACCCACGCGTGCAGCAGGCGCAGCGTCGCGTGCCGCAGCTCGGCCTCCCTCGCTGCCCAGCGGGCGGCGGAGAGGGATTCGGGGCTGCCGTCCAGCCCGACGGTGACGACCGGTGCCATATGTCCTCACTCCCTCCTTGGCTTCCCGCACCTCCGGTGCCGTACCTCCAGCGTCCACGCCCGCGCCGCCGCGCGATATGAGCCACTCGGCCCCTTCGCGGTCCGCGCCGCGACAGCGCGCCCGAAAACCAGGACGCTGGAAGAGGCGGCACGGACAGAAGGAGGCGAGACGGCGATGGAGGCGATGGGGCTTCCCGTGGTCGCGGGAGTCGACGGATCCGAGAGCAGCGGCCAGGCGGTCGACTGGGCGGCGGACGAGGCCGAGCGCTCCGGCCTGCCCCTGCGGCTGGTGCACGCCTCCCTCTGGGAGCACTACGAAGGGGTACGATGGGAGCCCGGCACCGACCGCCCCTTCGAACAGGTCCGGGCCGAGGACCTCCTCGCCGCCGCCGAGGAGCGCGCGCACCGGCTCGCCCCCGATGTGAAGGTCTCCACCGCCGTACAGCCCGAGGACCCGGTGACCGCGCTCCTGCGGGAGGCGCTGGACGCGGCCTTTCTGGTGCTGGGGTCGCGCGGGCACGGCCCGGTCGCCGGCCTGCTCCTGGGCTCCGTGAGCCAGGCCGTCGCGGCGCGGGCCCCCTGTCCGGTGGTCGTGGCCCGCGGTGAGGAGCCGAACCGGCGGTCGGCCCTCCGGCGGGTGGCCGTCGGCGCCGGGGACGGCCCCGGGAGCGCCGCCGCCGTACGGTTCGCCTTCCGCGAGGCGCGGTGGCGCGGCTGTGAACTGCTGGCCGTACGGGCCTGGCACCGCCCTGCACACGAGACGCTGCCGCACCCGTTGACCGCCGCGGACCGGGCCAGGGCACTCCATCGGGAGGCGGGCGAGTGTGCCGACCGGGTCATGGGGCTGGTCAGCGGCGAGTACCCGGATGTCGCCGCCCGGCGCAAGCTCGTACAGGGTCCCGTGCATCAGGCCCTGCTGGACGAGTCGGCGAGCGCGGATCTGCTGGTGGTGGGAGCGGAGCGGCGGCATCCGGTCGTCGGTCTGCCGCTCGGCCGGGTCCACCACGCCGTACTGCACCACGCCGCCTGCCCGGTCGCGATCGTCCCGGTCAGGGGCTGAGCGGGGACTGACCGGAACCGACCGACCGGGACCGGCACCGACCGGGACCAGCGCACCCCGGGACCGACCGCCCCCCGGACCGACGCCGCGCCCGCCGCCCCGACCGACCCTCCTCACCGCCCGGGGCCGACCGGTCCTGAGGCCCTGGGCCGACCGGTCCCCCCGTACCGGGACCGGCCGGCCCCGCCCCCGCTCCCCTGCCCCGCCACTGCTGAGGCAGGCCGTGTCTGACAAATAGCGTCGTCCGCCCGCCGGGCGGGGCGCGCGGCGGCTGGTGCGTGCGATCGCAAGGCGGAGGATCAGCCTCGTACTGGGGTACTCGGCTGACTCCGACAACGCAGCGAGCGTGCGTGCCAGGCGTCGCGCGCCAGACGGGATTTGTCAGACACGGCCTGGTCCCGAGTGGCGCCCGGCCGGGTACGCATCGGCCCGGCGCAAAGGGCCGGTCGGCACTCTCCGTACCGCACCGCCGGCGCTTTACATGAGACGCAACGGAAGAAACCGCACAGGAAGGAGTGAGTGATCGCTGTGTCGGACGAGTGGCGCGACCGCCCGCGCGAGCGGGTCGTGGGCCGGACCACCCTGGTGGAGCTGCACGGGGAGATCGATGTGCTGACCGCGCCCGCCATCTCCGAGTATCTCGACTCGCTGACGGACATCCCCAAGCCCGACCTGCTGATCGACCTCCAGCATGTGAGCTTCCTCGACTGCCGAGGGCTCTCCGTCCTGTGCAGGGCACGCCGCCGGATCAGGGCTCGCGGCGGCAGACTGGCGCTGATCATCCGCAATCCGCCGATTCACCGGATGCTGCGGATCACCGGGCTGCTGGACGCCTTCGACGTACTCGACGCCTGCCCGAGCCCGGTCCAGGAATACGCGGACCGCCGCGTGCCGCGCCAGGGGTGACGGCCGTGCCCTCCCGGTCAGCGGACGCGGGGCTTCGGGGGCGGGCCGCCGGAGGCCAGCGGGGAGCGGGCCAGTTCCAGACAGCCCGCCGCGATCAGACCGATGGCCACGAGTTCGGGCAGCAGCCACCATCCGGTGCGTACCGTCTCGCCGTACAGGACCACCCCGTAGGTGATGCTGATCAGCGCGTCGCCGAGGGTGAGCATCGGCTGGGAGAAGGCGAGCATCCCCGCCTGAAGGGCGTTCTGCAGCAGGAACAGCGCGCCCACCCCGGCCACCGCCGTGCCGTAGACCTGCCAGGAGGTCAGCAGCGCCACCACCCCGCCATGGGTGAGGACGGCCATGGCGTCCTTCATCAGGGCGGCGGTCAGCGCGTATCCACAGGCGGCGGCGAGACCGAGCAGGGCGGCGCGCGGATTGCCGCGCAGCCGCAGGGCCCAGGTGATCACTACGGCCTCGAAGATCCCGGTCGCGACGAGCGCCGGGATCCAGGCGTAACCGCTCACCGAATCGGTCCCGCCGGACGGCGCCGCCGTCGCCATCCCGAGGGCGAGTCCGCCGGTCACCGCCGCCACGCCGTACCAGATCCTGCGCGGCAGCCGGATCCTGAAGGAATACCCGGCGATCAGCAGGGTCGCGGGCAGCTCGATGACAAAGATCGGCTGCACCACGGCGATCGGCCCGGTCGCGAGCGCCACCGCCTGGCAGACCGCGGCCACGATCACGAGGCCGATGCCCATCAGCCACACCCGCTGCCGCAGCAGATGCCCGATCAGCGAGAGCCGCATGGCGACGGCATCGGGCACAGTGGAAGCGGCCCGCCGCTGGAGCACCGAGGCCGAGCCGTTGCTGATCGCGGTGAGCACGGCGAACACAACACTGATCACCACCCCATCATGCGCACGCCCCCACCCGGGAACCGTCCTCATCCCGCCCCGCCCTCCCCCACCGGGGGCCGAACGGGGTACGGGGGATGCCTGCCCGGCGTCGATAGAGTGCGCGGGCGGGGGCGGCACCGGGGAAGACGACGAGGACGACGGGGAGAAGGCGCGAGGGTTGTGGGGCGTAGGCAGCGGAGGGTGCCGGAGTCGCCGTTGGGGCAGCGGGACGGGGTGGATCCGGTGCGGGTGCGGCTGCCGGCGGATCCCGGTGGGGAGTGGGCGACCGTACGGGACCATCTCGTCGCGCGGTTCGGCGGAGCCATCGGGGTGGAGCGGGTCGACGCGATACTGCGGGCGGGCCGGTTCGTCGGGGTGGACGGTCCGGTGGCGGGGGCCGAACCGTACACGGCGGGGCGGTATCTGTGGTTCCACCGGGAGTTCGCGCCGGAGGAGCGGGTGCCGTCCGAGATCGGGATCGTGCACCGGGACGAGCGGATCGTCGTCGTGGACAAGCCGCATTTCCTCGCCACCACACCGCGCGGAAGCCATGTCACCGACACCGCGCTGGCGAGGCTGCGGCGGGAGCTGGGGCTGCCCGGGCTCCAGCCCGCGCACCGGCTCGACCGGCTGACGGCGGGGCTGGCGCTCTTTGTCGTACGGGCGGAGGACCGGGGCGCGTACCAGACGCTGTTCCGGGACCGGCTGGTACGGAAGGAGTACGAGTCGGTGGCGCCTTACGACCCGGCGGTGGCGCTGCCCGTCACGGTGCGCAGCCGGATCGAGAAGGAGCGCGGGGTGCTGACCGCGCGGGAGGTGCCGGGCGAGCCGAACAGCGAGAGCCGGATCGAACTGCTGGAGCACCACGGCGGGTTCGGCCGGTACCGGCTGTCCCCGGCGACCGGCCGCACCCATCAGTTGCGGGTCCATATGAACGCGCTGGGGCTGCCGCTGCTGAACGACCCGCTCTATCCGGTGGTACGGGACGAGGGGCCGGACGACTATGCCCGGCCCCTCCAACTGCTGGCGAAAACACTGGAGTTCACCGATCCGGTGACGGGCGAGCCGTACCGCTTCGAAAGCCGGCTGCGGCTTCTGCCGCTGACCGGGTTCACCCGGCTCGCCCGATAGCCCGCTCGCCCGCTCAGTGGCCGCGCCGGATCCATTCCTCCACGTGCGGTGCCTCGGCGCCGATGGTGGTGGTGTCGCCGTGACCGGTCCGTACGACCGTCTCCGGCGGCAGGATCAGCAGCCGGCCGCGGATCGAGTCGATGATGGTCGGGAAGTCCGAGAACGACCGGCCGGTGGCGCCCGGGCCGCCCTGGAACAGGGTGTCCCCGGTGAAGACCGTCGACAGTTCGGGGGCGTGGAGGCAGATCGCGCCCGGCGCGTGCCCGGGGGTGTGCAGCACGGTCAGGGTGATGCCGCCGACCGAAACGGTCCCGCAGTCGGTGAGTTCACCGTCCGGGACCTGCTCCGGGTGGGTCTGCTTCCAGAGCGGCAGATCGGCGTGGTGCAGCAGGACGGGCGCGCCGGTGGCGGCGGCGAGCGCCGGGGCCGCGCCGATGTGGTCGTTGTGCGCGTGGGTGCAGACGATCGCGCGCAGCGTACGGCCGCCCAGCGCCTCCTCGATGGCGGCGGCGTCGTGCGCGGCGTCGATGACGATCGCCTCGGAGTCGTCGCCGACGATCCAGACGTTGTTGTCGACGTCCCAGGTGCCGCCGTCGAGCGAGAAGGTGCCCGAGGTGATGAGCCGGTCGATACGGACGGTCACTGGAACACCACCACCGAGCGCAGCACATCGCCCTCGTGCATGCGGGCGAACGCCTTCTCCACATCGCCGAGTCCGATGGTCTCGGTGACAAAGGCGGCGAGGTCGATACGGCCCTGCTGGTGCAGGTCGATCAGCATCGGGAAGTCGCGGGAGGGCAGACAGTCGCCGTACCAGGAGGACTTGAGGGAGCCGCCGCGTCCGAAGACGTCCAGCAGCGGGAGTTCGAGCTTCATCTCCGGCGTGGGGACGCCGACGAGGACGATGGTGCCGGCCAGGTCACGTGCGTAGAAGGCCTGTTCGTAGGTCTCGGGACGGCCGACGGCCTCGATGACGACATCCGCGCCGAACCCGCCGGTCAGTTCGCGGATCGCCTCGACGGGGTCGGTGGAGCGGGAGTTGACGGTGTGGGTGGCGCCCATCGACTTCGCCGTCTCCAGCTTGCGGTCGTCGATGTCGACGGCGATGATCCGGGCCGCGCCCGCGAGGCGCGCGCCGACGATCGCCGCGTCGCCCACACCGCCGCAGCCGATGACGGCGACGGAGTCGCCGCGGGTCACCCCGCCGGTGTTGATGGCGGCGCCGATGCCGGCCATCACACCGCAGCCGAGCAGGCCCGCGACGGCCGGGGAGACGGCCGGGTCGACCTTGGTGCACTGGCCCGCGGCGACCAGGGTCTTCTCGGCGAAGGCGCCGATGCCGAGGGCCGGGGACAGTTCCGTACCGTCCGTCAGGGTCATCTTCTGCCGGGCGTTGTGGGTGTTGAAGCAGTACTGCGGCCGGCCGCGCAGACAGGCACGACAGGCGCCGCACACCGCACGCCAGTTGAGGACGACGAAGTCACCGGGCGCGACCTCCGTGACGCCCTCGCCGACCGACTCCACCACGCCTGCGGCCTCATGGCCGAGGAGGAAGGGGAAGTCGTCGTTGATCCCGCCCTGCTTGTAGTGCAGATCGGTGTGGCACACGCCGCACGCCTGCACCGCCACCACGGCCTCGCCGGGGCCGGGGTCGGGTACGACGATCGTCTCGACCCGTACCGGCTCGTTCTTGCCGGGGGCGATGACCCCTTGCACCTGCTGCGCCATGCCAGGACCTGCCTTTCCTCACCTCTGGGACGGAATCCTTCGCCACCACTATCCCGTGCTCGGGCGGCTACCGCTGGACACCGGCGCCGGTTCGACGGGACGTCAGGACATCCGGTCGCGGGCCGGCGTCCGGGGCCGGCGCATCGGGTCAGGGAGCCAGGACGTCCAGTTCCTGGAGTGCGCCGACGGCGATCTCGCGGGTGAGTTCCTCCGCGCGGGCCGCGTCGCCCTCGCGTACCGCCTCGGCGACCCCCACATGCAGGGTGACGGCCGCGGGGTCCGGGTCGTCGAACATCACCTGGTGGCGGGTGCGGCCGGTGAGGATCTCGGCGACCACATCGCCGAGCCGGGCGAACATCTCGTTGCCCGACGCGTTCAGCACCACCCGGTGGAAGGCGATGTCGTGGACGAGGTACTCCTCCAGCCTGCGCCCCCGCGAGGTGGCGACCATGCCGAGCGCCTGCTCGGTGAGGGCGGCGCACTGCTCGGGCGTGGCGTTGCGGGCGGCGAGCCCGGCCGCGACCGGTTCGACCGCGGAGCGCAGCACGGTCAGCGAGCGGAGCTGGCGGGGCCGGTCGGTGCCGGCGAGGCGCCAGCGGATGACCCGCGGATCGTAGACGTTCCACTCCTCGGCGGGGAGTACGGTCACGCCGACCCGGCGCCGGGACTCGACGAGGTGCATCGATTCGAGGACACGGACCACTTCACGGACGACGGTCCGCGAGACATCGAAGCGCTGGGCGACCTCGTCGGTACGGACCACGCTTCCGGCGGGGTACTCGCCGGCGGTGATGGCGAGGCCGAGAGCGTCCAGCACACGGGTATGCAGGCCCCGGCCTTCTGTGGTCATGGGCCAAGCCTACGGGTCACGGCCCGACCGTAAAAAGTACGACGTTTACATCACAGCCTCTTGAATACGTCGTACCTAATGCGTTTCATTGGCGCGAAGCCCGGTCGAGGACGACCGGGCTCTGAAGACGCTGAAGACAGCGAGGTTCGCGATGAGCACCCCCCACGTCGTCGTGGTGATGGGCGTGGCAGGGACCGGCAAGACCACCGTCGGGCCCCTGCTCGCCGCCGCACTGGGCGTCCCGTACGCCGAGGGCGACGACTTCCACCCGCCCGCGAACATCGCCAAGATGTCCGCGGGCGTCCCGCTGGAGGACGCGGACCGGTGGCCCTGGCTCGACGCGATCGGACGCTGGGCGCACGGCCGGGCCGGGCTCGGCGGTGTGGTGAGCAGCTCCGCGCTCAAGCGCTCCTACCGCGACCGGCTGCGGGCCGCCGCGCCCGGTGCGGTCTTTCTGCATCTCACCGGGGACCGGGCCCTCATCGGGCGGCGGATGGCCGAGCGCAAGGGGCACTTCATGCCTCCCGCCCTCCTGGACTCGCAGTTCGCGGCCCTGGAGAACCTGGAGCCCGACGAGACGGGCGTCAGCGTCGATGTGTCAGGTACCCCCCAAGAAATCACCGCACGGGCCGTCGCCGCGCTGCGCCGGCTCACGGACTGAATCCCCGGCCGGATCCAGGACACGAGCCGACCGAAGAGCCACACCCAAGAGCCACACCCAAGGGCCGCATCCGAGAACCGACAACCGAGAACCGCATCCACGAATCGAAGGAATCCCCCCGTGACCAGTCTCAGCGTCGAGACGCTGGCAGCGGACACCGTCGAGCCGATCACCTCGGCGGGCAACGCCCAGCTCGGCATAGCCGTGCTCGCCGGTATCGCCGTCATCGTCCTGCTCATCACCGTCGCCAAGCTCCATGCCTTTCTCGCCCTGACCATCGGCTCGCTGGCGCTCGGCGCCTTCGCGGGCGCCCCGCTGGACAAGGTCATCGCCAGCTTCACCACCGGTCTCGGCTCCACCGTCGCGGGCGTCGGAGTGCTGATCGCGCTCGGCGCCATCCTCGGCAAACTGCTCGCCGACTCCGGCGGCGCGGACCAGATCGTCGACACGATCCTCGCGAAGGCGGGCGGGCGCGCGATGCCCTGGGCGATGGTCCTCATCGCCTCGGTCATCGGGCTGCCGCTCTTCTTCGAGGTCGGCATCGTGCTGCTGATCCCGGTGGTGCTGCTGGTCGCCAAGCGCGGCAACTACTCGCTGATGCGGATCGGCATCCCGGCGCTGGCCGGGCTCTCCGTGATGCACGGTCTGATCCCGCCGCACCCCGGGCCGCTGGTCGCGATCGACGCGATCGGCGCCAATCTGGGGGTCACCCTGGCGCTGGGCGTGGTCGTGGCCATTCCGACGGTGATCATCGCGGGGCCGCTGTTCTCCCGGTACGCGGCGCGCTGGGTGGACATCCCGGCCCCCGACCGGATGGTGCCGCAGCGCACCTCCGAGAAGCTGGAGCGGCGGCCGAGCTTCGCCGCGACCGTCGCCACGGTGCTGCTGCCGGTGGTGCTGATGCTGGGCAAGGCGCTGGTGGACATCGTCGTGGACGACCCGGAGAACACCGTCCAGCGGGTCGCGGACGTCGTCGGTTCACCGCTGATCGCACTGCTCGCCGCCGTACTGGTCGGGCTCTTCACGCTGGGGCGCGCGGCCGGGTTCACCAAGGACCGGCTCGCCTCGACCGTCGAGAAGTCGCTCGCCCCGATCGCGGGTGTGCTGATGATCGTCGGCGCGGGCGGCGGCTTCAAGCAGACCCTGATCGACTCCGGGGTGGGCCAAATGGTCCTGGACATCTCCAAGGACTGGTCGATCCCGGCGCTGCTGCTGGCCTGGCTGATCGCGGTGGCGATCCGGCTGGCGACCGGCTCGGCGACCGTGGCGACGATCTCGGCGGCCGGCCTCGTAACGCCGCTGGCCGCGGACATGTCCAGCACCCATGCCGCGCTGCTGGTGCTGGCGATCGGGGCGGGCTCGCTCTTCTTCAGCCATGTCAACGACGCGGGGTTCTGGCTGGTGAAGGAGTACTTCGGGATGAACGTCGGTCAGACGATCAAGACCTGGTCGGTGATGGAGACCCTGATCTCGGTGGTCGGTCTGGGCTGTGTGCTGCTGCTGTCGCTGGTGTTGTAGCGACGCCGACCGCTCGTACGAGCCGGCTGTCCGTACGAGAAGCGCGGGCGGGGCGGGGCACTCCGAGGTCAGTCACCTTTCCAGTGACGGTGCTCCCGCTCCGCCCACGCCCGGTCCACCGACCCCGTGCGCATCCCGCGCCGGGCCTCGGGATCCCCGTACGCCATACCGATGTGCCCGGCGAGGACGATGCCGATGGCCAGGGCCAGCCAGTCGTGGATGAAGGTGGCGCTCGTACGCCACATGACCGGCGCGAGCCCGGTGAACCACATCAGCAGCCCGGTCCCGAGCATCACCAGCACCGCCCCCGCGATCCAGGCCGCGTAGAGCTTCTGTCCGGCGTTGAACTTCCCGGACGGCCGGGACGCGGGGCGCAGATCGCGCCGCAGTGCGGCTCGCAGCCACTCCTTGTCGTACGGCAGGAAGCGGTTCAGCCGGCCCAGGTCGGCCCGGAACGCCCGGGAGACGAGGCCGACGAGCACGGGCACCGGCAGCAGCAGCCCCGACCACTCGTGGACGGTGACCACGAGCAGGCGCCGGCCGACGAGTTCGGCGAGCTGCGGTACGTACAGACAGGCCGCGCTCGCCACGCACACCAGCATCAGGGCTCCGGTCGTACGGTGCACCCAGCGCTGGGCCGGGCCGAAACGCCGTATCCGCGCGGCGGCACCGCCCGGGTCAGACGGTGGGGGTGTCGTCGCGGCCGTTGGACCTGCCGACCCAGGCGTCGACGTCATAGCCGCGCTCCTCCCAGTAGCCGGGCCGTACGCCGGAGGTGACGGAGATCCCGGAGAGCCATTTCGCCGACTTGTAGAAGTACATCGGCGCCACATAGAGCCTGACCGGGCCGCCGTGCGCGTGCCCGATCTCCTTGTCCTGCATCTTCAGCGCCACGAGGACATCGGCGCGGCGGGCCTGCTGGAGGGTCAGGCTCTCGCTGTACGCGCCGTCGAAGCAGGTGAAGCGGACCGCCTTGCCCTCCGGGCGTACCCCGGCCGCGTCGAGGAGGTCCGAGAGCCGTACGCCCTCGAAGGGGGTGTGCGGCACGCGCCAGCCGGTCACGCACTGCACATCGCGCACGATCCGGGTCTGCGGCAGGTCCCGCAGCGCGTCGAGGGTGTACGTGGCGGGCCGGTCGACCAGTCCGCCGACCGTCAGCCGGTAGGTGTCCGGGCCCCTGCGGGGCACGGAGGCGGTGACGGAGTAGTAGCGGAAGCCGCCGCCGTTGGGCAGCAGCCCGGTCAGACCGGTCGGGTCCTTGTCGGCCGCCGAGCCGAGGAAGGCCTCGAAGCCGCGCTGGAGCTGGGGCGCCGCGACAAGCCCCGCCGCGCCCAGGCCGAGCATGGAGAGCACCACGCGCCGGCCCACGGGCGCGCCCTCGGGCTCGCTCTGTTGAGGGTTCACCCATCGAGGAGAACACCAGCGGCGCCCGGAATCCAGGGGCGGCGGACATCCGTCAGACTTTCGTCAGAACCGCGAAGGGCCCCGGAGGGCTTTCGTACGACCAGCACGACCAGCACGGCCGGCATGACCGGCATGACCGGCACAAACCAGCACGGCCGGACCGCGGACCGGTGTCAGCCGACCGCCTTCGCCGCCGCGCGGCCCGCCGTACGCCCCGAGAAGATGCAGCCGCCGAGGAAGGTCCCTTCGAGCGAGCGGTAGCCATGGACACCGCCGCCGCCGAACCCGGCCGCCTCGCCCGCCGCGTACACCCCGGGCAGCGGCTCGCCCCCGGCGGTCAGGACGCGCGAGGAGAGGTCGGTCTCCAGGCCGCCGAGCGACTTGCGGGTCAGGATGTTCAGCCGTACGGCGATCAGCGGCCCGGCCGCCGGGTCGAGGATCCGGTGCGGCGGAACCGTACGGGTCAGCCGGTCGCCGAGATAGGTGCGGGCGCCCCGGATCGCGGTGATCTGGAGGTCCTTGGTGAAGGGGTGGGCGATCTCCCGGTCGCGCGCGGTGATTTCACCGCGCAGCCGGTCCTCGTCGATCAGCGGCTCCCCGATGAGCGTGTTCATCCCCCGTACCAGCGCGGCCAGATCGCGCTCGACGACGAAGTCCGCGCCCTTGTCCATGAACGCCTTCACCGGGCCGGGCACTTCGGCACGCACCCGCCCGAAGACCCCGCGCACCGACTTGCCGGTCAGGTCGGGGTTCTGCTCGGATCCCGAGAGCGCGAACTCCTTGCGGATGATGCGCTGGTTCAGGACGAACCAGGTGTGGTCGTGGCCGGAGCGCGTGATGTGCTCCAGCGTGCCGAGGGTGTCGAAGCCGGGGAAGAGCGGTACGGGCAGCCGCCGCCCGGTCGCGTCCAGCCAGAGCGAGGACGGTCCCGGCAGGATCCGGATGCCGTGCCGCGCCCAGATGGGATTCCAGTTCTCGATGCCCTCGGTGTAGTGCCACATCCGGTCGCGGTTGATGTGGTGCGCGCCGGCCGCCTCCGTGATGCCGAGCATCAGCCCGTCGACATGCGCGGGCACCCCGGAGAGCATCCTGCGGGGCGGGGTGCCGAGCCGCTCGGGCCACTGGGCGCGCACCAGGTCGTGGTTGCCGCCGATGCCGCCGGAGGTCACGATCACGGCCTGCGCCCGCAGTTCGAAGGCCCCGGTCGCCACGCGGCTGCTCGCGGTGCCGCGTTCGGCGTCGCTCGGCTCCAGGATCTCGCCGGTCACGGTGTCCACGGCACCCGCCGTGGCGGCCAGGCCCGTGACCCGGTGCCGGAACCGCAGGGTCACCAGGCCCTTGGCAACCCCCTCGCGCACCCGCCGCTCGAACGGCGCGACCACCGCGGGCCCGGTGCCCCAGGTGATGTGGAAGCGCGGTACGGAATTGCCGTGCCCGGTGGCGTCGTACCCGCCGCGCTCGGCCCAGCCGACGACCGGGAAGAACCGTACGCCCCGCCGGTACAGCCAGTCCCGCTTCTCGCCCGCCGCGAAGTCGACGTACGCCTCGGCCCAGGCGCGCGGCCAGCGGTCCTCGGGGCGGTCGAAGCCGGCGGTGCCGAGCCAGTCCTGGAGGGCCAGTTCACGGCTGTCCCTGATCCGGAGCCGGCGCTGCTCGGGCGAGTCCACGAGGAACAGCCCGCCGAAGGACCAGTGCGCCTGGCCGCCGAGCGACTGCTCGGGCTCCTGGTCGAGGACGATGACGGACCGGCCGGCGGCGGCGAGTTCGGCGGTGGCGACCAGGCCCGCGAGGCCCGCCCCGATCACGATCACATCAGCGTCGTAGGCCATGGTTTCCGTCCTTAGAGGGGCTTCGGAGCTTCAGGGTCGGGTGGGTGGTCCGATCCTCCGTACGCGCGAGTAACGCGTCAACCGGTCGGATGAGGTTGGATGGGGCCCATGAGCGCTGCTGACGAGATCCTGGACATCGTCGACGAGGACGACCGTGTGGTCGGGCGGGCGCCACGCGGCGAGATCTACGCGAAGGGCCTGCGCCACCGCTGTGTGTTCGTGTTCGTACGGGACGCGGACGACCGGGTGTTCGTCCACCGCAGGACCGCGGGGAAACTCGCCTTCCCTTCCCTGTACGACATGTTCGTGGGCGGTGTCGTCGGCGCGGGCGAGAGCTATGACGAGGCGGCGCTGCGGGAGGCCGAGGAGGAGCTGGGGGTGTCGGGGCTGGACCGTCCCGTACCGCTGTTCCCGTTCCGGTACGACGCCGAGGACGGGTCCATCCGGGAGAGCGCATACGTGTACACGGTCCGCTGCGAGCTGCCGGTGAACCCGCAGGCCGAGGAGGTCGCCTGGCACGCCTTCCTGCGGGAGGAGGAGCTGGAGCGGCGGATCGGGGAGTGGGCGTGGGTGCCGGACGGCCTCGCGGCGTACGAGCGGCTCCGGGCGTCCCGGTCGTCCCAGTTCTCACGCGCCTCCCGCGCCCCGCGCGCGTAGGGTGCGGCGGGTGAGCGACTTCGCGCGGACCCTGCGGCTGTGGTTCGCTCCCGGGCGTATCGGCGACGAGGGCGAGACCCCGGACTACCGGTTCTCGCTGGCCAATGAGCGCACCTTCCTGGCCTGGATAAGGACGGCGCTCGCGCTGGTGGGCGGCGGGTTCGCGGTCGACCAGTTCCTGCCGGAGCTGCGCTGGGGCGTACGGGTCGGGCTCGCGGTGGCTCTGCTGGCGGCCGGTGCGCTGTGCGCGCTGCGGGCGGTCAACCACTGGGTGCGCTGCGAGCGCGCGATGCGCCGCGGCGAGGACCTGCCGGTGTCCGGCTTTCCGACAGTGCTGGCCCTGGCGGTGGGGTTGGTCGCCGTGGTGATGGTGGTCGTCGTGGTGCTGGGCCGGGGCGGCTGATGGCCCCCCGGGACACGGACCAGGACCGGGACCGGGATCCGGGGCTCCAGCCGGAGCGCACCCGCCTGGCTTGGCGGCGTACGACTCTCGCCTGCACGGTCGTGGCGGTACTGGCGGTCCGCCAGGCGGTCCACGACAACTCGGCCTTCGCCCTGGCGGCCATCACACTGACCGTACTGGTCTGGCTGGCCTTCCTGACCGTGGCCCACCACCGGTCACTGGCCCTGACCACGGCCCGGCCCCCGGCACTCCCGGTCCGCGCGGCGACGGCCACGGCGGTCTGCACCGTACTGCTGGCGGTCTGCGCGGTCATGGTGATGCTCTGACGCCGACCGTACCGGCTTCGGAACCCCGCGTACGGTGGTCGCGTTCAGGATCGTGTCTCGCGCTGGAGGACTCCGTGACCGTCGCTCGTCTTGTGGCCACCGTCGCCGCACCGCTGGACCCGGCGTCCGCGGACGCTCCGCACGTGCTGCACTGGCCGGGACGCAGGTTTCTCGTGCAGCGCGGTGACGCCGAACTGGTGGTTCTCGACCTGGACAGGGAGGGAACGGAGGTCCGCTTCACCGCGCCGTGGCCCCGCCGGTACGGCTCGGTGACGGTCTCTCCCACGGGCGATGTCGCCGTGTTCGCCGGTGTACACGCGGTACGCGCCGTGGAGGCGACCGGAGCAACGCGGTGGGAGGTACGGCACGGCTGCTGGGGCGGCGCGTGCCCGCTGACACACACGTCGTTCGCGGAGTACGCCGACGACGACGAGGACCACCGGTATCCGGACAGCGGATCGGCCGCCGCCTCCGCCGACGGCAAGCTCGTCTGGGCCCACGTCCGCGGTCCCCTGAGCGGCGACAACGAGTCGGACGAGGACGACCAGGAGCTGTGGCTCGTCCTGGACGCCGACGACGGCAGAGTCCTGGGACGCGCCGAAACCGGGACCGTGGCCTCCGTCTCCTACCACACGCCGCACCCCGACCCGGCGCGGATGGGACTGAGCATCGGCGAGGGCGAGGAGGACTCGCCCGCCCTGTGGGGACGGTGGGACGGGCAGGGTCTGACCGCCGAGCGGATCGGTATCGAGCGGCTTCTGCTGGGGGTGAGCCCCTCCGGCGGGCGCCTCCTCACCGTTGACCTCGGGCAGTGGTCCCTCTGCCTGCACCAGGCGGAGGACCGCTCGGTCCTGCGGAAACTGGACGCCCAGGGCACTGTGCCGGCACACCCGGCAAGCACGGGCGAGGACCGCGTGTACTGGGACTACGAAGGCGCCTTCATCGACGATGACACCATCATCGCCGGCACCTCCGAGTGCGACGCCCGGTACGGCACAGCCCGCCACTGGCGCGTCGACACGCGGGGGATGACCCTGCGCGGCGAAGTCTCGTACCCCTTCCCGGTCTCCGGGCCGCCCCGCTCCGCGGGCGACGGCACCTGGTTCACGGTCTCGGAAGACCGTGGGGCCCTGCACCTGTGGCGGCCCGCCGACGAGGACTGACCGGACGCGAAGCGGCCCGCCGGCCGGAGCCGGCGGGCCGCGTTCACGCGTGGACGTCCACCACGTCCGTGATGCGTGCTCCTAGTACCGCGTGGTGAGCCAGAACATCCTGAACCGTGTCTTGTCACTGGCTCCCCGGAACGGCTTCCCGCCCAGGTTCAGCGTCTTCTGGACCAGCGGCGCGCAGATCCCCTTGCACACGTTCCTCGATGTCCCGCCGTAGATGACCTCGTAGTCGGGGTTGCTCTTGACCCAGTTGAAGACGGCCTCCTCGGCGTGCTCGAACGCCTGGTTGCCGTCCTTGGTGAGCCTGCCCGGAACCGTCGATCCCTGGATGAAGTCCTCGCCGTTCTGGAGGACGTTCTGGCCGACCGCGCTGATGTCCTTGCCACCGGCCAGTGAGACCTTGTGGACGATGTCCCCCGTCTTCTTGTGGCGCACTCCGACCACGGCGACCGTCGACCAGCCGTGCCCCTTGCCCCACTGCTGCTTCAGATCGTCGGCCCGCTTCTGAGCCGCGATCGCCTCGTTCTCGTAGCCGCAGTTGTGGACCAGGACCGCGGTGTGGCCCGTCCCCACGTAGTACGTGTGGACGCCCTCGACGGAGAGGTTGTAGACGCGGGCCGTCCGGTGCGCGGTGTCGACCGCGGTGATCTGGACCCAGGTGCCGGCTGCCGTCCGCAGCCACATGCCGGGCTTCAGATCGCCGGCCTCGGCCCACCTGCCGAAGTCCGGCAGCCAGTACAGGTGTGCCGCGGTCGAGGTCAGCTTGAGCTGTGCGGCCTCGCCGTCCCCGCCGTCGGATCCGACCGTCAAGGTGACGAGATCCTTGGCCCCGGCGTGGTCGCGGGTGGCGGTGACCGTCCGGGCCCGGGTGTCACCGGTCTCCGGGTCGGTGGCCACCACCTGGTCGCCGACATCCAGCGACTCGATGTTCTGTGCGCTGCCGTCCGCGAGGACGACCTTCGTACCGGGGAGGAAGCTGTTGGTCTTGCAGCTCTTCGCATCGGGCTGCTCGGGCTTCTTCGCCGTCGGCGCGTCCGCCTTGCGCGCGTCGTTGGCCGCGTCGACGGCTCCCTCGGCGCCGTTCGCCGCCTTGCGGGCGTCGTTGGCCGTGTCGGCGGCGTCGATGCCCTTCTTCGCATACCTGCCGGCCTTGACGGCCGTCGCCCCGTAACCCACCAGCGGGATCGCCGAGGTCATGGACAGCGCGGCGTCGACGTAGTTGCCCTCGGCCGCGTACCAGATGCCGTTGGCGACGTCCGCGACCTCGCCGACCACCGGGACCAGCCCCACCACGTCGAGCGTGGCGTGGCCGATGTCGGACAGGGAGAGGCCGAAGAGATGGCCGTCGATTTCGACGAACGTGATCGGGTTGCCGCCGGCGAAGGCGTAGCGGTTGCCGGTGAACGGGTCGGTGGCCAGCGACATGTCGGCCAGGGCACCGCTGTACGAGTCACGGGTGAGGAATCGGTTCAGGCCCGGGTCGTAGTTGCGGAAGCCCATGTCGTACGTGCCCGACGCGCCGTCCCAGCGCGAGGAGTTGAAGCGGAACGCGTTGTACGCGCCGGCGCTCGTCCCGCCGCCGCTGTCCGGCTTGTCGGCGCCGGTCGTCTGCGCCACGTCGGCACTGCCGTAGGCGGTGTAGCCGTATGTGGCGCGGGTCCTGCCGTCCTCCTTCGTGATGGCTTCGATGTCACCGCGCGGGCTGGTGACGTACTGCGAGTACTCCCTGGCGCCACCGTCCTTGTGCGTGATCTGTGTGGCCCGCCGGCCGCCGGCCAGATACTGGTAGTCCTTGTCGGTCTTGCCGTCGACCGTCTCCCGCAGGAGCGTGCTGTCGAGCCCGAGGTACGTGAACGCCGTGGTCTTCGCCTCCGTGCCGGAGGTCGTCTGGGAGACCGTCCGGTCGAAGGGGTCGAAGAGGTACGCGGTGGTCTGCGCACCCGCGCCGGCGCCGGCACGGACCTTCACCGTGCGGTCGAAGCCGTCGTAGTAGTACTTCTCGGCCGTCCGGCCACCGGTACTGACCGTGTCGAGACGCCCGAGCGGGTCGTAGTTGTAGGTGGACGTCACGCCCTGGGACGTCGCCGAGAGAAGCCGGTTGCGGTCGTAGCGCTGCGTCGTGGTGACGCTGTCCACGGTCTGCTCGGTGATGTTGCTGTTGCGGTCGTAGGTGTACGACTCGGTCGACGGGTTGTCACCCGCCTTGGTGACCTTGGCGATCCGGTCCTGCGGGTCGTAGTCGAAGGTATAGGTGTTGTTGATGTACGCCGAGTTGTCGTCGGCGTTCATCAGCTTGAGCACGTCCTTGGAGCGGTGCCCGTTGGGCGAGTACTCCAGGTCGTGCTGGGAGACCACCGCTCCGCCGGACGTCTTCTCCAGCGACCGCCTGACCGACCCGTCCAGGTAGTAGGTCATGTCGAGCGTGTTGCCGTTGGGCTTGGTCTGCTTGAGCAGCATCCCGCGGGCGGTGTAGGTCATCGTCGAGATCTGCTGATCACCGGCCGTCGGCGAATCCGCGTTGGTGACCTTCCTGACCAGGTCCCGCTCGTCGTACTCGATCTTCGACCAGGTCAGATCGTGGGTGGAGGTGAGCGGGTTGCCGTTCTCGTCGTAGGTCATCGCGGTGGTGTTCTTCACCGTGCCGCCGTCGAGTTCCTCGACCTTGCTGATCCGGTTCAGACCGTCGTACGCGATCCGGTACGTGTCGGCCTTCGCGCCCGGCGAACGGTCCTGGACCTCGACCATGTTGCCGTTGGTGTTGTACTTGTAGGTGAAGTCCTTCTTCTCGTTGTCCGTTTCGGCGGAGTTGGAGCGGACGAGCTTCACCGTGTCGGCGAGGACCGTGCCGTTGGCGGCGTCGGTCAGCGTGACCTTCTGCGGACCGTCCTCGACGAACGAGTAGGACCCCAGCGAGATCCACTCGCCCGGCCGCTGGGTCTGGTCAACGGTCTTCGTGGCGCTGCCACCGTCGTGGTCGACCTTGAACTTCGCGTCGCTCGCGGCGCCGGTCATCCGCGGATGCCGCGCGAAGACCTCGTACGTGCCGTCCTGCGGGATGTTGAGCTGCCAGGTGAACGACGCGGTGCCGGTGCCGGCCGCGTGCGAATAGGTGTCGTAGCCGTACTGCTGCTCGGCCTGCGTACGGGCCCAGTTCCCCTGGATCGCGGTGTTGTTGAAGTCAGAGCTGTCGACCAGGACGACCTGTCTGCCGACGGGCACACCATCGTCGGAGCGTGCCTTCTGGTTGCCCGACCGGTAGTAGTCCCAGGTCATGGTGCGCTGCTGGGAACCGCCCGCCGAGGTCAGCGTGTTCTTCGTCTGCTGACCGAGGTCGTTGTACTGGTAGGACGTGGTGATGTCCCACGGGTCCTTCGCGGTCTCGGTCCAGCCGTTGTCGTAGTGGGTGTACTCGGTGACGTTGCGGACCGGCTGCCCGTCCGACGGCGGTGCGGAGACGGAACTCAGATTGCCGACCGAGTCGTAGAAGTAGAACGTCGAGTCCGGGGTGTTGTAGCGGACGTCCGAGGTGTCGAACGGTGAGCGTTCCTCCTTCACCCGGTTCAGCTCGTCGTAGACGGTCTCCGAGGTGAAGTCGGTGGCATCGCCGGTGGTGGCGACGCCCCGCGGAGTGATCGTCTTCGTCCGGTTGCCGGCCTGGTCGTACTCGTACTTGGTGGTCCGGTGGCTGACGGTGCCGGAACCGTCCTTGTCCAGCGGGATCTTGGACTCGGTGAGCGTGCCCCGCTCGTCGTACACGGCGAGCGACTCATTGCCTTCCGCGTCCGTCTGCCCGACGGTCAGGCCGTCCTTGTCGTAGCGGGCGGAGGTGAACTTGCCGATCGCGTCGGTCGTCTTCACCACACGGCCGTTCAGGTCGTACTCGTACTTCGTGGTGTAGTCGTCGGGATCGGCGGTGGCGTTCTTGCGGGGGTCGACGACCTTGGTGACATTGCCGACGGCGTCATACGCCACCGTGGCCTTGTTCCCCTGGGCGTCCACCATCTCGATCGGCTGATAGACCGCGTCGTACAGCGTGGTGGCCGTGAAGTCGTCGGCCTCGGGTGTCCGGTTGCCCTCCGGCCCCGTGACCGTGAGAACATTGCCGACCTTGTCGAACGTGGTCGTCGTCCTGCGGCCCGGGTCGGTCGGCTCGTCGCCGGGGTCGACGCTTTCGACGACCTGATCGGCCTTGTCGTACGCCGAGGTCGAGACCGTCCCGTTGGGCGCCGTCACCTTGGTGATGTTGTCGTTGGCGTCGTAGACCGGGGCGGGCGTGACGACGAAGTCGTTCTCCGCCTGCTTGACGGGCTCCTTCTTCTCCAGGGGCCGGCCGAAGGTGTCGTAGGTCTGGGTGACCTCGGCGCCCTTGGCGTTGGTGACCTCAAGGACGTTGCCGCGCTCGTCGTACGCGAAAACGGAGGGGTTGTTCAGCGCGTCGGTGATCGTCGCCGGGTAGCCGGTCGCCTGGAAGTCGCTGTTGACGGTGGCGTGGCCGTTGGCGTCGGTCGACTTGGTCAACTGGCCGTACGTGTCGTACTCGGACTTCGACGTGTAGTCCTCGGGCGTCGGTGTCGCCACGCCCTTGGGGTCGGTGACCGAGGTCGGATTGCCCCTGGTGTCGTAGCCGAACTGCCAGGTGCGGCCCTCGGGCGACTTCTTCCGGAACAGGTCCGCGACATGGCCGTTCAGCCCGGTGGAATAGGTGAAGGTCTGCGCGTCGGTGCCGTTCTTGTTGGCCTCGGCGTCCTTCTGTTCCAGCGGATAGCCGGTCTTCGGATCGTACGACCAAGTCGAGACCGCCCCGTTGGCCTCCTCCAGCCGCGTGACATTGTTGTCGGCGTCCCAGCCCAGCTTCGTCGTCTCCGACTTGGCGTTGGTGATCTCGGTGGGGCGGCCGTAGCCGTCCAGGACATGGGTGGCCGCGTTGTTCTCGGCGTCCGTCACCTCGGTCCTGATGACCGAGCCCGCCTGGCCGTCCGGGTCCGTGTAGACATAGCCCGTGGTGCCGCCGAGGCGGTCGGTGATGGTCTGGGTGTTCCAGTGGAACTTCGGGTTGTCGCCCTCGTTCGGGTAGTAGTAGTCGAGCGAGGTCGTGTTGGAGCGCGGGTCGGTGACCTTGACCAGCTTGACGTTCTTGTTGCCCTGAGTGGCGTCGTACTCGAAGAGGAAGACCTTGGGCTGGGCGGAGCCCGCGCCGTCCGTCAGCTTGGTGAGCAGGCCCTTGTCGGAGTATTCGAAGGTGAGCTTCCGACCGGAGATGTCCGTCATCGACCTGACGTGGTCGATGATCTTCGGATTGTTCGAGTCGGACTTCGTGTAGTAGTCGACCGTCAGCGACTGGCGGCCGGCCGGATCGGTGATGTACTGAAGGAACTTGACCGGCTTGTTGTTCGACTTGCGCGAGGCGTACGTGTACGTCTGCGTGTTGCCGTTCTTGTCGACGATCGACGACAGATAGCCGTCGCAGTCGAAGAAGAACTGCGTACGGTCCGGCCGGGTCATCGACCAGGCCTTCGGGTCACCGTCGCTGGAGGGCTTGCAGTCGACGCCCGTGACCTGCTGAAGCAGATAGTGGACGCCCGCCGGGGCCTTCCAGGTTCCGTCGTCCTGCTTGCGGAAGATGTGCTCGGTGCCGTCGCCGTCGGGCAGTGTCACCTCGCGCGGATCCGGGTTCGGATGGAAGTCCAGCGGAGCGCCGAGCCGGAGCGGCCCGGCGGCCTGGGCCGACCAGCCGTGGCCGAGGACGGTGTCGGAGGTGTCCTGGGTGTTGTACGCGAAGCGCACGAACGTCGACAGTCCGCGCCCCGGGTTGCTGAAGGCGTTGTACTGCCAGACGGAGTTGCCCGCGTACAGGTTGGTCATCAGCGAGGACCCGGCGCCGGTGTTCTTTCCGGCGTACGAGTAGAACTTCTCCAGGCCGAGCTGGTTCGAGGTCGGGTCCTCGGTACGTACGTTCTGTGCGAGCGGCGGAATGGCCTCGGTGGCCGAGAGCCAGGTCCCCGCGGCCTTGTCGCGCAGATCCCACTTGAGGACGTAGTCCAGCCGCTTGTTGCCGGAGTCGGAGTTGACGGGCGCCTTCAGGGCCGCCTTCACCGTGACCGTGTCACCGGGTTGGATGTCCTTCGGGAGCGCCGTCTCCATCTGGTTGCCGCCGGTCGTGGCGTCCGTACCGTCGGGCAGTGACCAGGTGTACGACAGGACCCGGTCGGCGGCCTTCCACACCGAGGTGGTGGTGTTGGTCAGGGTGACATCGACGGTGTACTCGTCGCCGGGGATCATCCGGGCCGGGGTGTATGGCGCGTAGTACGTGGATTCCGTCGACTTGTCGATGTACGTGACGACGAGCTGCGGACGCAGTTGCGGCTCCTCGGCCTCCGAGGAGAGGAAGATGGTGCGCTCCTGCGGGCCGCTCGTCGACTCGTCCTTGAGCTTGACCACGAGGCCCTTGTTGGTCGCCGGGTCGCGGACCCAGTCCTGCGCGAGCGAGGTGACGTACCAACTCTGCCGCGCCGGGTCATTGGTGACGGAGCCGATCGTGTCGGCGACCGCGGTGCCGGTGTCGCCGCCCGGGGTGGTCCACCCGGTGGCCGCGTCCGCCATGTTCCAGGACGCGGTCGTCTCGTCGAAGTCCCGGTTCAGAGCACGCACTTCGTAGAGGGCGCCGGAGGTCCCGGTGGTGGTGACGGTGCCCCACAGATCGAGCTGGGACTCCAGTACGCGGGCGCTCGACGGAATCTTCCCCAGCTCGGGGAACTTGAGCAGCGCCCGGGTCTTCCCGTACGTCGTGGAGTTGTTGCCCACCGACAGCCAGGGGTGGCCGATGCCGGACTCGGAGAGCGTGTCATGGCCGGTCGTCGGCTGGGCGGAGGAGAGGGTGGTGTCGGCCGCGCCGCCCTGGAGCACCACGGTCGTACGGCCCGCCTTGGGCAGCCGGACCAGCCGGGTGGGGGCCGGAATGACCTGTCCGTCGCGGGTCTTCACCGCGATCATGTAGTAGAAGACATTGCCGAACGCGTCGACGGAGTCGGCCGGGGTCGGGGTCGCCGTGGTGTCGGTGAAGGCGGTGGCGGTGGACACGACCGGGGAGACCAGCGTCTGCGGTGACGGGGTGAAGGTCTGGAAGACGCTGCGGTGCACCTGGTACTCGACGATGTCGTCGCCCGTGCCGATCGGGTCCAGATCCCGGTACGGGGACCACTTCAGCTCGGCGCCGGTGGAGTGGACGACCTCGGGCGCGTCAAGCGTGGTTCCGGGGCGGCCCCACGTCAGCACCAGCTTGGGGTAGCTGGCGACCTCGCCCTTGTACGCGTACTCCGCGGCCTCGTAGCGGGGGCCGCCCTTCGGCGCGGTCGTGGACTCGTCGGCGGCCTTCACCACGAAGCCGTGGTTGGGGTTCGTACCGTCGATCCAGGACTGGACGGTGTCCTTCACCGAGAAGGAGTGCCAGGTATTGGCGGCGGAGGCCTTCTTGGTGACGGTGGCGTCCTTGGTCAGCCGTACGGCGTCCGCGATGACCGCCTTGCTGGTGTCGGCGGTGTCACCGAGGACGACCTTGCCGGCCGAACCGGCCTTGAAGGGGTGGCTGCCCAGCGTCTGCCACACACCGTTGGTGCCGGCGGTCTGGTTGACGGGGTAGGTCTTCGTACCACCGTCGTAGGTGACGGTGTACGGCGCGTTGGTGGCCCGGTCGGTGGCCGGTACGTAGTGGACGTCGACCCGGTACGTGCCGTCCTCGGGAAGCTTCGGCTGCCAGGTGTAGGTGTCACCGGTGACCGTGTCCTTGTTGGCCAGATAGTCCTTGTTGACCGCGTACTGGGTGAGCCCGGTGTTGGTGGAGGCGGGCCAGGCGCCCTTGGCCGCGGTCAGCGCGGGGTCGCCGTCGTCCACGAGGGACGAGGTGCCGGACAGTTCGCCGGTGAGGTCCTTGGCGTTGTTCCAGGTGGCGGTGGACTCGTTCCAGGCGGCGGTGGCGCGGTGCGCCTCCAGCGGCACGGCGGTGCCGTCCGTGGTGTGCGTCTGGTCGTAGTAGAGCTGGAGGTTCGCGGCGTCCAGCCTGGTGCCCGGGGGGACTCCGGTGAGCGGGAACTTGAGCAGGGCGCGTGACGAACCGGTGGCGGTGTTGCCGACCGAGAGCCGCCACAGGCCGTCGTAGTTGTCGTTCGGCCCGTCCGAGGAGATCATCACGTCCTGGGACTGGGTGACGGTCGGTGAGATCGAGATCGTGGGATCGACCACGACGGGGTACGTACGGTCCTTCGCCGCCAGCCAGCCGGGATCCGGGCGCAGGCTCAGCGCGTACGTCCCGTCCCCGCCGGTGAGCTTCTGCCGTACGGCGTCGGTGCCCGTCGTACCGTACGGAGAGGAGCTGTCCTTCCGGGCATCCGTCATGAACGGCGCGGGGATGACCAGTTCGGGGCGGCGCTCTCCCGCGCTCTCGCTGTAGAGCGCGATGGAACCGTTCTTGAGCTGCTTGGCAGTCAGGCCGTGTGTGGTGAGCGTGAAGTCGTACGAGGGAGCGCCGACGGGCCGCTCGGACAGGACGATGCCCTCTTTGACGGTGCCGTTTCCGACCGTGTACGTCAGATCCGCGCCGGCGCCGAAGGCGTTCTTGTACGTGACGGTCGAACCGTCGACCCGCGGTGTCAGCTTCCCGGCGCCCTTGGCTCCCTTGGATCCCTTGGCGCCCTTGGCTCCCTCGGGGCCGTCGACCGGCTTCACACCGAGAACGACCCAGTGGCCCTTGTCGAGTTCGAAACGGACGAGTTCGCTGGGGCGTTCCCCGAAGTAAGTCCGGGCGGTATTGGTGGTGTTGGCGTACGCGTACGCGTCCCGGTCGGAGCCGCGCACCGTGGTGTCGATCGGCTTCCAGCCCTTGCCGACGGCGTAGTCGGTGGGGAGGGCCGAGATCTCGGACCGCACCCGGCCGTCGGAGAGCTGCCAGTAGCGGGCGTTGGCCGTGCGTCTGTCCTTGAGTTCCTTCACCCGTTTCGGCGGGGAGGTCGCTCTGCCCTTCGGAAGACGCTCATTGCTCACCACCCCGGAGTCGGGCAGCCCAGGAGGTTCGGCGTCGCGCTCGGCGCCGCGCTTGTCATTGTGGACGCCGAAGAGGCTTCTCAGACCGGCGGCTATCGCGCCCACGTCCGCGGGGGCGGCGAATGCCGGTTGAGGGATGCCCGCCGCGAGGACCGCAAGGGCCCCGCAGACCGCCAACCGACGTCGTACAGGTGGTCCGAACATCGTGTTCCCCTTTGTGAGGGCATACGGAACCAGGCCCTGTGCGCGCGTACGCGCGGTGCCTGCTGGAACATGACGGATCACACCGGCAGCCAGGGGCTGCCGTCAGCGGAGAGTTGTACTGGTTCGGAAGGGGGCCATGTCAAGCGTCAGAACATAAGCCCCAAAAGCGACTTAGCGCCACCATGCGGCCGACCGTACGGGCGGACCGTCCGAAGGACCGGCAGAAGGACCGGCAGAAGGACCGCCGGAAGGATCAACGGGCGGACCGCCGTCGGTCCCCTCCCGGCGCGCGGGCCGCTCGGCCGCGTCCAGGCCGGAGGAACGGCCGTGGAGCCGCAGATAGAACGTCTCCAACGACTCCTCGGACCCCACGACGAAACGGTTCACCACACGGCCCAGCGGATTCCACACCCGGCCGTCCGGCAGCCGTACCCCCACGGACTGCCCGAACATGGCCCGCTGGTCGTCGTCGAAGTCCACCCACACCGCACCGGCTCTGCGTACCAGCACCTCGCCCACATAGGCGCCGAGGCCGCGCAGGGTCTCAGTGACCTGCCCCCGCGCCGGACCGCCGCTGCGCAGCCCCTCGATGATGAAGTCCACGACCCGCAGACTGGCGACCGTGTAGTCCAACGGCAGCCGGTTACGCGCCGTCAGAGCGCGCACCACGGACGAGACATAGCCACGCATCTGCGCGGCGGAAGGCATCGGCTCCGGCATCTGCTCCCCCATGGCTCTCGCCATCCCTTCACCTCGGCTCGTCGGTCGTCCGCCGCCGTCGGTCCCGTCGTACGGACTCCCGTCTGTGAGAAAGCGGCTCGCTCCCCCTCAGTGGAGAGCGCGGCTCACGTCCGTAGCATCACCGGAGCACGGCGCGGTACGGTGCCGGGGCGGGACCAGGTCCTGTCCGGCCGGACAGGACCTGGACGGCATACCGACCGGTCGGCATGATTGGTGTCACACAGCACTGCTTCTGCCCCGGAGGTACGCGGATGAGCCCAGTCCCCCCGCCCGGACTCGACCCCGAGCGGCTGCGCGCCCATCTCGGCCGTGCGCTCCCCGGGCTGGTGAGCGGGCCGTTGGAGGCGCGGCTGATCGAGGGCGGCCGGTCGAATCTGACGTACACCGTCTCGGACGGCAGCCGGCGCTGGGTGGTGCGCAGACCGCCACTGGGCCATGTCCTGGCCACCGCCCATGACATGAGACGTGAGTACCGGGTGATCGAGGCGCTCCATCCGACGTCCGTGCCGGTGCCGGAGCCGCTGCTGCTCTGCGAGGACGAGTCGGTCCTGGGCGCGCCCTTCTATCTGATGGAGCAGGTGCCCGGCACCGCGTACCGTACGGCCGAACAGCTCGCCCCGCTCGGGCCCGCGCGTACCCGCGCCGCCCTTCTCGCGCTGGTCGACACCCTGGTCGAGCTGCACGCCGTCGACCCGGAGGCGGTCGGTCTCGGTGACTTCGGGCGGCCCGAGGGCTTCCTCGACCGGCAGCTCCGCCGCTGGGCCAAGCAGCTCGACGCCTCCCGCGGCCGCGAGCTGGCCGGGATCGGCGAACTGCACGCCGCCCTCGGCCGCGCGCTGCCCGTCTCGCCCCCGCCCACGGTGGTCCATGGCGACTACCGGCTCGACAATGTCCTGCTGGGCGAGGACGACCGGATCAACGCGGTGCTGGACTGGGAGATGTCCACGCTCGGCGATCCGCTCACGGATCTGGGGCTGCTGGTGATGTACAGCGAGCCGCTGGAGGTGGCGGACTCCCCGGTCAGTACGACCGCGGGCGCGCCGGGGCATCCCACGCCCGGCGAGCTGGTCGAGCGGTACGCGGCGCGCTCGGGCCGGGACACCTCCGCCATCGCCTGGTACACGGCCTTCGCCTGGTTCAAGCTCGCCGTGATCCTGGAGGGCATCCACTACCGCTACACCCTCGGCCAAACCGTGGGGCCCGGCTTCGACCGGATCGGCGCTCTCGTACCCGTCTTCATCCAGCACGGTCTCACCACCCTCCAGGAAGGCTGAGTCACCCCGATGGACTTCGCGTTCGACGCCCGTACCGAAGAACTCCGCGCCCGGCTGCTCGCCTTCATGGACAGCCATGTCCTGCCGGCCGAGGAGGTGGCCCGCGAGCAGCGGGCGAAGCTGGCCGACCCCTGGGACACCCCGGCGGTCGTGGAGGACCTCAAGGCCGAGGCGCGCAGGCAGGGCCTGTGGAACCTGTTCCTGCCCGACGCGGAGTACGGCGCCGGGCTGACCAATCTCCAGTACGCGCCGCTCGCCGAGATCACCGGGCGCTCCCCACAGCTCGCGCCCACCGCGCTCAACTGCTCGGCGCCCGACACCGGCAATATGGAGGTCCTCGCCCAGTTCGGCACGGAGGAGCAGCGCAAGCGCTGGCTGGAGCCGCTGCTCGCGGGCGAGATCCGGTCGGCGTTCGCGATGACCGAGCCGGAGGTGGCCTCCTCCGACGCGACGAACATCAGGACCCGCATCGAGCGCGACGGCGACGACTACGTCATCAACGGTCGCAAGTGGTACATCTCCGGGGCGATGGACCCCCGGTGCGCGGTCTTCATCGTGATGGGCCAGACGGACCCGGACGGCGAGGACATCCGCCGCCGGCAGTCGATGATCCTGGTGCCGCGTGACACCCCCGGGCTCGAAGTCCGGCGCGCGATGCGGGTGTACGGGTACGAGGACCACTACCACGGCGGCCATGCCGAGGTGGCCTTCGAGAATGTACGGGTGCCCGCCGCGCATCTCGTCGGCGAGGAGGGCGGCGGTTTCGCGATCGCGCAGGCGCGGCTCGGGCCCGGCCGTATCCACCACTGCATGCGGCTGATCGGGATGGCCGAGCGGGCGATCGAGCTGATGTGCCGGCGGGCGGTGTCCCGTACGGCCTTCGGCGGGCCGCTCGCCCGGCAGGGGGTGGTGCAGAACTGGATCGCGGACGCCCGGGTGACGGTCGAGCAGCTCCGGCTGCTGGTCCTGAAGACGGCCTGGCTGATGGACACGGTCGGCAACCGGGGCGCGCACACGGAGATCCAGGCCATCAAGATCGCGACTCCGCGCGCGGTGGCGGACATCATCGACTCGGCGGTGCAGTTGCACGGCGCGGGCGGGGTGAGTCAGGACTTCCCGCTGGCCGAACTGTGGGCGGCGGCACGGACCTTGCGGCTGGCGGACGGCCCTGACGAGGTGCACCAGCGGTCGCTGGCACGGCGGGAGCTGAAGAAGTACCTCTGACGGTACGAGGAGTCCCTCCGACGGTACGGGGCGTCGCTCCGACGGTACGAGTACGAGGCGCCGTCGGCCCCGGGAGGGACCCTCGCGTACCGCACAGGGCCCGCTCCGCGTCACCATCTCGCCACTTATGTCAGCCTTTACGGTGGCAACTCACGCATCGGTCTCAACTCGGGCCATTTACCGGGCTAGCGTCAGCGGTACGCCAGGGACCGGGACCGTCCGTAGGGCCTGTACGGCGCACAGGCCCTACGGACGCAGCGCCCGCAGCAGCAGGTCCGCGAGATGATCGGCGACCTGCTGCGGAGAGAGCGGGCCGTCCGGGCGGTACCAGGTGGAGAGATGGTGGACGGAGCCGAAGTGGTAGTCCACCACGAGGTCGGCCGGGGTGGCGGAGGAGAAGACCCCGCCGCGCTGGCCCTCCTCGATCAGCGCGCGGAACCGCTCGTGGTAGCGCCGCCGCTCGGCCCGTACCTGCTTGTTCTTCTCCGGGCTGAGGTGGTGCATCGAGCGGAAGAAGATCGAGGCGTCGTCGAGATTCTCGATCGTCGTCACGACGACATCGGCGGCGGCGGCCCGCAGCCGGCGCTCGACCGGTTCGTCCGCGTCGGCGAAGGCGTCGAGGCGCTCCTGCTGGAGGCGCAGGACCCGGGCGTACACCTCCTGGAGGAGGTCTTCCTTGGAGCCGAAGTAGTGGTAGAGGGCGCCCTTGGTGACCCCCGCCGCCTCGACGATCTCCTGGACCGAGGTGCGGTCGTAGCCGTGCTCCGCGAAGAGCCGGGTGGCGGCGGCCAGCAGCCTCTGGGGGACGGGCACTCCGTCTCCGTCCGTCGTCCTGGCCATGGGGCCGCCACCCGCCTTCCGCTCCGTGCCGCTCGCGCGCGTACTGCTCGTGTCACTCGTGTCGCTCGTACTGTTCGCGCTGTACGTCATCTGTCGTCTGTTGTTCGTCGTTCGTTCGAGGGAACTTCGAAGAGCACAGTCCCTTTCGGAGGATCTTCCCACTAGTTACGGCGGATGGCTCCGGCGGGAAGGCACGGGCTCGCGGGTCTTAGCCAGCGGTCCCCTCCCAGGTCTGCTGGACACGGTTCATCGTGGCCAGCCAGCGGTCCGGATCGGCGGCGCGCGCCTGGTGGTAGCCGGCCACCTCGGGGTGCGGCAGGACGAGGAAGCGGTCCTCGGCCATGGCGGCGAAGAGGGCGTCGGCGACCGCCTCGGGCTCGATGGCGGTGGCGGCCAGCACCAGATCGCCCGCGCTGCCCGAGGCGGTGAGCATGTCCGTACGCACCCCCTGCGGGCAGATGGCGTGCACGGCGAGGCCGCGGTGGCGGTAGGTCAGCGAGAGCCACTCCGCGTACGCCAGCGCGCCGTGCTTGGTGACGCTGTACGGGGCGGCGCCGATCATGGTGAGCAGCCCGGCGGCGGAGACGGTGGAGACGAACCGGCCGCTGCCGCGCTCCAGCCAGTCCGGCAGCAACTCCCTGACGGCCCGTACGTGCGCCATGACGTTGACGTCCCAGGCGGCCGACCAGAGATCGTCCTCGCAGAGGGCGTCACCGGCCGCGCCGACACCGGCGTTGGCGCAGTAGATGTCGACGGTGCCGCCGAGCGCCTCGCGGGCCTCGGCGACGATCAGCGAGGCATCGCCGGGGACGGCAAGCGCGCCGATCTCGGCGGCGACGGTACGGGCCTTCTCCGCGTCCAGGTCGTTGACGACCACGCGGGCACCCTCGGCGGCGAACCGGCGGGCGAGCGCGGCACCGATGCCTCCGCCGGCCCCGGTGACCACCACCCCCGCGCCACTCACCGTGCTGATCGGGACCGTACTCATCAGGACCTGCCTCTCCGGACCGCTGACACTTCGAACACTGCTCAGCAGACTAACCAGTCGGTATGTGGTCACGGAAGAGACGGCGCTCGGCGCGAGGAGGCAGGCTGGGGAGCACCGCGGGAGCGCGGGCACCGCTCCGTACGCCGTTCCGCTCCGTTCCGTACGGCGGTCAGGCGCACTAGCGTACGTGGGCATGACAGACGACCCGACCACGGAGGTAGCGGAATGAGCCTGTCCAGACGGGGTGTGCTGGCCGCCGGCGGCGCGGTGGGGGCGGCGGGGGCGCTCGCCGCGGGCACTTCCCCCGCCGCCGCGCGCTCGGGCGGCCGGACCGGGGTGCGTACGGGCTTCGACCGGCTGGCGGCCGGGGGTTACCGCCCGCTGGCGGGCCGTCGGGTCGGCATCGTCACCAACCCCACCGGGATCACCCGGGACGTCCGCCATGTGGTGGATGTGATGCACACCGACGACCGGGTGGATCTGATGGCGGTCTTCGGCCCGGAGCACGGCTTCCGTGGGACGGCCCAGGCGGGCGGCTCGGAGGGGCGCTACGACGACCCGGCGACCGGGCTGCCGGTCTACGACACATACCTCAAGAGCGGGCAGCCGCTCGCGGACATCTTCACCGCCTCCGGTGTCGACACGATCGTCTTCGACATCCAGGACGCGGGTGCCCGCTTCTACACCTATATCTGGACGCTCTACGACTGCATGGAGGCGGCGGCGCTCGCGGGCAAGCGCTTCGTCGTACTGGACCGCCCCAACCCGGTCACCGGGCGCGCCGCTCTCGGGCCGGTGCTCCAGCCGGAGTTCGCGACCTTCGTGGGCCGCCGGCCGATCTCGCAGGCGCACGGGATGACGGTCGCCGAGCTGGCACTGCTCTTCAACGGCGAGTTCCTGGAGCGGCCGGTGGACCTGACGGCCGTGACAATGTCGGGATGGCGCCGTTCGGACTTCTTCGACGCGACCGGACTGCCCTGGGTACCCCCGAGCCCCAATATGCCGACACCGGACACGGCCCTGGTCTACGCGGGCACCTGTCTGTTCGAGGGCACGAACCTGTCCGAGGGGCGCGGCACGACCCGCCCCTTCGAACTCCTCGGCGCGGACGGCATCGACCGCCGCTGGGCCGAGGCGGCCAACGCGCAGGAGCTGCCCGGGGTGCGCTTCCGCGAGGCGTACTTCGCTCCGACCTTCTCCAAGTTCCAGGGCAAGACGATCGGCGGGGTCCAGCTCCATGTCCACGACCGCGACTCCTTCGACCCGGTACGCACCGGAATCGCGCTCCTGGTGACGGCGAACCGCACCTGGCCCGGCTTCGCCTGGCGCCCCGACAACTGGATCGACAAACTCACCGGCTCCACCCAGGTCCGCACCCTGATCGACGCGGGCGCCGACACGGACGAGGTGGTGGCCACCTGGCAGAACGACCTGAAAACATTCAGCCGAACACGCCGCGCCTACCTGCTCTACGCCTGAGCACCGCCACGCCGTACGGGCTGCCTCAGCCCGTACGGCGGTTCGGGGCCGACCGCTAACGGTGAGACCCGAACTCCACTACCTGCTGGTAGGTCGGTCGGTTCTGCCAGTTGGTCGTGGGGTGGGTGATGCCGCCCAGGGGGCGGTGGATGATCGCGTCCGTGCACCACTGGTTGCCCGCCGCGCAGTTGTCGTCGCCGGGGTAGACCGTGGTGGCGGGCAGGGACGCGGCTGTTTTGAGCGTGGTGAGCAGGGTGTCGCGGCAGGCGTTGAGGGTGCCGTTGCCGCAGTATGTCGTCGCCGTCGGGGACTGGACCGGGTCGCCGAGGATCTGCCTGAGGTCCTTGTCGACATATCCCCACCAGCCGTACTGGAAGGCCGAACCGCTGTGCGCGCCGGTCGGGCCGTGGCTCGACGCCGGTGACTCGTCGACCGGGAGCGAGGCGGTGAGCGCCTGGTAGAGACCGTCTCCGAGCGCGGGCCTGAACTGGGCCTCCACCAGCCGGGGCCACCAGGCGTCCATGATGCGTACGGCGGCGGAGTGGCCGTACGAACGCGAGCCGGGCGCGGTCTCCCTGCGCTGCGCCCCGGCGGCGCCCCAGGCCTCCAACTGCCGTACGGCGGTGTCCAGTTGGGGATCGGTGACGGGTGCCGAGCGCACCACCCTGAGCAGTTCGGGCAGCACCTGCTCACCGCGCAGATCAGTCACCGCGGCCTCGGCCATCGCCCGGGTGAGGGAGGCACGGGTGACCCCGCCGTCCGCGACCAGTTCCTTGACCCGGTCGTCGAGGAGATCGCCCCGGTGCACCGCGCCGAAGCCGAAGCCGGCCGTGTCGTACTCCCTGGCCTGCCGGTTGTTCCAGGAGATGTAGTAGTCCTGCCCGGCCGACTGCGGATGCTCGGCGAAGGGGGTGTACGCGGCGGTGTTGTACGCCGGGTCGTAGTCCTGCCATTCGTACGCCGGCTCCGCCCTGACCGGCAGCGCCGGATCGACGCCGGGCGCCCGCACCGGATTCATTCCGCTGTTGAAGTACGCGGCGGTGCGGGAGTCGGCGTAGAACCAGTTGAAGGCATAGCCGATGTGTGAGGCCGCGCGCTGGAAGGAGGCGGCGTCCTTGGTGTACGAGGGGTCGTTGAGCATCTGGAAGCCGATGATCGAGTCGGCCTCGTGCCGGTAGGTCGTACGCAGCGAGGTGTACGCGACGGGCTTGCCGCCGATGGTCGCGCGATGCGTGACCATGCCGTACTCGGTGCGCCGGACCTGGAGCCGGTAGGAGCCCGCGGCGGTGGAGTCGGCGACGCTGGGCTTCCAGGAGTTGACGCGTTCCATCTTCTCCATCGGGGTGCAGACGGAGTGGTGGAGATAGTGGGCGGAGGCCGTGGTGGGGGCCGATCCGTCGGGTTCGCACAGCTCTACGGCGTAGGTGTCGGTGATGTCCTGGCCCGATGAGGTGGCACTCCAGGCGTAGTCCTGGCCGCGGCCCATCTGGACGTACATCCCGACACCCGCGAAGGCGGCGCCGCGGGCGCTGATACCGGGGCCCTGGAGTTCCTGGAGCATCAGGAGCTGTGGCGCGAAATAGCCGGTTTGCGGGCCGAAGACGGCGACGGGGTTGCCGCTCGCGGTGTGCTCGCCGGAGACCAGCAGGGCGTTGGACATGCCGCGACCGGCGGAGAGCGAGCCGGGCGGGATCACCCCGTCGTCGAAGATCCCCTGGGCGGGCTTGAGCAGCGCGGGGGCGCGGACGGGGGCTTTCGCACCGGTGCCGGCCGAGCCCGTCCTGTCGTACACGAGCTGCTCGGGCCGTACGGAGCCCGGGTCGGGCAGGGCCGTGCCCCTGGGCTGGGCGGGCTTCCTCGCGTACGGGAAGGCCGTGCCGTTGTGGAGGGTGAGGACGGCCTCGGGGTCGTCGCGCTGGCGGAAGGACTCCCAGACCCGGGTGCCCTCGACGACTCCGTACTTCTGCTGCGCCGCCAGCAGCGAGAGCGCGGCCTGCACCTCGCCGCCGCCTCCGCCGCCGAACTGGCCGCCGACGACGGAGGCGATGGAGATCAGGTCGGTGACCTTGAACGGCTGGATCTCGCCGGCGTTGGTGATCGCGTCGACCTTGCCGGTGAGAACGTACTCGCCGGGGAAGTAGCGGCCGTTCTTGGACTGCTGCCGGTAGGCGTTGATGCCGTCCACATACGCCTGCGCGTCGGCCATGGCCAGCTCGCCGCGCTCGCCGCCGGTGGTCCTGATCCGCTCGATCTGCGCCTCGTAGTCGGCTTCCGTGTACGGGGCGGCGGGCCAGAACTGCTGCTCCAGGCCCTGGTTGGCGAGGGCGCCGCCGGCGAACGGAGTCAGCTCACCGCGCCCGATATGGCGGAAGAGGTCCATCATCCAGAGCCGGTCCTGGCCCGCCGCGTAACCGGCGCCGAACTCGGTGCCGTAGCGGGTGGTGCCCTTGATGTGCGGGACGCCGGTCTGCTTGTCGCGGGTGATGGTGACATCGGGGCGCGGAGTGATGACGGATTCGACCCGGTCCGCGGGGACGCCGAAGGACGCGTCGTTGAAGAAGTCGGTGAGCTTCTCGTCGGTGAGCCCGCTCTGGCCGGCCACCAGCGCGTCGTACCGGGCGAGTTGGTCGGAGCTGTGGCCGGGGCGGGTGCCGAACCCCTGGTGGGCGAGGATCTCGGCGAGGGTGGCGTTGCCGTTCTGGCCGGGCGGCAGGATGTCGGCGCACCGGTTCGCGCAGTGGTCGGTGACGGGGTCGGCGGCGGGCGCGGACGTGGACGCGGGCGCGCGGTCGAGTGCGGCGGGTACGGCGGAGGCCCGCTCCAGCGGGACCAGCAGAGCCGCGCCCAGCGCGCACACCGCGGCGGCGGTGGCGGGTGTGAGTCTTCCGGTGCGTCGTCGCATGGGTGCTCCTCGGGGAGTCCGGTGCGCGGGAGGTTACCGAGGGTATGACCGATCGGTAAGGTGAACATCAGTCACCTTCTCCGGGACATCAACACCTCTCCACGGGCTGCCGCACCCGGGGCCGACGGGCTGCCGCACTCGTGACCTACGGGCTGCCGCGCTCGGGGCCGACGCGCCGGGTTTCCTCTGAGTCACCTATGCATCGCGCATGAATTTCGCTCGAAAACAGCCGTTATGACTGGTTCATCGAAGCAATCTGGAATTTGATGGAGCCAAACGGGGCAGGCGTACGTCCATTCCTCAACGCCGAAGTAGCGACGGAGGTGGCATGCGATGGCCGGATTCCGGAGTCTTGCGAGACAGGTGCGCGATCCGCGATGTGATCTGGCCTTGCGACGGTATTCACTGCGCAAGTGCCTGGAGCGGTTCGCCCCCTATGGACACCGGGCGACCTGGGATCATCTGTGCGCACGGCACGGTATGGAGCCCGAGGACAGGTCCCCCGACCCGGCGCGGCTGATGGCCGCGCTCGATGAACTGGAAGAGGCGCGGGCCGTCTGGCTCGTGTACGAGGGAGAATTCGCGGAGCGGCGCAGGCGCGAGAAGCACGAAGGGCTGAGGCGGCCCGGGAGCTTCGACGACTGGCACCGGCGGACCTGGGGCGGCAATGGTGTCGCCCGCTGCGACGACCCGGCGGTCCATCCGTCCGAGTCGCTCGCCGAGGTGCTGCGCCGGCTGATCTCGGGCCTGCAGTCGGAGCCGGGCGTGGCCTGTCCCGTCTGCGCGGAGCCGGGGATCGTCTGGCGGCCCGATCTGTCCAACGAGCCGTGGTCGGGACCGGTCTGCCGGAGCTGCGGCATCGTCGTACCGCAGCCGCTGCTCACCCCCGAGGCGCTGGCCCGGGCGAAGCGGACACGGCTCAAGGAACTCGCTTCGGTGGCATGAGATCCGCGGGGGCGGCACCAGGACGGCGCGCCCCCGCAGCGGACGGCGAGTAGCAGTGGGCAGCAGGCTCCGCGGTGAGTGGCCACGGCGGTACGACCGCGGTACGAGCAGCCGTACGAGCCGATGTCAGCAGCAGCGGGTGGTGTCCGGGCGTCCGGCGTCCGGCCGCTCCTTGGGAACCCGGGCCTCCGGCATCAGACGCGAGCCCGTCATCCGGTCGCCGAACACATCGTCCGGATTGGACAGCACGCAGGTCTCCAGGGACAGACAGCCGCAGCCGATGCAGTCCGTGAGGTGATCACGGAGCCGGCCGAGCTGTTTGATGCGCTCGTCCAGCTCCGAGCGCCAGGCCCGGGAGAGCCGGGCCCAGTCGTCGCGGTTCGGCGTGCGCTCCTCGGGGAGTTCGGCGAGGGCGTCCCTGATCGTCGCCAGCGGGATGCCCACCCGCTGGGCGGCGCGTACGAACGCCACCCGGCGCAGCGCGTCGCGCCCGTATCTGCGCTGGTTGCCGCTGGTCCTGCGGCTGCTGATCAGGCCCTTGGCCTCGTAGAAGTGGAGCGCCGACACCGCGGCGCCACTGCGCGCGGAAAGCTGTCCGACGGTCAGCTCATGGATCTTCTCGGGAATCTGCGGCACTCCTCCAACCCTAGACGAGTAAGTCCGAGGTTCCGTCTGCCTGGAGACGCCTGGCACGCACGCTCGCGGCGTTGCCGAAATGCCCAAGTAGCTCCGCTACGAGGGCACTGCGGCGCCTTGCGATCGCACGCACCAGCCGCCTCCAGGCCCGCCCTGCGGGCGGACGACGCCACCTCGGACTTACCCGTCTTGCCCGTACGGGGTGTGCGCGTTGACAGGAGCACACCGGCCCAGCAAGCTGAGCAAGCGCTTGGAACGGGCCTGCGGGGCAGGGACCGGGAAGACCGAGAAGCCAGGGACCCCGAGAGGCAGGGAACAGGGACATGGCCGAGCCGAGGATCTTCACCTCCGCCGACGAGCTGCGCGCCGGGGTCGGCGAGCAACTGGGGCACAGCGACTGGCTGGAGATCGACCAGAAGCGGATCGACCTCTTCGCCGAGGCCACCGGGGACCACCAGTGGATCCATGTGGACCCGGAGCGCGCGGCGTCGGGCCCGTTCGGTACGACCATCGCGCACGGCTATCTGACGCTGTCGCTGCTGCCCGTGTTCGTCCCCCAGATCCTGCGGGTCGAGAATGTGACGATGGGCATCAACTACGGGACCAACAAGGTCCGTTTCCCCTCCCCGGTGCCCGTCGGCTCGCGGCTGCGTGCCTCGGCGGTGCTCAAGGAGGCCGTGGAGGCGGGCGGGGGTGTGCAGATCACGACCCTGGTCACGGTCGAACGGGAGGGCGGCGAGAAGCCGGCCTGTGTGGCGGAGTCCGTCTCGCGCTTCTACTTCTGAGGATCCCGCGGCTTCCGAGGCTCGTCAGGCCCCTGCGTGCGACTGCGGGTCCTGCGAATCCCCCGGCTCCGACGGCTCCGCCGGCTCCCGCGCCGAGACCATGCGCAGCACCAGACCGGCGTAGAGCGCGCCGACCTCGTCGGGCGTCCGGCGGCCCGCCGCGTTGAACCAGCGCGCCACATCGATGCAGAGCGACAGCACCGCGAGCGTGGTGCCCGGCACGTCGGGCACATCGAACTCGCCGTCCCGCACCCCGTCGCCCAGGATCCGCCGTACCGCCGCGTCGCTGCGCCGCCGCAGCTCGACGATCTCCGTACGGTGCTCTGGGGCGAGCGAGTCGAGTTCGTACTGCACGACCCGGGCGGTGGTGTGCTGCGCCGCGTGCCAGCGGACGAAGGCGCGTACGGCCTCGGAGAGCCGCTCCGCGGCCGTGCCCTCGCCGTCCGCCGCAGCCGTCAGAATCTCCAGCGCCTTGTCGTGCCCGATCCTGCTGATCCGGTGGAGCAGTTCTTCCTTGGTCTTGTAGTGGATGTAGAGCGCGGCCGGGCTCATGCCCGCGCGGCCCGCGATGTCCCGGGTGGTGGTGGCGTGGTAGCCGCGCTCGGCGAACGCCTCGACGGCGGCGACCAGCAGCCTTCTGGCCGCCTCCGGCTCGACCTCACCCCACGGAGCGCCCTCGCCGTCCGCCGTCTGCTCCGCCGTCCGCATCGCTCGCACCTTTCCCTCGGCCCCTCGGCCTTCCGTTCGGCCGTCCACTCGGCAGGACGAACACCATACCCCGAGCTGAGCAAGCGCTTAGAGCGCACGGAACCCGGCCGCGCCCGACCCGGCGAGCAACCTTTCGGTCCGCGCCGAACCGTTCCTGCCGCACCCTGGACCCATGGCACCCACCGCGCACCCGGGAACCCCGCTCGCGAGTCTCGCCGCGCTGCTCGCCGACGAGACCCGCGCGGCCTTCTGTCTCGCCCTGCTCGACGGCCGCGCCTGGACGGCGGGCGAGCTGGCGCGGTACGCGGGCGTCGCGCCCTCCACCGCCAGCGAGCACCTCGGAAAGCTGATCGCGGGCGGGCTGTTCGCCGAGGAGCGGCAGGGCCGCCACCGGTACGTACGGTTCGCCGACCCGGGCGCCGCGCATCTCGTCGAGGACCTGGCCGCGCACTCCGCACCCGCGCCGGAGCGGCCCCGCACCCTGCGGGTGGCGGGCGCGACCAGCGCCATGGCCCGCGGCCGCACCTGCTACGACCATCTCGCGGGCCGCCTCGGGCTCGCGGTCACGGAGGCGATGACCGTACGGGGACTGCTCCGCCAGGACACCGGCTTCGCGCTCACCGACCGGGGCCTGAAGTGGTTCGGGGAGTACGGGATCGCTCTGGAGCGCTCGGGGCGGCGGCCGCTCGTACGGCCGTGTCTGGACTGGACGGAACGCAGACCGCATCTGGCCGGGGTGGCGGGCGCGGCGTTCTGCCGCCATGCGCTGGACAGCGGCTGGTGCGTACGGATCGGCTCCGAGCGGGCGGTGAAGGTGACGCCGGAGGGCGAGCGGGCGCTGTACGAAGGGCTGGGGATCGAGCCGCGCATATTGCGGTGAGGGCCGAACTGTTGTCCGCGTACCTTCCCCGTATGACGCACTCGCACCGCACGACGCCACCGGCGCGGACGGCCTCCGCGCAGGCCCCCTCGGTAAAGACCCCCTCGGTGAAGTCCTCCTCGGTGAAGTCCCCCTCCCCCGCCGCCTGGCTCCCCCTGGCCGCGGCCGGGGTGACGGTCTTCTGCTGGGCCTCGGCCTTCGTATCGATCCGCAGCGCCGGAGCCGCCTACTCGCCGGGGGCACTGGCCCTCGGCCGGCTGCTCGCCGGGGCGCTGGTCCTCGGCGCGGTCTGGCTCGTACGGCGCGAAGGTCTGCCGCCCCGGGCGGCCTGGCCCGGGATCGTCGTCTCGGGCGTGCTGTGGTTCGGCGTCTACATGGTGGTGCTCAACTGGGGCGAGCGGGAGGTGGACGCGGGCACGGCCGCGATGCTCGTGAACATAGGCCCGGTCCTCATCGCCCTGCTCGGTTCCCGGCTGCTGGGCGAGACGCTGCCGCCCCGGCTGGTCGCGGGCATGGCGGTGTCGTTCGCGGGCGCGGTGGCGGTGGGACTCTCGATGTCGGGCGAGGGGCGCGCCTCGGTACTCGGGGTGCTGCTCTGTCTGCTGGCGGCGGTGGCGTACGCGGCCGGGGTGGTCGCGCAGAAGCCGGTGCTGGCGAAGGCGACCGCGCTCCAGGCGACGGTGTTCGGCTGTCTGATCGGCGCCGTCGCCTGCCTGCCGTTCGCGGGGCAGCTCCTCGACGAGATCGGGAGCGCCCCGCTGTCCGCCACGCTCAACATGGTCTATCTGGGCGTGTTCCCGACCGCGCTGGCGTTCACGACGTGGGCGTACGCACTGGCCCGTACGACGGCGGGACGGATGGGGGCGACGACGTACGCGGTTCCGGCGCTGGTGGTGCTGATGTCCTGGCTGTTCCTGGACGAGGTCCCCGGCCTGTTCACGCTCGCGGGCGGCGCACTGTGCCTGGCCGGAGTGGCGGTGGCACGCTCCCGCGCACGGTCAGCCCGTCCGGCGATTGAGGACACAGCCAGCCGGTCCGGCGCTTGAGGACACGGCTCGGTTGTCGACCGCGCAACCCGTTCACGCGTCCAGGCCCGGCAGTTTCCTCGGTGCCGGGCAGATCCGGCGGCCGTAGTCGTCGAACACGTACAGATGCGCGAGATCGACCAGGAGCGGCACCTGCGCGCCCGTCCGCAGCCGCATGTCGGGGCCGGTACGGACGACGAGATCGCTCGCCGTGATGGCCGGGCGGTCGGGGCTGTACGTGAGGGGCGTCGGCTGCTCCGGCTCGTCGACGCCCCCGGCGGGACCGCCGGCCCGTCCGGCGGCCCGGCCCCGGAGCCGCCCCAGCACGCCGGGCTTCTGCCCGTTCCTGCGGCGGCGCGGGGCGGTCCTCGGCCGGTTCGCGGGCCGCGGCGATTCGAGTTCGGTCACCACGGCGGGCCGGGAGCCGGTGTTGAGATGCACCAGCGCCTCGTGCCCCTGGTACTCCATGTGCTCGACGATCCCGCTCAGCGCCACCTCGCCGGAGCGCGCCTCGCTGGGCGACGCGATACGCGCGGCCTCGGACCGCAGCCCCACGATGATCTGCCGGCCCTGCTGGATCCGGAGCAACTGGTGGTCGGAGCTGAGGGGTTCGGGCAGCGGCAGCCGCTGCTTGCCGAGGTCGATGGACATCCGCCCGGCCAACGGCGCATACACCACGGCCTGGAGGAGATTGATCCGCGGGGTGCCGATGAACGCGGCGACGAACACGTTCTCCGGCAGCGCGTACACCTCGCGCGGCGCACTCACCTGCTGGAGCACTCCACCGCGCATCACCGCGACCCGGTCGCCCAGCGACATCGCCTCGGCCTGATCATGCGTCACATATACGGTGGTGACGCCGAGTTCGGCGGTGAGCTGGGCTATCTCGGCACGCAGATGGTTACGCAGCTTCGCGTCCAGATTGGAGAGCGGCTCGTCCATCAGAAAGGCCGAGGGCCGCCGGGAGATGGCCCGGCCCATCGCGACCCGCTGGCGTTCGCCGCCGGAGAGCTGGCTGGGATAGCGGTCGAGTACGCTCTCGATGCCGAGCATCCTGGCGGTGGCCTGGACCCGCTGGCTGGTGTCCGCGCGGGGGTTCTCCAGCCGCAGCGGGAAGCCGATGTTGTCGCGGTTGGTCATGTTCGGGTAGAGCGCGAAGTTCTGGAACACCATCGCCATACCGCGTTCCCGGGACGGCATGAGGTTGGAGTACACGCCGTCGAGGAGGAGTTCGCCCTCGGTGATGTCCTCCAGCCCCGCGATCATGCGGAGCACGGTCGACTTGCCGCAGCCCGACGGGCCGAGCAGCACCACGAACTCACCGGGGGCGATATCGAGCGAGAAGCGGTCGACGGCGGGCGGCACGGACCGGCCGTACAGCTTGGTGACACTGTGCAGAGAGATGGCGCGAGTCATGGATGTTCCGCCCGGGGAGGGAGAGGTGGAGCGGGTGCGACGCCTGAAGTTAGCCGACTACGCGCGGTCGCGGAACGTTTCGCGCGAAGGTTCGGGGCCAGGGTACGGAAGGCGTCAGGAGCCGTGCCGGGAAACCGGTTCAGTAACCGGTTTCCCCGCGGATTCCGGTGTCCCGTCCACTGTCCCGCCCGGTGTCGCGCCCGGCTTCCGCAGTCCCATCCCCGCCGCAGCGATCAGCAGCGCGCCGAGCATCATGAAGGGCGCGGCCGCCCCGGCGACCCCCGCCACAAGACCGGCGGAGGCGGGCGCGGCGACCTGTCCGAGGCGGTTGCCGGTGAGCCGCAGCGCCAGGGCGGTGGAGCGCGCCTCGTCGGGAGCGGCCCGTACGACGGTGGTCATCGACAGCGGCTGGCCGACCCCCAGACAGAACCCGAGCGCGGCAAGCACCAGACCGAGCCCCCACACCGGTACGGGCAGGGCGATGCCCGCGCACAGCAGTCCGCCGAGCAGACAGGTCGCGGTGAGCAGGGCCGTACGTCCGAGCAGGCGCAGCATCGGCGGCATCACCAGCCGGCAGGCGATGGTGGCGGCGGCGCGCAGGCTGAGCAGCAGGCCGATGGTGGCGGGCGCGATGCCCCGCCGCTCGCCGATGACCGGCAGATAGGCGGTGAGGACATCGGTCGTGGAGAGCACGGCCAGGCTGATGAACATGCCCGCGGGGACGCCTCTGGTCCGCAGTATCCGCCCGACGGGCACCTTGGCCGGCCGTCCGGCGGCGCGGGCGGCGGGGGTACGGGGTTCGAGCCGCCAGAGCGCGGTGAAGGCGGCCGCGGCGACGGCCGCCGAGGCGAGCAGGGCGAGGGCGCTCGTACGGTCCATGCCCGCGCCCTGGCCGGAGACCAGCAGCCCGGCGGCGGCCGGTCCCGCGAGCTGCCCGAGGGAGGCGCCTATGGTGAAGTGGCCGAAGTTTCGGTCCTGTTCGGCGGAGGCGCTGCGGCGGGCGACGATCGACTGGGCGCCGATGACGAAGCAGAGATGCCCGAGGCCCATCAGCCCGCTCCAGACCGCGAGGGCGGCGAGCGAGCCCGCCGTACCGCTGAGGGCGCAGCCGGCGGATATGAGGACCACCCCGGCGGCCAGCAGCGGGGCGCACCGCCCCCGGTCGGTCCTGCGGCCCAGCGGTACGGCGACAAAGAGAGGAAGCAGCGCGTACACCGCGGTGATCACACCGATCGCGCGCTCGTCCGCGCCCATGGAAAGGGCCCGGTACGAGACCGCGGGGCGCGCCATCGACACCGCGCCCTGCGCGAAGCAGAACGCGACGACCAGCCGGAGGAGCCAGCCCCGCCCGCCGGGCACCCGGTCCCCGCCCCGTCGCCGCACCATCAGATGATGCCGAAAAGGAGCCCGGCGCCGAGCACCACCAGCGAGGTCAGGGCGGCCCATTTGACGGTGAACCTGGTGTGGTCGCCGAACTCGACCTTGGCCATGCCGACCAGGACATAGACGGCCGGCACCAGCGGGCTCGACATGTGCAGCGGCTGCCCGACCAGTGAGGCACGGGCTATTTCCAGCGGGGAGACGCCATGGGCGGCGCCGGCCTCGGCGAGCACGGGCAGGACTCCGAAGTAGAAACCGTCGTTGGACATGAAGTAGGTGAGCGGCACGCTCAGCACACCGGTGACAAGCGCCATGTGCGGGCCCATCCCCTCGGGAATGGCACCGACGAGCCAGTCGGCCATGTGCTGGACCATACCGGTACCGGTGAGGACGCCGGTGAACACGGCCGCCGCGAAGACCATCCCGGAAACATTGAGGACATTGTCGGCATGGGCCGCGATCCGGGCCTTCTGGTCGGCCATGTTCGGGTAGTTGACGGTGAGGGCGAGCGCCGCGCCGAGGAGGAAGAGGACCGGGATGGGCAGCAGCTCCATGATCATCGCGGTGAGCAGGGCGACGGTGAGCGCGGCGTTGAACCAGTAGAGGCGGGGGCGGAGGGTGGCGCGGTGCGGGTCGAGCCCCTGGAAACCGCCGTCGCCGGGGCCCTCGGATCCCTGTGCGCCTTCGGAGCGTTCGGATCCTTCGGCGGGAACGGTACGGTTGCCCATTCCTTCGGCGGGAACGGTACGGTCGTCCGCGCCGGTTCCGGTGCCGCCGCTGCCAGTGCCGCTGCCGCCGGTCGCGCTCGTCCCCGTACCGCCGCCGCTCTTCACCAGGACCGGCTGCCCGGTCGTCACGGTCCCGCTCTCCAGCGCCTCGTCCAGGGTGAGCATCCCCAGCCGCCTGCGCTCCCGTACCCCCAGCACATAGGCGAGTACGAACACACAGAGCAGCCCCACACCCAGCGCCGGGATCATCGGGACGAACACATCACCGGCGTCGACCTTGAGCGCGGTGGCCGCGCGGGCCGTCGGGCCGCCCCAGGGCAGGGTGTTCATCACGCCGTTCGCGGTGGCCGCGACCCCGGTCATCACGATCCGGCTCATCCCGAGCCGCTTGTAGAGCGGATACATCGCGGACACGGTGATCATGAAGGTGGTGGAGCCGTCGCCGTCCAGCGAGACGATCGCGGCGAGCAGGGCCGTACCGACGACGATCCGCATCGGATCGGCCTTGCAGAAGCGCAGAATGCCCCGGACGACCGGATCGAAGAGCCCGACATCGATCATCACGCCGAAGTAGACGATGGCGAACATCAGCATGGCGGCCGTGGGCGCCAGATCCCCGACTCCCTTGAGGACATAGTCGCCGAGTTGTCCGCCCTGACCGACGAACACACAGAACAGCGCGGGGATCAGCACCAGCGCCGCGATCGGCGACATCTTCTTCATCATGATCAGCACCAGGAAGGTGGCGATCATGACAAAGCCGAGGATGGTCAGCATGGAAAGGCCCCTCACGTTCACCCTTGAACTCCCGCCGGGGCGGCGGTCCGCATGACGTTAGGGCCGGTTTCCGGCCGTTTACAAGATGTTGACATGCGAGCAATAAGCGCAAAACCCCAGGTCACAGCGGGGGCGCCGGCTCCGCGACCGGAGCGGAGAGGCCCTCGGTCCAAGCACTCGCCCCAGACCCACCGCCCCAGCCCTCGGTCCAAGCCCTCGGTCCAAGCACTCAGTCCAGCGTTCTCGCCAGATACGCCCGGAGCAGTTCCCTGGTCTCCGCCACTATCCCCGGGTCGCCCGCCGGGTCCCTGCGGAACGCGAGCTGGAGCAGTGCGTCGGTGGCCTCCACCGCGACCAGGACCGTCCGGTGCAGCTGCTCCGTGGGCGCCCGGCCGAGATGCGCCGCCAGCAGCCCGGTCAGGCGGCCCACCACCCGCAGCCCGGGATCCGCCTCCGGCGCGGTCGCCATCACCCGTGTTCCCAGGGGGAGTTGGGCGCCGAAATCGACCCGTCCGAAGCCGGGCACGGTGCGCCGCATGGCGAGGTACTCGTCCAGTACGGCATCGATCGCGGCCCGCCAGTCGCGCGCGTCCAGCGGTGCCAGCCGCTCCGTGACGCGCCCGGCGTAGCGGTCCAGATTGCGCCGGGCGAGCGCGTCGGCCATGGCGCGCTTGTTGTCGAAGAAGCGGTAGACGGAGCCGATGGGCACGCCCGCGCGCACGGCGACGGCCCGGGTGGAGAGCCGCTCGTACCCCGTCTCGTCGAGGAGTTCGGCGCAGGCGTCGAGGATCCGGGCGAGCCGCTCCGTACTGCGCTGCTGGACGGGCACCCGGCGCAGCCCGTCCGCGGAAGGCTCCCCGGCGGGCCCGGCGGGGAGCCCTCGGGGCCCCGGGCCCGTATCCGGCCGGATGTCCGGCTCCGCGCCCGGTGTCGCGTCCGTACGGTCGTGTGGCACGGATCCCATGATGCCGCGTGGCCCGTTGACGTGCCGCGACCGCATTCCTACGGTAGTACATAGGAATTCGTCCGGACAGGGACGGTACGAGCCGTGAGCGGACAGGGAGCGGACGCGGACGATGAGCGGCATCGAGCAGGCACGGAAGACCGCCGGGGATCTTGAGCACTCCCCCGGCTTCGGCAATGAACACACCTCGGAGGCCGTCCCCGGCGCGCTGCCGCTCGGCCGCAACGCGCCGCAGCGCGCGCCGCTCGGGCTCTACGCGGAGCAGCTCAGCGGCAGCGCGTTCACCGAGCCGCGCGCCCAGAACCGCCGGTCGTGGCTGTACCGCATCCGCCCGTCGGCCGCGCACCCGCCGTTCGTACGGATCGGCAACGGCGCGGTCAGGGGCGCACCGTTCACCGAGACCGTCCCCGACCCCAACCGGCTGCGCTGGAATCCGCTGCCCGACCCGGCCCCCGGTACGGACTTCCTGGCCGGGCTCTGGACGCTGGGCGGCAACGGGGACTCGACGCGGCGCACCGGTATGGCCGTGCACCTCTACCACGCCAACACCGCCATGACCGACCGGGTGTTCAGCGACGCGGACGGCGAGCTGCTGATCGTCCCCGAGCGCGGCGGGCTGCTGATCCGTACGGAACTGGGCCTGCTGGCCGCCCGCCCCGGCGAGGTCGCGCTGATCCCGCGCGGGCTGCGCTTCCGGGTGGAGCTGCTGGACGAGACGGCGCGCGGCTATGTCTGCGAGAACTACGGCCGGCCGTTCACCCTCCCCGACCTCGGCCCGATCGGCGCCAACGGCCTTGCCAACGCCCGGGACTTCCTGGCCCCGGTCGCCGCGTACGAGGACATCGAGCGGCCGGTCCAGGTGATCAACAAGTTCTGCGGGAACCTCTGGGCCGCCACCTACGACCACTCGCCGCTCGACGTCGTCGCCTGGCACGGCAGCCATGTGCCGTACGTATACGATCTGCGCCGTTTCAATGTCATCGGGTCGATCAGCTACGACCATCCCGACCCGTCGATCTTCACCGTACTGACCTCGCCCTCCGACACCCCGGGCCTGGCCAACGCCGACTTCGTGGTCTTCGGCCCGCGCTGGCTGGTCGGCGAGAACACCTTCAGGCCGCCGTACTTCCACCGCAATGTGATGAGCGAGTACATGGGCCTGATCGAGGGCGCGTACGACGCGAAGACGGCCGGCGAGGGCGGCTTCGTCCCGGGCGGGGGCTCGCTGCACAACATGATGTCGGCCCATGGCCCGGACCGGGACACCTTCGAGCGGGCGAGCGCCGCCGAACTGAAGCCGCAGAAGATCGACGACGGTCTCGCGTTCATGTTCGAGACCCGCTGGCCGGTGGCCGCGACCGCGCAGGCGGCCGGAGCGGCCCATCTCCAGCGCGGGTACGACGACGTGTGGCAGGGTCTTGAGCGCCACTTCAGGCCCTGACACACGGGGCCTGCCTCAGGGGCTCCGGCCCAGGGGCCCTGATCCGGGGGGCCGTGGCCGTCGGGCTCCGGGCCAGGGGTTCCGGCGTGAGATCACAGTTGTGGAGGAGCAGGTGACCGCCTTCGCCCCCGACTCGCTGGTCCTGAACCGCAAGCTGCCGCTGTGGTACCAGGTCTCGCAGTCGCTGCGCGCCTCGATACTCGGCCGCCGGCCGCACGATCCGCTGCGGCTGCCCACCGAGGAGCAGCTCGCCACGCACTACGGGGTCAGTGTGCTGACGATGCGTCAGGCCCTCAAGGAGCTGGAGGAGGAGGGCCTGATCAGCAGGCACCGCAGGCGCGGCACCTTTATCGAGCCGGGCGTGCGCCGGGGCGCGCCGCGCCGGCTGCTGGGCTCGGTCGACGCGATCGTGGCGCAGCAGTCGGGGGAGCGTACGACCGTCCTCGGGCACGGTCCCGCCCCGGTCCCGGGTGAACTCGCCGAGTACTTCCCGGGACTCGACGAGGTGATCAGCTACCGGCGGCTGCGCTGCGACGGCGAGAGCGGGGAGCCGGTCAACTGGGCGGAGAACGCGGTCCGTCCGGAGATCGCGGCGGGGCTGGACGTGGCGGACCTGGAGCGCTGGCCGATGACCAAGGTGCTGCGCGACGGCCTCGGCGTCCGGATCAGCCGGATCACGGACACGGTCGAGGCGCGCCTCGCGGACCCGGCCACGGCGGAGCTGCTGCGGGTGCCGCTGCTCAGCCCGATCCTGCACTACACGGGCGTGACGTACGACGACGAGGGCCGGGTGGTGGATGTGGCCCGGATCCGCTACCGGGGCGACCGTTTCTCGTTCTCGGTGACAGTGGAGACGGACCTCACGGCCGAGCAGGCGCGGAAGAGCCCGTCCGGCGACTAGGGATACAGCGCAACGAGCCCGTCCCGCGATTTCCGTGCGGCGATCGAGGACAAAGCGGGTCCGGGCGGGCCCGATGGGGCGGCGGATACGATGCCGCAGAGGGCGCGCAGACCGACGGGAGGGCGGTCCGGATGACGGCGACGCGGTCCGGTACGACGGGCGGGAGCCCGCTGCTGGCGGATCTCCTGCCGTGGTCGGCGGCTCCGCTGCGGCTCGGCAGGTCCTGGATCCTGGCCCCGGACCGGGCGTCCCTGACGGCCCGCTGGGACCGGCTCGTAGGGGCCGGGGGCGCCGAGCGCGAGACGCTGTTCGGGCCGAGCCGGGCCCGTACGCCGCACAGCGCGGTCGCCGCGCTGCCGGGCGGGGCCACCGGCACCGGCCGGTTCGCACGGGAGTCCGGGCGCTGCCCGCAGCCGCGCCGGGTACTGCACGGACCGTTCGACGAGCAGTGGCTGATCCCGGACCACCGGCTGATCGACGCGGCACGCCCCGAGCTGTGGCGGGTCGCCGACGAGCATCAGCTCTTCGCCCTGGAACAGGGGTACGTACCGCAGGGCGAGGGCCCCGCGCTGCTGGTGACCGGGCTGCTGCCGGACGGGCGTTCCGCCGGGGGCGGGCCGGTCCGTATCCGGCCGCTCTACCGACGCCCCGGCGGCACGGAACCCAATGTCGCCCCCGGGCTGCTCGGCCTGCTCTCGGTCCGGTACGGGCACGAGGTCACCGCCGAGGAGCTGCTGGCGTGGGCCGTCGCCGCCGCCGTCCCCTCCCCCGAGGGCCCCGCGGTCCCGCTGACCGCCGATCCGGACGTCTGGGCCTCCGGGGTCGCGCTCGGGCGGCGGATGACCGAGGTCCAGCTCCGCGGGGCGCGGGGCGGCGAACGGCCCCGGCTGCCGGGCGGCCGGCGCCCGTACGTACGGGCCGCGATTCCCGCCCGGCCCGAGGAGATCGCATACGACCCGGAGGACGAGGCGCTCCTGCTCGGTACGGGCCGGATCTCGCCCGTACCGCACGGGGCATGGGAGTTCACGGTGAGCGGGGTACGGATCCTGGAGCTGTGGTTCGAGCGGCGCACCGCGCCCGCCGAGCCGGGCACGCTGGAGGCGATCCGGCCCCCGGCCTGGCCGCAGGAGTGGACCTCGGAACTGCTGGAACTGATCACGGTGCTGGCGCTGCTCGCGGAACTCCGGCCGCTCCAGAAGGAGTTGCGCGGCGGCCCGGAGATCGGTCCGGATGAGCTGCGGGCCGCGGGCGTCCTGCCGGTCCCGTCCGCGGCACGGCGGCCGGCCTCCGTACTGGACCACCACGAAGAGGGCCCGGAAGGCCAGTTCGCGCTGATCTGAGGGCAGCTCGTCTGAGGGCAGCCGGCCCGAGGGCAGAAGCGCGCGTAAAAGACAAGCGGGCTTCAAGGGCGGGTCGAGCGGGACTCAAGTACGGGTCGAGCGGGAGTCGAGTACAGGTCGAGCCGCCCGGGGACATCCGACGCGGTGCCGCGGGGCCGTTGGGGAGGACGGGCGAGCGGGAAGGGCACCGCGCCGGAGGGCCGGGATCACCCGGGCGCGTGATGGATCGTCTGAACACCGGAGCACCGGAACGCCGGCCACCGGTTCGCTGCCGCGAAGGTCAGTCGCGGCTGCCGAACAGCGAGCGGCGCAGCCGGCGCAGCGGCGCGAAGAGCGAGACCCGCGCGCTCTTGCTCCGGTGCGTCTCGGAGGCGTCCCGCGCGGTCAGTTCGCGCATCAGGAGCGTCGCCTCGGCCGTCTCTCCCTGCGGGACGGCGGGACCGCCGAGCACCGAGAGATGGCGGTCGAGGCGCGAACTGGTCGCGCTGCTCCCGCACACGACGGCAGGGACTCGCGCCCTGCTGTGTGCCGTTATCTGTTTCATGTCACTCCCCACCCGTACGAGGGCACCCGACCCGGGCAGGTTAACCCTAGCGCCCCCTCACGACACTCGGGTATCCCGCCTTCGCAAGGAACCACACCCGTACGGGGATTGACGCCCATGGCTCGATCCACCGCATTTCAGGGGTAGTTGGACATTTCGCCGGGCGGGCCTTCTGAGCCGGTCCGCCCACCTACGCCCTGCCGCCCGGCCGGAACCGGTACGGGACCAGTACGGGACCGGCAGCGGCTCCGGGGCCCGTCGGCGGTGCCCGGACCCTCTGCCGGTCCCGTCCGCATCAGGCGGCCGAGGTGAAGACCGGCAGATAGCCGCCCGACTGACCGGCGGCGGTGGGGTGGTACGACTCGCCTATGTTCAGCCAGTTGACGCTGTGCAGCCAGGCGTTGCCCGAGCAGATCTCATGCCCGGTGAAGGCCCCGGCGACACTGGCGAAGGTGAAGCCGTGGTCGGCGGCGCGCTTGCTGGTGACCGAGTTGAGATGGTCGGAGGCGGCGTTGATCGCGGCGCGCTCGTTCTCGCTCAGCCCCACCACACAGTTGCCGTTGAGCTGGTAGAAGCGCGGGTAGCCGAGGACGACCACGCGGGCCGAGGGAGCCTTCGATCTGATCGCGCCGTACACCGAGTTGAGGTTTCCGGGAAGGGTGCTGTCGACGTAACTGCGGGCCTGCGCGACCCGGTTGAGACAGGTGGCCTCGGACTGGAGGACACAGGTGGTCATCACATCGGCGAAGCCGGCGTCGTTGCCGCCGATGCTGATGCTGACGAGGTCGGTGGCCGCGTTGAGCGGGCCGAGCTGACCGGCGGTCACATCACCCGTACGAGCGCCGGAGCACGCGGTGAAGGCGAAGGTCGTGGGTGCGTGCGCGGCCGCCCAGAGGGCCGGATAGGCCCTGGGGGTGCGCTTGCAGTTGCCGCTGGCGCTGTCGTAGGCGCCGGCTCCGACACCGGAGGAGTACGAGTCCCCCAGCGCCACATAGTCGACGGCGGCGGCGGGGGCGGCCTGGGCGGCGGCCGCTCCGGTGAGAGCCAGCACCGCCCCCAGGACGAGCGAGGACGCGAGTGCCGTGATTCGGGACAGTTTCATGAGACCTCTCCGAAGCAGGGGCAGGGTTTCTGCCTGAACTGTGGTACCAGCCGCCACAGTTCACTGGAAGTGTCCATGCCAAAAACATTTCGGCGAGGTTTCGGAGCTGCCCCGCATCTGCCGGAGATCGAATGGAAACGATCAGGGAGGTACGGGATGCGACCGTCGAAGTACGGCCAAAAAGCCAAAAAGCGATTCGAGATCCCAGGTCTTGCCATACAGTCCGATTCATCAATACCGTCGTACATCCACCCGCATCGGTCCATCGGTCTCGGTCCACGGCATGGCGGCTCAAGGGGAGGGCTCAAGTGCCGCGGTGGGTCCCGGGGCGGGGCGTGCAATAGGGCCTGTCGTCACGGTGTCGTCGGGCCCTAGGGGGGTGCCGCTCGGTGACCGCTCCAGGCCGACACGGCCCGGGGCCGAATCGCGTGCCGCGCGGCCAGTACCACAGCTCACCCGCTCAGCACGGAGTGCCATGCCGTCATGTCCGGGGTGAGAACCCCCCTTTCGAACCGGAAACTCAGCCGGACCGCCCGGGGGCGGGCGGTCCACCGGACGAGAGGGAACACGACTCGTGAGCGCTTTTCTGCGCCCGGCGGCACCGGGCGAAGAGCCGTTAGCACATGAAGCGGCACCTGCCGCGTCCACCGGGGCCCTGCGCTACCGGCCCGTCTCCTCGCATCTCGCGATCGCGCCGCCCGTGAGCGTGGTCATTCCCGCGATGAACGAGGCGCGCAACCTTCCATACGTCTTCGCGACCCTGCCCGACTGGATCCATGAAGTCGTCCTGGTGGACGGCGATTCGAGCGACGACACCGTGCGGGTGGCCCGCGAGCTGTGGCCGGAGGTCAGGGTCGTCGCCCAGCGCGGCAAGGGCAAGGGCGATGCCCTGATCAGCGGATTCGCCGCGTGCACCGGCGACATCATCGTGATGATCGACGCGGACGGCTCGGCCGACGGCCAGGAGATCGTCTCCTATGTCTCGGCCCTGGTCTCCGGCGCCGACTTCGCCAAGGGCTCCCGCTTCGCCAACGGCGGCGGTACGGACGACATGACCGCGATCCGCAAGCTCGGCAACCGGGTCCTGTGCGCGGTCGTCAACGCCAAGTTCGGCGCCCGCTACACCGATCTCTGCTACGGCTACAACGCCTTCTGGCGGCACTGCCTGGACGACATCACCCTGGACTGCACCGGGTTCGAGGTCGAGACCCTGATGAACATCCGGGTCGTCAAGGCCGGGCTGAAGGTGCAGGAGATACCCAGCCATGAGTACGACCGGATCCATGGGGCCAGCAATCTGAGAGCCGTACGGGACGGCCTCCGCGTCCTCAGGGTGATCCTCCGCGAGCGGGGCGTCCCCCGGGCCGTACGGGCGGCGCGTACCCGGGCGGCGCGGGCCGTCCGTACCGGCGCGACGGCGCTCCTGGGCGCGGTTCCCCGGGGCGAGGTGTCATGAGCCGCCCGCACCGGACCCACCGTCACCCGGCCCGGCGTCACCGGCCCTTCTCCGTGGTGATCTGCGTCTATACCGAGGACCGCTGGCAGGACATCCTCGCGGCGGTCGACTCGGTGCGGGCCCAGTCGCTGCCCGCCCTGGAGACCCTGCTCGTGGTCGACCACAACCCGGCCCTGCTGGAGCGGCTCACCCGGGAGTACCAGCAGCACACGGCGCGCGGGGAGGTGCGGGTGCTCGCCAACGCGGGCCCCCGCGGCCTCTCCGCGGGCCGCAACACCGGGATCGCCGCCGCCCGCGGCGAGCTGGTCGCGTTCCTCGACGACGACGCGGTGGCCGAGCGCGACTGGCTGCGGTACTTCGACGAGGCGTACGAGGACCCGAAGGTGCTGGCGGTCGGCGGGCGTACGGAACCGGCCTGGTCGTCCGGGCGCCGGCCGGACTGGTTCCCCCAGGAGTTCGACTGGGTGGTCGGCTGTACGTACCGGGGGCTGCCCGGGGGCAGGGTGCGGGTCCGCAATGTCCTGGGCGGGAACGCGTCGTTCCGGCGTACGGCGTTCGACGCGGCCGGGGGGTTCGCGACGGGCATCGGGCGCGACGGCGACAAGCGCCCGCTGGGGTGCGAGGAGACGGAGCTGTGCATCCGGCTGAGCAGGGCCGTGCCGGACGCGGTGATCCTGATCGACGACCGGTCGGTCATCCACCACAAGGTCCCGCCGGGACGCGAGCGCTTCGGCTACTTCCGTACCCGCAACTACGCCGAGGGGCTGTCGAAGGCGCTGGTCGCGCGGAGCGTGGGCGCGGACAAGGGGCTCGAATCCGAGCGCCGCTACACCACTCACGTGCTCCCGGCGGGCGTCGCGCGCGGGCTGCGCGACGCGGCCCTGGGCCCCCCGGGAGGCGCGGCCCATGCGGACAGGAGCGTCACAGGGGTGGCCACAGCGGCGAAAGGGTACCTGGT
>NZ_JBHVGV010000007.1:474073-478222 GCF_042800555.1 Streptomyces sp. NPDC057617 | reverse complement strand
GACCACCGAGAACGCGACCACCGAGAACGCGACCACCGAGAACGCAACCGCTGAGAACGCTTCGGCCGACGCGGGCGGTACGGTCACCGAGGCCGCCCCGGCCGCCGAGAAGACGTACACGAACGATCTGGACGGCTGGATCAAGGAATCCCTGGACGTCATGGCGGCCAATGGCATTCCCGGCAGCTACGACGGCATTTACCGCAACATCATGCGCGAGTCCTCCGGCAATCCGCAGGCCATCAACAACTGGGACTCCAACGCCGCCGCGGGAACGCCCTCCAAGGGCCTTCTCCAGGTCATCGACCCCACGTTCCAGGCCTATCACGTGCCCGGTACGTCGATGGACAGTTTCGACCCGGTCGCCAACATCACCGCCGCCTGCAACTACGCGGCCGACAGGTACGGTTCGATCGACAATGTGAACGGGCCGTACTGACCGTACCGACCGTACCGGCCGGAATCCTGACGCATTGTCGGGTCACGCACCATTGCCGGGCCGCTCAGGGACCTGTCCCGGCCGGTATTCGCGAAAGCGGCGCCGGCCGGGGCGGGTCCCGTCATGTTCCGGTGGATACGGCACCGGCCGGGCGCTCCCGCACCCGCGCCAGCAGCCCCGCCGGATCGGGGTGCGTCTGAAGGCCGCTCAGAAGCAGCAGCCACAGATCGTGCAGCCCTTCTTCGATCTGCCGCCGCCCCTCCAGCGCCTCGGAGACGGTGTGCAGTCCGAAGAAGGCACAGACGATTCCGTGCGCGGCGACCTGAGGGGTGATGCCATTCCCCAGCTCCCCCTCCTGTCGTGCTTCTTCGAGGAGTTGGGTGACCGTCTCCATCCAGCCCACAAAAGGCTTCGGGAATGTGGCGTCGATGGCGGCGCGCTCCGCCCAGAGCCGGGCACCCGCGCGGATGATGACATCGTCCCGGAAAGCCCTCGCCACATCGAAACTCAGCGCGACCAGCCGCTCCAACGCCGGGAATTCCGGCGAGCGATGGCGTTCGATCAGCTCGGGCCAGCTCGCGAAATGCGCCTCGACGACGGCCAGGGCAAGATTTTCCTTGCTGGCGTAGTGGAAGTAGATCGCCCCGCTGGTACGGCCGGACTGCGCGCTGATATCGCTGATGCTGGTCCCGGCGTAACCCCGCTCGTCGAACAGATGTGCCGCCGCTTCCAGCAGAAACCTCCGTGTCGTTTTCGCCCGCACCTGCTCCGCCCGAACCTGCACGTGTACTCCGGATTGCCGTTCCGTTACATGACAGCAGGCAATGTAGCGGCTTTTCCCACCGTACGCGGCGGGCTTGCGGGGCCCGGATCAGGAGGCGGACAGGCCCTTGGACCGGTGTGCGTACAGGGCCCGGGACCGGCGTGCGCAACCGCGGGAATTGCGGTGTTCTTGTCGCATGGACACATCGGTTGGCGCCACCGTGCACGATGTCCGGCCGCTGTCCTGGTCACGCACCGTCGCCCGCGAGATGGTGCACCGGGACTCCGTGGCCGAGGTGCTGCTCACTGACGTACGGCGGGGCCCGGACGGCGGATTCGAGGCCGCCGCGTCCTGGCCGCGGTCCCACCCCACCTTCCCGCGCGACGGCGCCGATCTGCACAGCCCGCTGGTGATCGTCGAAACGCTGCGCCAGCTCGGGATCTATATCCCGCTCCGGTATTTCGATGTCCCGCCGGCGATGCATCTCGTCATCACCGATCTTTTCTTCGAGATCGATTTCCGGGCGGAACCCCGGGCGCTCTCCGGCGCCACCGGGGTCCTCTGCCAGGTGCGGGTGGACGACATACGCCGCGCCGCCGCCGACGGATCGATCACCGGTATGCGGCTCCATGTCTCCTTCTCGGCCTGCGGAATCGCCGCCCGTGGACTCACGGCCCCCGGACTCGGGTCCCGTGGAATACCGCCCCACGGAATGGTCCACGGAATACCGTTCGCCCGGGCCGGCGGCGGTGCGCGGTTCCTGAATGACGCGCAGTACGAGTCGGTACGGGTCGGCCGCATGCGCCCGGCGCCGCCGAACGGGCTGAACGGCCGGACCCGCCCCGATATCCGGGGCCTGGGAGTGACCGGCGCGCACGATGTCGTCGTGGCGCTCGACGGCCCAGCCGTTCTGGTCGACCCCGCCGATCCCCGGCACCCGTTCTTCTTCGACCACCCCACGGACCATGTCCCCGGCATCATGCTGCTGGAAGCCGCCCGCCAGGCCGTGGCCGTCTACAGCGGCGGCACTTTGCTGCGCCCCGCCCGCGGGCGGCTCAAAGCAGCACGCTTTGTCGAACACAGTCCGCCTGCTCGAATTATGTGCGCGATCCACCACGACACCTGTGTGTTCCGTTTTCTGCAGGACGGCGAACAGAAGGCTTTTGGTGCCCTCTGCTACAGGTAAAAGCTCAAAATACTCTGCGAAGCCACTTGACTACGAAGAGTTTTCCTCTCTAGCGTAGCGATCGTTATGTTCTTGGGTGGTCGCCTCAACCGGCCTTCTCCATAAGGCCGCGACCGCCCGGATCGCGCCCGCCCGACAGCGGGTGACCAGCGTGCCCGCGGTGTTCCGCACTGTCGCGGCGGCCGGTGCTGCCGCTTACCGGGCTCTTCTGAACGGAACAATCGGATGACAGCTCATCGCATCCTTTCCTGGACCCCAGCGGCCATCGTCTTCGACTGCGACGGCACCCTCATGGACACCGAATGCCACTGGCAGGACGCCCGAATTCAGGCGCTGCGCGAGTACGGTTTCGCCCCCCTGCCGGGCTTCGCCGAGCGCGCAAAAGGGCTGCACTACACGGAATGCGGCCGCCTCATGGCCGAAGAGGCGGGACACCCGGAACTCACCGAGGACATGACCGGTCTGCTGCTGGGGCACTTCCGCACCCTGGTGGCCGACAATCCGCTCACCATGCCCGGCGCCCGCCAACTGGTCGAGGAATCAAGTGAGTTGGCCCCGCTCGCCGTCGCCAGCAACTGCCCGAGGGAAGTCGTCGAATCCTGCCTCGGCACCGCGGGCCTGCTCGACCGCTTCGACCACATCGTCGTACCGGAAGGAGAGATCAGACCCAAGCCGCACCCGGACGTCTATCTGACCGCCGCACGGCTGTGCGGCGCCGAGCCCGTCGACACCCTGGCGGTCGAGGACTCCTCCTGCGGAATCCGCTCCGCCGCGCAGGCCGGGATGCGGGTCGTGGGCGTCGGGCCCTGGCCGGGGGAGGAGACCGTGGCGCTGGTGGACATCTGGGTCCGCTCGCTGAACGAACCGGAGGTACGTGGCTGGACCGGCGCCCGCGTACCCGTCCAGGTCTCCCTCGACATCATGCCCGCCGTCGGCTGACCCGCGGCCTCCGCGGCGCCGGAGCACCGGAATCCCGGAACTCGCCCTCCCGGGGAAACGGCCTACCATGAGTGCGATGGGGCATATGCACCCAGAACCACCATGCAGCCCAGAGTCACCGCACAGAGAGTGGCCATCGGATGGACGAGGAACGCGCCGGCCGTCTCGTATCCTCACTGCGGGCCCGGGGAGTCATGGCCCATATGGCCCACCTGGGCGTCTACCAGTGCGGTGTGCAGATCGTCCTCATCGAGGGCGGTGAGGCGATCTGGGACATGGACGAGGTGCTGGGCCTGCGGGCGGAGGTCGTGGAGGACGGGGTCCTCGTCGGATTCGTACCGCATGTACGGGGCTCCGAGACCTTCACCGAGGAACAGCTCGTCGACGTGATCGCCACCACCCAGTACGACAAGGAGGCCCTGCGTACCGCGGCGGACGACGGCCCAGGACCGTATCTCGACGAGGACCCTCGGTACCGCGGCACCGGTCCCGTGCTCCCCTCGCGCGGCTACCGCCGCAGACTCCGGCTCCCCTGGCGGCCCCGGCGCCCGGGATAGCGGCGGCGGTGCCCGCGCCCGGCCCGGACACCGCGAAAGCGCCGGACGAACGCAACGTACGGTTCAGCAGCGGACGTTCGCATGACCCGCCTGACCGAAGGACCCGCAAGGCAAGGACCCGCACAGTGTCGCACCGGGACCGGGGGGGGGGGATGGGGGGGGGGGGGGGGAGAGCGGGGGTGGGGGGGGTTTGGGAGGGGGTGGCGAGGTCAGGAGGAGGGGGGGGAGCGGGGAGGGGGGGGTGTGGGGGAGGGTGAGGCGGGAA
>NZ_JBHVGV010000007.1:472003-474063 GCF_042800555.1 Streptomyces sp. NPDC057617 | reverse complement strand
CCACCTCCCCTCCCCACCCACGACACCCACCACAAAACGCCATAGAACAGCGCCACCAGACTCCCCCCCTCCCCCTCCGCCGCCCCCCGCGACCGGACTTGTCCGTGCGGCTCTCGGACCGTCATCTCAGACCGTCAGAAGGCCCGGTGTCGCCGCCATGTCCTCGGGCAGGAAGGCGTCCGGCACCGGGTACTGCCCGAGGATGAAGCGCAGGATCGAGGCGTGCATCGCCTCGACGGGCGCGACGGTGGCCGCGGTCTCGATGCCGCCGCGGCTCTTGCCGTGGTAGACGGCGGAGAGATAGGTCTGCGCGGCCTGCTCCTCAAGTTGCAGGGCGAGCTTGGCGGCGTCGTCGACGGTGGCGGCCCTGTCCAGCGCGGCGGTGACCGCCCGCTGGTTGGACAGCGGCACATCGGTGACGACGGGCTTGCCCGCGGCGGTCAGCGCCTCGTTCCAGGCCTTGGCGTGGTCGATGTGGTGGGCCATCGCCATGGTGACGAAGGTCGACACGGCGGGCGGTACGGCGCCGAACTTCTCGGCCCCCGCGGCGGCCAGGATCGATCCGTACGCCCCCACGGCCTGGTTCTCCAGGGCCGCCGAGAGCGCGACGAACCGCAGCTCGGCGGTGTACATGACCGTGTCCACGGCGGCCCTGGGCGGCAGGACCTCGGAGGAAGCCGCCTGCGGCGAGACTCCCTTCTCGTCGGTGCCGGGGCTGGAGCAGCCGGTCAGCAGGAAGGCTGCCCCGAGGCCACCGGCGTTCAGCAGAAAGCGGCGGCGCCCCGCGTCCACCGGCCCGTCCGGCGCGGGACTCCCCGGACTCTTCGGGCCTTCCTGACTTCCCCGGTTTGCGTGCCCCAGCTCCCTGATCCGCTCGCCGAGATCCGCCGCGCTCGTACGCATCGCGGGCAGCGTCTCCCGGTGCGTCTCCTCCATGTCCTCGGTGAGGCCGCTCAGCTCGTTCTCACCGATGGGCAGCTCCCAGCCGCCTCGCGTACGCCTCACAGCACCGCTCCTTCCGACATCGGCCGGGCATTCGCGGTCGCCTGGAAGACATCGGGGATCCCCGCGCTCCCCAGGGCCGCGGGCAGTCTCGGGGCGTCCGTCGGGATCTCGACCAGGTTCTCGTGGCCCGAGGTGAGCAGGGACTGCACGGCCAGCAGCGTCGCGCGGTGCTGGGCCTCGACCGGCGCGACCGAGGCGAAGAGCCGCCGCACCCGGGTGTCACGGACCTGGCCCACGTATTTGGTGTAGGTCCGCGCGGCCATGTCCTCCAGGGACGCGGACAGCTTGATCACATCCACCGGGTTCCTGGCGGACGACAGGGTCCGTCTGACCATGTCCCCGTACTGCTCGTCGGGCCGGGTCTGCTCCTTGCCGCCCGCCTTGACGGCTGCGGCGTTGAACGCCTTGGCGTGTTCCTGGTGCTGCTGGACGGTGGTGGCGATGAACTCGGCGACCGTCTTGGTGCCGTTCTTGATGAACGGCAGCCCGGCGGCCGTACGGTACACACTCACCGCGAGATGCTCCAGGGCCGCCGCCGTCTGCAGCGCCATGACGTCCTTCTTCGCGGCATCGTCCGCGGCGGCGTCCTTCAGCACCCGCTCGGTGATCCTGACGGCGTCGCCGTTCATGTCCCGCGACCGCTCGGTCCGTTCCTTCAGCAGTCGGGTGTCGATGTGCTCCGCGCGCATCACGCTCCCTCTCTACTCGGCTACTCGGCCTGTGTCGGGCACCCGCGGCTGCGCGGGCACTGTCATCGACACATTCGCGAGGAGGCGGCCGGTCGCCCGCCGACCGCACCGGCGGCGGAGGGTGTTTCACCTCATCGGCCGAGCGATACGGCCGAGCGATACGGGCGGTGGTACGAGGGGGCGGTACGGAGGGGGTGGTACGGGGGCGGCGCGAGGGGATACGGGGGTGGCGCGAGGGGGGTGGTACGGGGCGGGGCGGGGAGGGGAGGGCCACCCCTCCTCCCCCCCCCCCCCCCTCCCCCCCTCCCCCCCCCCCCCCCCTCCCCCCCCCCCACCAACCCACGACAAACCACAAAACCAACCCCC
>NZ_JBHVGV010000007.1:469885-471993 GCF_042800555.1 Streptomyces sp. NPDC057617 | reverse complement strand
CTCCCCGCCGGGCCCCGCCCCGTACTCACTCCTTGACCGCGCCCGCGTTCGCGCCGCTGACGAAGTAGCGCTGGAAGCAGAAGAACAGCGCGGCCACCGGAACCGTGGACAGCAGCGCGGCGGCCAGCTTCAGCGGGTACTGCGTACCGCCGCCGAGACCGCCCGAGACAAAGCGGGCCAGGCCCGTGGTGAGCGTCTCGTACTGGCCGGACTGGGTGGCGACGAGGAAGTGGGTGAACTCGTTCCACGACCCCTGGAACGACAGGATCGTCAGGGTGATCAGCGCGGGCCTGGCCATCGGCAGGACGACGGACCAGAAGATACGGAACACCCCCGCACCGTCCACCCGCGCGGCCTCCTCGACCTCGCGCGGCACCGACTCGAAGAACTGCTTCATGATGAAGATGCCCGCCGCGTCCACCAGCAGCGGAAGGATCATGGCCGTATAGGTGTCGAAGATCCCGAAGGTGTTGAGCACCAGGAACTTGGGGATCAGCAGCGCCACCCCCGGCACCGCCATCACCGCGAGAACGAAGCCGAACAGCAGCCCCCGGCCCGGGAAGCGCAGCCGCGCCAGCGCGTACCCCGCCATCGAGTCGAACAGCACCCGCCCGGCGGTCACCAGCACCGCCACCAGCGCCGAATTGCCCAGCCAGCGCAGGAACGGCACCCCTTCCGCCACCTGGCTCAGCCCGAACAGCCGCTGATACGCGGCGGTCGTCGGAGTGGCCGGCAGCAGGGAGAGCGGATGTGTGGCGGCGTCCGGATCGGTCTTGAAGCCGGTCACCAACTGCAGCGCGAACGGCAGCAGATAGAGCAGGCCCATTCCCACCACCAGGGCGTACCCCAGCACCCGCGCGGGCACCGGGAACCGTGGCAGTACGGGCCGCCCGTGCCCGCGCGGGGCGCGCTTGCGGGACCCCCGCCCGGCCCGGTCGCTTCCGGCCCGCTCGGGCACGGCCGTACCGGTGGCGCTCATCGGTTCCTCCTCGTACGCGCGCCGCGGTCCCGCAGTGCCCAGCGCTGGAAAGCGGTCAGACAGAGGATCAGGGCGAGCAGGATGAACGCGATCGCCGCGCCCTGCCCGAAGTCCGCGTTGTCGAAGCCCGCGGAGTACGACAGGAAGGCAGGGGTCAGCGTCGTGTTGCCCGGCGCGCCCTGGCCCATCACATACACCTGGTCGAAGACCTGCCAGGTGGAGATCAGCCCCAGGGTGAGAACCAGGAACAGCACGGGACGCAGCGCGGGCAGCGTCACGTACCGCAGGAGCTGGCGGCGGTTGGCCCCTTCCAGGGCGGCGGCCTCCTCCAGCTCGCGCGGGATGTCCTGGAGCGCCGCGAGGAAGATCAGCATGAAGGTGCCCGAGGTGGTCCAGACGGACAGCAGGATGATCGTGCACATCGCGACCGAGGGCCCCGCGAGCCATTCGAACCACGGGAGCCCCATGAAGGAGTGGTCCGCCAGCACCCCGGAGGGCCGCTCGGGATCGACGATCCCCAGACCGCCCAGGATCAGCGAGAGCACTCCGCGCGGATCGGCGAACCAGTTCGGCCCCTTCACCCCGATCCACGACAGCAGGGAGTTGACCGCCCCGCTGCCCTGGAACAGGAAGAGGAAGACCGTGGAGACGGCGATGGAGCTGGTGACCGAGGGGAAGAAGAAGGCCGTACGGAGGGCGCCGCGCCCGCGCAGCACCTTCTGGTTGACGACCAGGGCCAGGCCCAGCGCCAGTACGGTCTGGAGCGGCACGGTCAGCAGGACGTAGTACGCGTTGTTGCGCAGGGCGGTCGCGAAGAGCGTGCGGTCGAGACCGTCCTCGGTGAGCAGGGCCCGGTAGTTGTCCAGGCCCACGAAGTCGGCCTGCCCAGAGAACGGGTTGGACTGCCCGTTCCAGCGCAGCAGGCTCACCCACAGCGCCATCAGGATCGGCAGGACCAGGAACAGACCGAGGACCAGCACCATGGGGCTGACGAACAGCCAGCCCCAGGCGCCCTCCCCGCGACGGCCCGCGCGGGTGGCGCGGGCCGGTAGGGGGGGCGCCGGGTCCCCCGGTTGGGCGTTGGGGGTGGGCGGAGCGGCAGGAGCGTGGGGGGGGTAGGGGGCGAAGG